>JAPXKQ010000019.1:0-37943 GCA_033809995.1 Tissierellaceae bacterium
GATTTCATTGAATCTGAGGAACTACCAGTGAAGGAAGGAGCATATATAAGTGTTCCATTAGACACAAGATTGAGAGACAGCAAAGAAATTTACATAAAAAATCCGAAAAATTATACAATCAGTGTTGGTGGAATGTTAGCAGAAGTTGATTCCATCTATAATAAAGTCGAAGATATACTAAATGATGTGGGTATTAAATTGGAAGGTGAAGATTATACCTATCCAGAATTATCTGCTAAAGTCAACCCTAACTCTACTATAGAAATATATAGGGTTAAGGAAGTTGTTGAAATCGAAGAATCAATTATACCATTTGAAAAACACGTAGAAAAAAACAATAGATTGGAAGTTGGCATATCAAGAGTTGTTCAAGAGGGTAAAGATGGCTTGAAACGCTCACATGTTAAAAAAGAATATGTAAATGGTGTACTTACATCTTCTGTGATAGTCAAGGATGAAATAGTTACAGAACCTATACCTCAAATAACTGAAAAAGGTTCAAAGGATTTCATCGTTACATCCAGGGGAAATACAAGATATAGAAAAGCTATAGTTATGACAGCAACCGCTTATGATTTATCTCCTGAAAGTACAGGCAAAGTCCCTGGGGATAAATATTATGGTCTAACGGCATCAGGTACAAGAGTAAGACCAGGGGTTGTAGCTGTAGACCCTAGGGTGATACCCTTGGGAACTAAGCTTTATGTTCAGTCCCTAGATCATACTAAAGATTATGGATTTGCTATAGCAGAAGATACAGGAGGAGCTATCAAAGGCAATAAAATAGACTTGTTCTTTGAATCCTCAAATGACGTTTATAATTTTGGCAGAAGAAAAGTTAAGGTTTATGTATTAGAATAGGTTCCCCGATGGGGAACCTATTCTAATTCAAACACCAACGTGCTAAAATACGGTACCTCTATTCCATAATCGCTAAATAATACAGCATCATCCTCAACTAATCCATCAATATCAAATATAGGAATTAAGTTTATCTCATCAAAACCATTTCTATACTTATCCTTTAAGTGTTTTTTTATGGCTGTTTTAGAAATAAAACAATTGTGTTGGTTTGCATTATGAATTACTAGCAGATATTTACATTCTTCATCCATGGTAATAGTATAGGCTATGATGCCACAAGTACTAGGATAATCCATGAATTTAAGTTTATTTCTTATATCATCGGAGCTTTCCAATGTAAATTCCTTATATGATTTTCTTAATTTTATCAGGTCTTTAAAATAATTATAAAAATCTAAGTTTTTCTCTTTCAATGACCAATCAATTCCATTTATACTAAGGGGTGAATTGTAGGAGTTATGGACCATGTATTTGCTGCGTAAAAATTCATTTCCTGCATGGATAAAAGGAATACCTTGTGATGTAAATAATATACTAAATGCTAATTTGTTAAATCTCTTTAAACCTTCATTATCTATACTAGGAAATACCTTAGACATCTTATCAGCAAGTATTAAATTGTCATGGGCATTCACATAATTTATAGTCTCAGAAGGGCTTTCTGCAAATCCAATATGTGTATCGTCATAGTAAATGGAGCCTACTATCCCCATCTCAACCTGTGCTTTAAAATCCAAATTACCCTGTACAAAACCTTTACCATCTCCATCATTATCGCCTTTTATAGCATTTCTAAAATCATCATTAAATAATGCAAAAGAAACATTACTTTGTTTTCCTTTTGTAGTCTTTTTATTATCTTGAAGGGTGGTCGGTCCCCCTGTCCAGGGCTCTCCATATATAAGAATATCAGGTTTTATTTGTCTTAAACTTAATATAGCCTCTTCAATAGTATCAATATCAATAAGTGCCATTAAATCAAATCTAAAACCATCGACTTTATATTCATTGACCCAATATTTTAATGAATCAATAATAAATTTTCTAACCATTGGTCTTTCTGAGGCAATCTCATTTCCACATCCCGAACCATTGGAAAAGGTCCCATCTTCAAGATTTCTATAATAATATCCTGGCATAATAATATTGAAATTGGAATCATAAGCCCTATAGGTATGATTATAGACTACATCTAGTATCACCTTAAATCCAGCCTTATGCAATTCCATAATAAGTGTTTTCAACTCTTTTATTCTAGAAATAGGGTCATTTGGATTAGTTGAATATGAGCCTTCAGGAACATTATATAGTTCAGGGTCATATCCCCAGTTGTAGTTATCATCATCAAAAAAGTATTCCGTATCTTCATGAACTGTTAGAAAGTCATATACTGGCATTAGATGGATATGGGTTACACCTAAATCCTTTAAGTGGTTCAATACCTTGTCCTCTATAAAACCTAAGTATTTACCCCTATTTTTAACCCCAGATGAAGGATGCCCTGTAAAATCCTTTATATGAACCTCATAGATGATAGGGCTGCAATCATTATTATTTTGATGAATAAAGGATGTATTCCACCCTTTAGGGTTTGTATCCTCTAAATCAATTATTCCAGAACGTATTGAATTGATAGATGAAGCAATGGAATATGGGTCAGTTACCTCGAATTTTCCTTCAATTAAAAATGTATAGAAACATCCCTTTAAATCACCCTCTATAGCGATTTCGTGTACTCCATCTTCCTTTTTATTCAGTGTATATGATTTTCTTCTTACTGAATTGGCATTAGGATAAAGTAATAGTTCAATTTTTTCTCTTAAAGGAGACCATATTCTGAATATAGTTTTTTGGGGTGTATAGGTAATGCCCAGTTTTTTATTTGTTGTTGGAAGGTTATTGTATTGCATAATGCCCACCTCCTTTTTCATGATAATAATTAATAATTAAAAATTAAGAATTAAGAATTTATTGATTTACATTCTTAATTCTTATCTTTTAAGCTTTAATTGTTTAAGATTTTAATTTTTAATTTTTATCTTTTAATTTTAAATTGAATTTATCCCCCAAATCTCGTCCGCATACTTCCTAATGGTATTATCTGATGAAAATACTCCTGATTTAGCGATGTTTATTAGGGACATCCTATTCCATCTATCAAAGTCTCTATACAACTCATTTATCTTTTCATGTGCCAATCTATAGCTTTCAAAATCTTTTAATACAAAATAAGTATCGTTATATTTAGTCAAATGATTATATAAATCTTCAAATGTCTCAAAACCTACTATTGGATCCTTGGATATCAATTTTTCTACTATATTTTCTAATTCCTTATCATTATTCAATATCTCTAATGCATTGTAATTACCCTTTTCGTAATATTCATACACTTCATTGCTTCTTAAACCAAAGATTACAATATTGTCTTCTCCAACTTCTCTTGCAATTTCAACATTTGCTCCATCCAATGTTGCAAGCGTAATTGCTCCATTCATCATAAACTTCATATTTCCTGTGCCTGATGCTTCTTTTGTAGTTGTTGAAATCTGCTCACTTACATCTGCTGCTGGGAACAATAATTCTGCTTTGGAGATATTGTAGTTTTCTATAAATACTACCTTCAATTTATCCTTTATGGTCAAATCATTATTTACTACATTTGCAACTGAATTGATTAATCTTATAACTTCCTTTGCTATATAGTATCCTGGAACTGCTTTCCCTCCAAATATAAATGTTCGTGGCACCATGTCCAAATTTGGGTTTTGTTTTAATTTTTCATAAAGGTACATTACGTGGAGTATATTTAAAAATTGTCTTTTATACTCATGTATCCTCTTTATATGAATATCAAATATTGAATGTGAATCTATCTTTATTCCCTGAGTATCATATATATATTTAGCTAGTCTTTCCTTATTATGATGTTTAATCTTTGCTAATTCCTGCAACACATCTTGATCATCTATGAATTGGAGTAGATTTTCTAATGCCAATGGGTTTGAAACAAATTCATCGCCTATTAAGTCTTCTATAAAGGCACTTAATTGAGGATTAGCATTGAGTAGCCATCTTCTATGAACTATTCCATTTGTTTTGTTATTAAACTTTTCTGGATAAACTTTATAAAAATTGTTTAACACTTTTTCCTTAAGTATATTTGTGTGAAGCTCTGCAACTCCATTTATACTATGGGAACCCATAATGGCTAGATTGACCATTCGAACTTCTTTTTCGTTAATTATCGACAATTCGTCAATTTTCGCTTTCTCTGTTATTCCCTTTTCATTTTCTAAGAAATAGAGATACCTATGATTTATTTCTTCTATTATCATCCAAATTCTAGGTAGTATTTCTTTAAAAATTGTTATATCCCATCTTTCCATAGCCTCTGACAGTATGGTATGATTGGTAAATCCAAAGGTTTTAACAGTAATATCCCACGCATCTGCCCATTCCATTTGATTTTCATCCATAAGAACCCTCATTAGCTCCGGTATTGCTAATACTGGATGAGTATCATTTATTTGAATTGCTCTATATTTATGGAAATCACTTAATGGTAAACCTTCATCCTTATATTTTTTAACCAAGTCTTGTATACTTGCTGATACTAGAAAGTATTCTTGCTCTAATCTCAATTTCTTTCCTTCTATATTGGAATCTTCAGGGTATAAGAATTGAGTCAAGACCTTCGCATTTATAATATCCTTAAAGGATTTTTCAAAATTACCCTTTGCAAATTCTTTAAAATCTATATCCTCAAAAGAATCTGCAGACCATAGTCTTAAATAATTCACAACATCATTTCTATATCCCAAAATTGGTATGTCGTAGGGTATTGCCTTTACCCTATTGTAATCCACATGGGTAAATACTAATTTGTTTCCCGAACCAGAGATGTCTATATGACCACCTATTCTTACCTCATAGCTTTCTTCTTCTCTTTTATACTCCCAGATGTTATCATTGTTTACCCAATTATCAGGAAGTTCTAATTGTTTATTCTCAGATATTTTTTGTTTAAATAAGCCCTTCTCATATCTAAGTCCATATCCATGTCCAGGCATATTTAGTGATGCTAAGGAATCCAAAAATGCTACTGCAAGCCTTCCTAATCCTCCATTTCCTAGTCCTGGATCTTCTTCTTGTGCCAATATTTTTTCTAAGGGCCTATTAATTTCTGCAAAGGCTTCATCTACAATATTATAAAGATTTAAATATTGTAGATTTTTCTTAGTAAAGGTACCTGTTAAAAATTCCATAGATAAGTAAAATGTCTGCTTAGTATTTTTACTTTTATATAGCTTGTTTCTTTCTGAAAGGTTTTTTCCTATTTGTTCTTTTAAAACAGTTCCTAAACTTAAATATAACTCCCTGTCACTTGCATCATTTATATCTTTTCCTGATACTTGGTAAAGTGCCTCTTGTAATTTATGCAGAATCAAGTCTTTTGTCATTTGAATAGTCATACATTCACCTCTATTGATTTTTTAATTCCTCATATATTTTTATATATTCCATAGATGATTTTTCCCAATCATTTTTTGAATTCATTGCCTGTTCTATAATTCCTAGCCACTTTTCTTTATTATAATATAATTGTAAAGCCCTTTTTATTGTATTTAATAATTCGTGTGCATTGAAGTTTTTAAAGCTAAATCCATTACCTTCACCAGTATATTCATTGTAAGGAATTACCGTGTCTTTGAGTCCACCAGTCTCCCTTACCACTGGTAATGTCCCATATCTAAGGGATATCAACTGTGAAATTCCACATGGCTCAGCCATGGAAGGCATAATAAATAAATCTGCACCTGCATAAATCTGATGGGATTCCTTTACATTGAAATATATTCTAGATGCTAGTTTTTCAGGATATTTATATTGAAAGAAATTGAACATATCTTCATATTCCTTATCCCCTGTTCCTAGAACTATAAATTGGATATCCTCTTGCAACAATTCATCTAAAATATATCTTACCAAATCAAGTCCCTTCATTGGAACTAAACGTGTTACCATGGCAAGTACTGGTACATCCCTAACAGGTAAATTGTATAATTTTTGTAGTTCTTCTTTATTAAATTTCTTTTTTTCTATGGATTTAAAATTATAATTAACTGGAATATTAGGGTCCTTTTCTGGATTGTATAGTTCATAGTCTATACCATTTACAATACCTACTAATTTGTGCTCATGCTTTCTTATTATTCCCTCTAACTGCTCACCAAAATATCCATATTTGATTTCCTCTGCATATGTTTTGGAAACTGTTGTCAAAATATCTGAATATACAATGCCTGCTTTCATTAAGTTTATATTATCAAAGAATTTAAGTCCATCATCATGATAATATTCTCTAGATAATCCTGCAATGTCCTCTAAAATAAAGGAATCAAATACCCCTTGATATTTTAAATTGTGAATAGTAAATACTGTTTTTATATCATTATAAAAGAAATCACCTTTAGCAAAGTCTTTTATGTATAATGGTATTAATCCTGTATGCCAATCGTTTGAGTGGACTATATCAGCTTTAAAATCCAATTCCTTAAGGAGCAATGCTACGGCCTTTGAGAGATAAATAAATCTCTCGCCATCATCGTATTCTCCATAAATCTTATCCCTTTTAAAATAGTATTCATTGTCTATAAAATAATGGGTAACCCCACCCTGTACTAGGGATAAAACTCCTGCATACTGTCTCCTCCATCCTAAATCCACCATAAATTCTTTTTCTTTTTTCATTTTTGATTTAAATTCTTCATTAATAGCTGAATATAAGGGCATTACAACCCTTATGTCATGATTTTTTTCTTTTATTGCTTTGGGTAATGAACCTGCCACATCTGCAAGACCGCCAGTCTTTACAAAAGGCGCTACTTCTGAAGCAGCATATAATATTTTCATAAAGATCAGTCCTTTCTAATCTTTTGATATTTCTCTACAACATAGGGCATTACAGCACTTCCTGCAATTCTAACGCCTTCTCCAATTGAAGTTTGTTTGTCTAAAATTGTATTTACAACAATTGCATCTTCTAATATTTCAGATTTTTGCATTACTACGGAATTCTTTACAATAGCACCCTTACCAATCTTTGCCCCTCTAAATATTATCGAATTTTCAACATTACCTTCAATTATACATCCATTAGCTATTAATGAATTTTGAACATTTGAAGATTCCGAATAGTATGTGGATGGCTCATCTTTTGACTTCGTAAAGATTGCACCACCTTTAAAGAATAATTCTTTTGAAATATCCTTATTGAGTAAATTAAGATTAGCATCATAAAATGATTTTAGATTTCTTATGGTTTCCACGTGTCCCTCAAATTCGAATGTATTGATTTTATATTTATTTTTATAGGTAAGCATTGCTTCTTTAAAAAACCTTGCATTTCCCTTTTCAATTGAATCCTTGATTATATTTAGAAATACATCCTTTTTAACAAAACCCATCCCTAAGAAATGATTGAATTTCTTTTCCGTTGCTAAATTCAATCCTAGATTTAATAATTCTCCATTTTTATTTAGATGAATTTTGTCGCAGTTTATCAATTCTCCTGTAGGGTCATATTGTTTTTTGTAAATTAGTGTAATATCTGCACCAGAATTTATAAAATGCTTAAATGCCTTATCTAAATCGACCTTTGCTATTATATTTGGATGATTTATAAATACATATTCTTCTCTCGCTTGATTGAAAAACTCCATTGTACTATAAAATTGTATTAAATCTCCTATATGAGAACCAGTATTGTCATCGTATACTGGAGGAAATAGAAATAGTCCTTTAAATCTTCTATTTAAATCCCAAGGCTTTCCATTTCCTAAATGATCCATTGTAGACTTAATCTTTTCGCCTGTATATACTGCTATGGTCCTTAATCCATGATTTACCATATTTGAAATTGTAAAGTCAATAAGTCGATATCTACCACCAAAGGGTAACATATATGAAGGACGATTTTTACAGAGTACCCCAAAATTGTTTTCTCCATCTCCAATGCTTATTATACCTAGGCATTTTTCCATCATTTATCCCTCCCCTATTCTACCAATATTTTCTTATCTGATACTAAATATATATTGCCATCTCCTACTTCACCAATTTTTTGATTTGAATCTACTGTTGTTCCTTCAAGTACAACAGCGTTATTGATCACCACACCTGACTTTATTTTACAGTTTGGAAGAATGACTGAATTATTGACTACAGCGCCTTCCTCAACCTCTACTTCACTAAATAAAATACTATTGTTAAGCTCACCTCGAATATGACATCCTTCATTGATTAGTGAGTTATTAACTACTGCCCCACGTGCAATATATTGTGGTGGCAGATTTTTATTTCTTGTATATATTCTCCAGTCCTTATCATAAAGATTTAATGTGTTTTTATCATCTAATAAATCCATATTGGCTTCCCAATAGCTTCGTACTGTACCTACGTCCTTCCAATACCCTTTAAAACTCCATGCATACATGGACTTCTTGTCATCTAGCATCTTAGGCAATATATTTTTTCCAAAATCATGGTCTGATTCTTTGTTTTTATTATCTTTTACAAGGTATCTTCTTAGCTCCACCCAATTGAACATATAAATTCCCATGGACGCCATATTGTTCTTTGGTTTAGGAGGTTTTTCATCAAATTCGACTATTTTGTTGTTTTCATCAACGTTGACAATTCCAAAGCGTGATGCCTCATTCCAAGGTACCTCCATAACAGCTAGAGTAACATCAGCCTTTTTCTCCTTATGATATTCCAATAAGTCATTGTAATCCATCTTATAAATATGATCCCCTGATAATATCAACACATATTGTGGGTCTAATTCATCAATAAAGTCAATATTTTCATATATGGCATTTGCAGTACCTGTATACCAACGTCCACCGTCCTCTGATGTAAAGGGTGGTAGTATACGGAGTCCACCTACATTTCTGTCATAATCCCATGAGGATCCTATCCCAATATGTGTATTTAATTGATAAGGCTTATATTGTGTGAGTATTCCAATATCTGATATTCCTGAATTTGCCGCATTACTAAGTGCAAAGTCGATAATCCTATACTTGCCACCAAATGGGACTGCAGGCTTTGCAACCTTACTTGTTAATGCCTTAAGTCTAGAACCCTGACCTCCTGCCAAAAGCATTGCAACTACTTTGTTTTCATTCATTAATATCCCTCCTTAATTTTAAATATAAACCTCCTAATGGCGGTAAGTCCACTCTAATTGAATATTCTCTTCCATGGATAGGTTCTTTTATTGATTTATATGATTTGATTCTTTTTGTCTCTCCCCCGTATCTTCTATGATCACTATTAATTAATGTTTTATATATTCCTTCTTCTGATACGCCTATTGGGTAGGAATTTCTTTTTACTGGAGTAAAATTAAATATAGCAATTAGTTTGTCGCCATCAGAATCGATTCTTTCAAAGGCTATTATGCTTTCTTGGTGGTTTGTGTGCTCTATCCACTGAAAGCCATCAAAAGACATATCCTGTGAATATAGACAACTCTCCTTTTTATAAAATTTATTCAATTCTTTAACAAATATTTGCATCTTTTTATGCAATTCATAATCTAATAAAAACCAATCTAGTCCTTGCCATTCATTCCACTCAATAAATTGACCAAATTCTCCTCCCATAAACATAAGTTTCTTCCCGGGGTGGGCGTACATATACAGATATAATAGTCTTAGGTTTGAAAATTTTTCTTCATAGGTGCCAGGCATTTTGTCTAGTAATGATTTTTTACCATGGACTACCTCATCATGACTAAGGGGTAAAACATAATTTTCGGAAAAGGCATAGGTGATAGTAAAGGTTAAGGCCTTCTGATTTCCCTTTCTAAAATAGGAATCTGTTTCCATATATTCTAAGATGTCATTCATCCAACCCATATTCCATTTGTAGTTAAATCCAAGACCTCCCTTATCTATAGGATATGTGACTAATGGCCATGCTGTAGACTCTTCTGCTGTCATCATTGTATATGGATAATTTTCAAACACTACTTTATTTAGTTTTTTTATAAACTCTATTGCATCTAAATTTTCTCTACCACCATATTTGTTTTTTATGTTTTTACCACTGAAGTCTAAATATAACATATATGCCACAGCATCAATTCTTAGACCATCTATATGATAATATTCATGCCAATATAATGCGTTGGATATTAAAAAACTAAGAACTTCTGGTTTGGAAAAGTCGAAGTTTAAGGTTCCCCATTGCTCATTTTCTGCAAAATCCTTATCCCCTGATTCAAACATGTGTGAACCATCAAATCTAGCAAGTCCAAAATCATCCTTGCAAAAATGAACTGGTACCCAATCTAATATTACCCCTATCCCCTTACTATGGCATTGATTGACAAAGTACATAAAATCTTTTGGTGTACCAAAACGACTTGTTGGTGCAAAATATCCTGTAATCTGATAACCCCAAGAACCATCATAAGGGTGCTCCATTATAGGCATCAATTCTATATGGGTATATCCCATTTCTTTAGCATAAGAAACAAGTTCATCTGCTAGTTCTCTATAGGAATATGGGCTACCATCATCTTTTCTTTTCCAAGACATTAAATTAACTTCATATATTGATATAGGTTTATTGTAATTTTCCGACCTTTTTTTAATCCATTTATCATCTGTCCATTTGAAGCCTTTAAGATTATAATACTTGGATGCAGTATTGGGTCTTGTCTCAGCATGAAATGCATATGGGTCAGCTTTTATACGTTCTTCCCCATCTTTGCTAATTATCCTATATTTATACGAGTCATATTCCTCGACGTTTGTTATGCAAATATTCCAAAGTCCGCTATTCTCTATTTTCTTTAGTGGTAAGTTGGTTTTATGCCATTGATTAAAATCCCCTATAAGATAGACCTCTTTAGCTTGCGGTGCCCATACTACAAATCGCACTCCCCCTTGGATTTTGTGTGCACCTAAAAATTCATAGGATTTGTAGTATGTTCCTTCATGAAACAGATATGCGTCAAGTTGTCCATCTTCTATGTAGAAAATCTCCATTTATAACACCCCCATATTCAATTCACAATTCTCAGTTCACAATTCACAATAATCTTCAATTCACAATTCACAGTTCTCAGTTCACAATTATCTTGGTCTATCTCTGGGGATTTTCTCCATAAGAACTTTACTCTTCACAATTGTGCATTGTGCATTATGAATTAATAATTGTCTTTAAAATTGTGAATTGTGAATCGTGAATTGTGAACTGAATCTATATGTTTCTATATCTATACCCAAAAATTGTTTCTTCCTTTCTTATATAATTTTTTTCAACCATTTGATTTAATTTTTCCTCTAAAGCATCAATGGTGAAGGTTATTTTTTCTTCCTTTTCTATATCTGTTATTATTTGAAGTAGTTCATGATCGTTAATAGGCAATTTTTTTAGGATAATATTAAAAAACTTTTCATCCTCTTCTTTGGACTTTTTCCACAATTCATCAAAAGGATTTTCTGTGTAAGGACTTGATGAGTTTGCAGCTCTAATTCTTGCAAAGATTGTTCTTCCTACTGATGCTGATGATATGAATACATCACCTGTTCTTAAATAAGGAAGTCGTTTTGATTCTTCAAATGTAAGGTCCGTCTCCTCTTTAATTGTTTGAATATCTGAAGCTCTTACTGTTCTAAATATAAATTTTGTATTTAGTTGAGCTGTAATAGTTTCATCTAATAGGGTCGGTCTTTGGGTAGCTAATATCAAAAATACACCATATTTTCTTCCTTCTTGTGATATTTCCTTGATTATAGATTTTGAAGGTGAATCAAAAGCCTTTGGTGCAAAATTATGGGCTTCGTCTGTTACGATAATAAATGGTGGAAAATAGTCTGCAGTTGTTTTTTTATACAATGCATCCTTATAATCCCTTCTTTTATGATAAAGATTGTTTAGTAGATATGTACTAAATACCTGTAGTATTCTTGTACTACCTTGTATTACAATGAGTTTTCCATTTTTTAAGCCCTCTTCGATTTCCCTGATATCTTTAGAGAACACACCTTCATTGCCTAATCTTCGTAATCTCCAAGAGATACCCCTTACAGAACTATTTGGACAGTTCTTATCATAGGTCTCATATAATGCTTTTCTTTCCTGCCAAGCTTTTCTTTCTTCTTCACTACTAGCATTGTCTATTCTAGCTTGAATATTTGAGATTGAGCCTTCTTCTTGTGCCTCTGATAACATTTGTAATCTGTTTGAAAAGCTGGTATATGAATCCCTTTTCTTAAATAATACATCTACCACATTATTCATGGCATCTGTTAATTTACTAGAAGCATCTAAGAGGTTTTTTAAATCTTGATTTGATATATCCTCGAATCGAACACCTACATGGGTCCCGATTTGAAGGCATTTGAATCTTCCATTAAAATCGATTGTATCGTCTTTGATGTAACTTGCGATATTACTAAAGTCCATTTCATAATGTGGGTCTAATACAATAGTTGGAATGTTTTTTAGCATTATTTCCTCTAATAAGACCCTAAGACCGAAGGATTTTCCTGAACCTGAACCTCCAAAAACTCCTATATGAGGATATTGATGCATTGATTTTATATCCAGTATAAATGGTAGTTCCTTTTGAGGTTTAAGGGTCCCTTCTTCGAATGTATATAGGATGTTTTTTAGCTCCTCATCCATATCAGCTGCCATATCATCTGTATTTCGGATGACACCCAGTACAAGACCTTCTTCTATTTTGGTATTGATCATCAAATCCTTTACTTCATGAAAACTTGGCAACCTAACATCTGAGCCTGTTTGTACAGGATATAGAGCTTCGTTTAATAGTCTAACCTTTGCTATAAAGATGGTATCCTCATCTACATCATAACCTAGAGCTTTTAGAGATTCTAATACACTACTATCGACAAAATCCCCATATATATTTAATGGGATATATCTGTTAAAAGTCTTTGCTTCGACAACTTCCCCCAATAAATCCCCTTGGAAGCTGTCCTCTATTATTAAAAATTCATTTATTCTAAAGTTTCTTTCTTTGGAGCCTACAAATACTTCCTGCTGAGTTGTAATGCCTACTACTTTCATAAATAATATCACTCCGTTCATTATCAATTCACAATTCACAATTCACAATTCACAATTAAAACCCACAATCTATGCTTGAGTCATTCTGAGCTTACGAAGAATCTCTTCTATCTTTTAATACATACAAACATGGGATTCTTCACTGCGTTCAGAATGACTTCTGCGGTAATTATTCTGTCTTTTTGTTGTAGCTATTAGCTGTTACCTGTTAGCTGTTAGCTGTTAGCTTCTTTTCATTATTTGTTATTCACTACTACCTATTAACTAAAATAATTGTCAACTGTCCACTGTCAATTGTCAATTTCTCTTATCCCTTTCCGATACAAAAAACCTCTCATATATTCCCCTGTCTAAATATCTCTCCATTAACGCTCTCATTATATCATCTGAAATTTTTACTTCTTTATCGACTATATCTAGCCAAAGGGGGACTCCCCTGCTATTTTCTGGGGTTAGGGTAAACACAAGACGAGCCATTTCTTCTATATATTCCTTTTGGGCTTCGATGATATCCATTCCTATTACTGATGGGGCTAAGGATGATCGTAAGAATACTGATGAATAGCCTTCTTCCTTTTTTCTATTAGCATCATCATCAATCAAAATCATTTCACCATAATTCAATACTCCAAACAATAGCTCCCTATCATAGAAAATATCCTTGATATCTGGATTTTGTTTTTTTATCATGTCCCCTATTATCGAAGTCTTTATATCTTTAATAACTCCTATTAGAATTACCCCTTCTTCTTCACATCTTTCTTTCAATTCCATCCACATATCATAAGCGTAGATATTGTACCTAATAAGACCGCCATCCATTAAAATTGCATAAGGCCTGTGTTGTATCACTGCATCTAGTGCTGCCTTAACCTCCAATGTCGCCAGCTTGGTATTTCTTTTATCCTCAATAATTTTTTCATCTTCTAGTGGATTGTCCCCGTTTTCTGGGTATAAAGGACAATATATATCTGAATTAAAAATAGGGTTGTCCTTATGTACTGTTGATTTTGCTAAGGCTTGATATATTTCAATATAGTGTGGATATGCACCGCCAACCCTATTGTTGGACCCATCTACACCTACAATGCCACCTTTTTTCTCATAGGAACACAATAAGTCTTTATTTAATTTTTCCATTGGAATTATATCTCCAATATATTGATTGATAAATTTGCGAAATTGATTTTTATCTAGTCCTAAGTAATTATTATACTTGTATTCTAATGCATCATTAAGATTTGAAATTTTTTCTTTTAATTCGTTATTAAGATTATACATTTTTATCCCCTTGTTTTCAAAATATTTTGAAAGATTTTAGTAAGTAAAATTGAATACCATGTTTTAGTATGATATAATTAATTCTATATAATTTGGAATAAAAAGGAGACGTGAACATGAAATCCACTGGCATAGTTAGACAAGTCGATGAACTGGGAAGAATAGTAATACCAAAAGAACTTAGAAGAAATTTGGAAATTAAACCTAAAGAGCCCCTTGAAATATTTGTGGATGAAGATATGATTATTTTAAAGAAATATGTTCCAGCTTGTATATTTTGTGGACAAACTGAGGGTATAGTTCCATTTAAAAATAAAAATATCTGTCCAGATTGCAAGGAAGAATTGACGAAATAAATTGATCAGATAAATAGATATTCTAAAGAACTTCCCCTTTTAGAGTATCTATTTTTTTCCGAAATATTTAGAGTTTTAAGCTTTCCTTATACACCATATTCTTCGGTATCTTATTTTCTTCTGATACTATTTTTACTGCCTCTTTCTTTGATAATCCTGAGTCTATATATTTCCTTAGTTCTTCTTCAATATTTATTTCTTCTTCCCCTATTTCTTCCTTATTACCTTCTACTATTATTACAAATTCTCCTTTTACACCTTCAGAAAACTTATTCTTTGCCCCTTGAAAATCACCCCTAAAGATTTCTTCATAATGTTTTGTAAGCTCTCTTGCTATTGCTATTTTTCTATTGCCTAGAATGTTTAACATATCATCCAGTGTTTCTAAAATTCTATGGGGAGATTCATAAAAAATTATAGTCCTCTTTTCATTTTTAAGTATTTCTAATTCCTTTATTCTATCTCTTTTTTTAGAACTTAAAAATCCTTCAAAAATAAATTTATCTGTATCAATTCCAGACACTACAAGTGCTGTAATAGATGCAGTTGGTCCAGGCAGTCCAACCACCTGAATTCCTTCTTCTATTGCCAATTTGATCAAATCCTTTCCAGGGTCGGATATACCCGGCATTCCTGCATCAGTAATCAAGGCAATATTATTTCCTTCTAATAGCCTTTCTATCAATATAGGTCCCTTTTCCCTTATATTATGCTCATGGTAACTGGTTAAGGGCTTCTTTATGTCATAATGGTTTAATAACCCAAGGCTATGCCTTGTGTCTTCTGCTGCTATTAAATCAACTTCCTTTAGGATTCTCAATGTTCGTAGCGTTATATCCTCTAGATTTCCTATTGGAGTTGGGCATATATATAGTTTTCCTTCCTTCATACTTAACACCTACTTTAATAAATTAAGAATTAAGAATTAAAATTTAAGAATTAAAAAATTATAAATTCATTTTTAACTTTTCTTTTTTAATTTTTAATTATATTTTATTCCATATATCCTATATATCTCATCAGTATACGTTCCATCTTCATTATACACTATTAATGGGTCGAGAAACTTTAAATCTGATCTTCCGTTCTTTAATCCTTCAATTAATAATAGATTAGGCTTTTTACCAATTTTGGGTTGGACAAATCTTATATATTTAGGCTCTATATTATATTTTCTCATTGTATATAAAATATCTACTAGCCTATCAGGTCTATGTACTAAATAAAATTTACCCAATGGTTTCAATAAATAATTAGACACACTTATTATATCTTCAAAATTGCATTTTATCTCATGCCTAGATATAGCAAAATTTTCGTCTGAATTTGTAATGGCTCCCCCTTCTTTCATATAGGGAGGATTTGATGTTATTACATCGAATGTATGCTTTTGAAAATGCTCTCGTAAATCCTTTAAATCCATATGTAAAATTTTAATTTTACTTTCTAAATTATTTAATTTTATACTTTGATTTGCTAAATTTGCAACCTGTGTTTGGATTTCTACACCGTATATTAAATCTATTTTCCCCTTGTCAATTAACCTTAAGGGTATAATCCCAGTGCCTGTGCCCAAGTCCATTACAAGTCCCTTTGGCTTTGCAAAGTCAGATAGAAATATGGCATCCGTTCCGTAAGAGAATTTATCTTTATTTTGTATTATTTTATAATTCGTCCCTGGGACGATGTCGATACGAATATTATCCATTTTATCACTCCGTGAAAAATATTAATTGGTCTTCTTTTGTTTTACAAAAAAAGACCCAAACGGGTCTTCTTTTTAATAAGTAAATTTTACTCTGGTTGTGGAGCGTCTGTAGGACAAACGTCAGAGCAAGCACCACAGTCAATACATTTTTCTGGATCGATTACATAAATATCTCCAGGGGATATAGCTTCAGTAGGGCATTCTGGTTCACATGCACCACATGCAATACAATCATCACTAATATGATATGCCAATTGTTTCACCTCCATGGTTGTCTTTACGATATTATTTTAACAGAAAATAATACAATTTAAAAGAGATAAATAATATATTTATTCTAATTCGAATAATTCATCAATATTATGAACTTCATCAATAATTTCATCGGTTTTTTGATACTCTGGGTCAAATTCACCAGTTGTCTCAATTTCATTTGCTTGGAATTGTAATATATCCTCTGTACCATCTTTCAGCTTAACTCGTACTTTAACTCTTTCCAATAGAGTGTAGCTATTTACAACTGTTCCTCTGCCCATTGGGGTTATAACTATACTGCCAATTTGGGGTATCTTTGACAATAATTCCTCATAATTTTCATGTTCATATTTCAAACAACACATAAGCCTTCCACATAGTCCCGATATCTTCGTAGGATTTAAAGACAAGCTTTGTTCCTTTGCCATCTTAATTGATACTGGATCAAATTCTCCCAAAAATTGTGCACAGCATACCGTCTTGCCACAGGGTCCTATTCCACCAATCATCTTAGCTTCATCACGCACACCAATTTGTCTCAACTCTATACGGGTTCTGAAGATAGCAGCTAAATCCTTAACCAACTCTCTAAAGTCCACCCTACCATCAGCTGTGAAGTAGAAAATAACCTTATTGTTGTCAAATGTGTATTCAACATCTACAAGTTTCATTTTTAGTCCATGCTCCACTACTTTTTCCTGACAAATGGTAAGAGCTTCTTTGGCCTTTTTCGTATTTTCCCTGTGTATTTCAAAATCCTCATCAAGAGCTAATCTGATTACCTTCTTCAATGGCGCAACTATTTCCTCATCATTTACCATCTTTGGACCTATAACCACATGACCAAATTCTAAACCTCTTGCAGTCTCAACAACTACAAAGTCATTAAACTTTACATCTATCTCCTCTGGGTCAAAATAATAAATTTTACCCGCCTTTTTAAATCTAACTCCTACTACTTTGAACATTAACTTTTATCCTCCTATATTGAGAAGCATTGTTTCTATAGACAATTGGAAATTTACATTCCTACTAATATCTTCTTTAGTTTGTTGTACTCTTTCTATTATATCATTAATCCTTTGAAAATCTATAAAGGATTCATTAGACATAATTTGTATTTTATCATTATTTATGATCAGATTATTATCACTAGTAACTTTATAAATAATTAAATCTCTAAACCAAAAAAGAATTATATCCAACACTTCATCAATATTCTCCTTGTTGTCACTAAAAAAATCAAAGGAGTTAAATGCTCTCACCTTATCACCCATTAATAAATTATCAATAATCTTAATAATTTCATCTCTTTTCTGGAAAAATTCATCTGAAACTGAAAGCTCTATTGACTTTCCTATTGAGCCTTTTGTAAATTCTGCAATAAATCTTGCCTCATCCTTTGTTTTTCCATAATTTTTTATTAAATAGTTTATAACTTTTGTTGTTTCAATGGGATAAAACTTTATATTTATGGCTCTAGACAATATTGTAGGAAGGAGATTGTTTGCCATTGAAGTAATTAATATTATGACTATATATTCTGGGGGCTCTTCTAGTGTTTTTAATAGTGAATTCATGGCTTCACGATTCATCTTGTGACAATCATTAATTATAAAAACTTTCCTTGTAGATTCAAATGGAGCCGTCGCAACACTTTTTATTAAGGCCTCTATATCACCTTTTTTGATTATTCCCTTTTCGGGTTCTATAATATTCAAATCTGGGTGATTTCCTCTATCGAATTTGATACAGGAAGAGCATACGTTGCACGGCTCCTCTTTTTGTTCTTTACATAGAAGGGTTTTGGCGAAAGCTTCTGCTGTTAATTTCTTTCCTAGGCCTTCATCTCCCTCAAAGAGATAACTATGACTTATAGACCCTTTTTCTACTGATTTCTTTAAAGATTCTATAATTCTTTCATGGCCTATTATTTGTTTGTAATCCATTATATCCTCCAACTAAATCTTTACGTGTTTGTTGATATCCATTATGAACAAATTGGCACCACCAACAGTGACTTCCTTTTCTCCTTCTTTGATTTTCTTGGCTTTACATTGGCCTTTTATAAGCTGTACTACCTCATCAACTTGTGCTTCTTCAACACCAATTAGAAGAGTAGTATTTCCAGATTTTAAAAATCCACCAGTTGATGACAATTTAGTAGCCCTAATCTTTTCCAGCATCAATGCTTTGACTACCTTGTTTATATATTCATCTTGGATTATTGCTATTATCAATTTCATAATCCTTCACCTCTTAAACCCTTATATGTTTTTCAACGTCTAGGACAAATACTGTTGCACCACCAACTTTTATTTCTAATGGATAAGGAACATAGGTGTCTCCAGGCATTGTCACCGTTAAGAGTGATGTGGTTATTTCTCTTGTTTTACAATTTTCTTCAATTACATTTATAACGCTGTCCACCTGTGAATCATCAACACCTATTAACAATGTTGTATTGCCTGACTTTAAGAATCCACCAGTTGATGCTAGTTTTGTGACTCGGTACTCTTGTTCAGTCAAATCATCAACTAAACTAGGAGCATCTTGATCTTGTACTATTGCTACTATAAGTTTCATAAAACTACGCCTCCTTTTTTAATAGTAGTTTTTCAACTTCATTTATACTTTGTTTAAAAACCTCATCTATAGATTTAGTTGCATCTATAATCTTAATATTTTCAGGATATTTTTTTAATAATTCCATATAGCCATCATAAACTTTTCTATGGAACATTACACCCTCTTGTTCCAGCCTATCTCCGCCCTCTTTAATTGTCTTTCTTTTTAATGTCAACTCTGGGTCTATATGAAAAAACAACACTAAATCTGGATAAACTCCTCTTAATCCGAAGTCATTAATCATCTTTACCTTCTCAATACCAAGGCCTCTCCCCACTCCCTGGTAAGCGAGGCTGGATAGAATAAATCTATCACAGACCACTATCTTACCTGATTCCAATGCAGGTATTATTTTTTCATGAACATGTTGTCCACGGGCTGCAGCATAGAGAAGAGCTTCTGTTTCTGGTCCCATATTGGTATTATTATTGTCTAGTATTATATCCCTTATCTTTTCGCCTATCCTCGTACCACCTGGCTCCCTTGATACAATAAAGTCTATGCCTTTATTCTTAAGGTAATCACTAATTAAGTTCAATATAGTTGACTTACCTGAACCATCAGGCCCCTCTAAGGTAATAAACTTACCTCTCAATGGACAACAACTCCTTTACTCTACTACTACTATATGGTCTTTATTATACCCCATTAGTCCAACAATTTCCAGACCATTTTCCATTAAGAACATGATATGCTCATAGATTTCCTCCGTTATTTCTTCACCTGGAACTATTAATGGAATTCCTGGTGGGTAAGGAATAATAGGAGCGGCTGATACTTTACCTATTGCATCTTTTAATTCTACCTGTACCTTTTTCCCAAAATAAGCATCAGCCGGCCTCATAAGGATTTTAGGAGTAGGCATCTTAATACTTACTCTATTTATTTCCTCATATGGTGAATTTTTAACTAAATCTTCTATTGCAGATATTAATTTTTCATAATCTAAATCGTCGTTCATAAGGGATGTTAAGATTAATGCATAGTAATAGTCGGACATCTCCAGCCTTATATTGTATTCTGCTCTTAATCTTTTCTTTACTACGGAACCTCTCATACCATCAATACTGATTAATATCTTTGTATTGTCTTTACTATAAATTGTTGAATCATCAGGGTCTCCTATAAATACATTTACCCTATCTATTGCATTTAATCTCTTAATAACTTCGTCAATCTTTCCAAGGCTCCAATCAAGTCTTTTTCTGCCCTCACCATCCATATACGCTGTTGCTATTTCATTTGATGCTGTAAATAAATATGATGGACTTGTAGTAGTATAAAGTTGGAATCTATCTCTTAATTTGTTTAAGTCAATTCTGTCAGATCCTACATGAATCATTGATGTTTGAGTGAAGCTTGGTAATGTCTTGTGAGTACTATGGATTACTATATCTGCATCTGCCTCCAATGCAGACATTGGTAATTTATCTGAAAATGTCATATGGGGTCCATGTGCCTCATCAACCATTAATACTTTATTGTGTTTATGAACTATTTCTGCAATTTTCTTTAAATCTGAGCAAACACCATAATAATTTGGATAGGTTATTACTACTGCTTTTATTTCTGGGTCCTTTGCCAAAGCTTCATCTATATCTTCAGGAAATACGCCTGTTAATACATTGTATTTTTCATTATAATTTGGATATATATATACTGGATTTAACCTATTTAAAATTAACGCATTATAAACAGCCTTATGACAGTTTCTTTGTATCAATATCTTGTCACCAGGCTTTGTGATTGTTGCAATTGCAATATATATACTGCCCGTTGAACCATTTACTGCATAATATGTGGCTTTTGCGCCAAAAACTTTTGCTGCTAATTCTTGAGATTCTTTTATAATTCCCCTTGGCTCCAGCAGATTGTCCATTCCTTCAGTCTCAGTTGTGTCGATGTAGGGTATATGCTGCCCCCATTCTATAAGTGTGTTTTTATTTTTGTGACCTGGCATATGAAAGGAAACACTGTTCTCATCCATTAAATTCTTTAGTGCATCAAATACGGGTGTTTTCATTACCCAATGATCCGCCTCCTATTAATTTTAATATAATTTTTCTTAATTATTATATATCACAATTTAATAATAATAAACTATTATTTTATAACGAATAGAAAAGTTTTACCTCAATAAATTCATTAAGAAAACTTTTCGTATATGAGTTTCAAAAAAAGCTTCATTAAATGTTTTAAGTTCCAATTGTAGCTTTTTTTACTTTTAATAAACTTTATTTTTACAATTCACAGTTCACAGTTCACGATTCACAATTGTTGGGGTCATTCTATTGGGTCTAAAAGAGGAGATGCTTCGAAAGCCAGTCTTATACTGCCCGTCTCAGCATGATACAAGCAGTGATTATACTGTTTTTTTGTTGTTCACTGTTAGTTATTAACTGTTAGCTATAAGAAAAGCATCTAACGATGCGTTAAGGTAGCTTTTCTTGAAACTCATATACGGAAAGTCCTGTAAATTAAATTATCAGAATTGTAGGACTTTCCTATTCGTTATAAAAAAACCCCGTATTAATTTACAGGGTTTAGTTCTTTATTGCTAATATAATAGCTAAGTAGTATTCTTATTAAATTCTTATATGCATCGTAATTCTCATCATCTATAGAAACTGTTTCAAGTTTATTAAAACACCTTTTACACATATATATTCCAAAGATTTTAAAGCTACTATTTTTATCCCCACAAACTTTGCAATACATAATTCCACCCCTTGCCATAATTATCACCTTATTATTATATTTTATTCAAAATATGATATAAAGTGCTTGGCTAGGTGATTAATATTTAATATTTATTTTATTTCCGCATTTATTACAATTTTTCTCGTCTAATCCGACAATTTTTCCACCATTATGTCTATCAACAAGTTTATTATAACAATTAGGACAATATGTGTTGTTGTCAGTTCCCCATAGATTTCCTATATAGACATAATTCAAATATTTCCTCACAATATTTCTAGCTTCCATAAGGGTTTCTGTTCTGGTTGGTGGTAGTTTGAGTTTAAAGTTTGGAAAATATCTGCTTAGATGAAGTGGTATATCTTTATCAATCTCCGATATTCTCTTTGCCAATCTTTCAAGCTCATCCATTGTGCTATTTTCACCATCAATTACCAAAGTAGTTATTTCAATATGTGTTTTTTGGGCACAGGTTTCGATTGTTTTTAATACAGGTCCTAAACTACCTTTACAATGGTGCTTATAGAAACCTTCACTTATTGACTTTAGGTCTATATTCATAGCATCAATATAAGGCAGCAATTCATTTAAAGGCTCCTGATTGATATAGCCATTGGTTATTAATGCATTTTTCATCCCTTCATTCTTTGCCATCCTAGCAATATCATATACAAATTCGTAGAAAATAGTAGGCTCATTATAGGTATAGGCTATTCCAATTGAGTCCTGAGCCTTAGCCAATTCAATTATGTCGTTATTCCCCACGCTTAAGGCCATATTGTCCTCATATACTATCTCCCAATTCTGACAGAAATCACAAGCTAGATTGCAACCAAATGAACCTAGAGAGAATATTTTACTCCCTGGATAAAAATGATATAAAGGCTTTTTTTCAATTGGGTCAAATGCGTAGGATGTTAATCTTCCATAATTTAGAGAATATAATTTACCATCAATATTTTTTCTACCTCTGCATTTTCCCAGTTTTCCTGGAGGTATTTTACAAAAATG
Source organism: Tissierellaceae bacterium (assembly GCA_033809995.1). Lineage (GTDB taxonomy): Bacteria > Bacillota > Clostridia > Tissierellales > Tissierellaceae > Paratissierella. The sequence goes on from JAPXKQ010000019.1 coordinate 22,924, forward strand.
TGGGCATAGAACACAGTATACGTAATTTTCTTCTCCCTTAGTATAAAATTGAGCTTCTTTCACATATATCTCCCCTTAATGATGCCTTATGACCTCAAACCTCTCCATTGAATAATTTTCACTTTCCCTTATTCCAGCCTTTCTAAGTGCAATTTGGACTTGTTCATCTACAGTATCTACACCCTCGATATTTGGAAGCAATAACCCAGTTCTAAATCCTCTACTTACTATTACCCCATATTTTGTTGTATCTAGCTCATCCTTAGATGTAATTGGTTCGGGTTTTTCTAATACGTCTACTGAATAAATAAGGTCATCTAATTCTTCCTTGGAAATACTTTCAAATCGAGGGTCTTTCATTCCTGCATTAACTGCATATTTTATGATTTCAGTAGCAATATTTTTCTCCCTTGCCTCAGTGGAACCGATACATCCTCTTAACATACCGTTTTTCTTAATAGTAACAAATACAGGTTTTCTTTCACTAATTAATTCAGGACTAAGGTTGTTAGGAAATTGTATATATTCTCCTGTATTTATATAATGCTCTAGACTCATTCTTGCTAGTCTTACATATTCGTCTTCTTTTTCTCTAATATCTTTAATTTTTCTTTTTTCTTCTTCCTTTATCTTTTCTATTAAATTCATTTCCTTTTCCCCTACTACATCAAGTTTTGCTGTACAATAACCTACACCAAAGGGTCCTTCATAGGAGAAAACTTCTGATTTTAATTCATATCCATCTAAAACACCAGCCATTATCATCAATGACCTAAGACCACATTCACCAGCACTTTCTCCTAAGGATAAATCAAAGGTAACTAAGCTTTTCATATCTACATCTTTCAATATTTCAACAATTTTTTCATCAAATACCTTACCATAAGGAGAATATGAATACGGTCCTTTATCAGAAAGTTTATGAGATAAGTCACCACTTGCTATAATAGCTGCATCCTCATTGCTTTCTTCAATAATATTCTTTACAATTTGACCAAATTTATATAAGTCTCTAGGAGATAATAATCCGTAAGTAATGTGGATAAGTTTGAAATCTTTATATTCTTTATCCACAAAGTATAAAGGTACTAACACCCCATGGTCTAATTTATTCTCTATATCATAATCCCTAGCAAACTCATCATTAATCTGAGCAATAGTTATCCCTTGTCTCATACTATTTTCTATAATCTTATAAACTAGATTGATATTGTTTTTGAAACTTAACTTAATATTTCCATGTCCAAATTTTCCAAAATCACCTTTTAGATTTTCATCTATAGATATGGAAATTGCATCACTAAATAAAGGTCCATGAGGCGTGATAATAATTATAGTTGATGGAGATTTCTCTTTTATATCTTTTGCTAATGCCTTTACGCCTTCTATAGTATTTTTTGCTTCTTTTTCCTCACCACGTCCTATTTCGCTGATTATTATAGGTGGATGTGGAGAGAGGTAACCCGCTAATATCTTTCCCATAACAAAAACCTCCGGTTTATAATTAATGATTAAGAATTAAGAATTCGAATCCTATTTTAATAGTAAATGTTTATATTTTAATTTTTAATTTTAAAAAGGGACAGATAAATATTCTATCTGCCCTTTGTCCACAATCCTATTATTCTTTATTTTCTGTATCAATATTTGCTGTTTCAACATGTACTGTTGCTTCTTCTGTTTCTTCATCTTCGTCAACTTCTACAGTTGGCTCTGATAAGGAACATACAGGAAGCTCTAAATCAGTTAATATTGTTATATTTTCATTTTTTGCTATATTTAAGTCTTTTACAAACTTAGGTGTTGTAAAGTCCATATCTTCAACATCTATCTCCGCAGATTGAGGTATATCCTTTGGTAAGCATTCAATATCAACCTGGTCTAATATTTGTAACAATATAGATGGTTGACGTTTTATATTATCCCTATTCAATAAGATAATAGGAATGCTCATTCTAACCTTTTCATCCATCTTCAATGCTTGAAAATCAATATGAAGTACTTCTCCTTTTACTGGATGCCTTTGAACTTCTTTTATGATTACAGGTACAATTTCCTCTCCAACTTTCAAATCTATTATTGATGTAGTTCCTGCAACCTTGTATACTTTTGCAAAATCAATATTGTCCACTTCAACGTGTCTTGTTTCTTCTCCTCTACTGTATATTACTCCAGGGATAATATTGTCATCTCTTAATTTCTTTACCTCGTTTGATCCGATTCTTGTTCTTGTGTCTACTGTCATCTTTATGTTCATCTCGGAACCCTCCTCCTTAATAGTAAAATATCAATATATCATAATATTACCACAGTGGTTAAACTTATGCAAACCGATGACAATCAAAAGAGGGGATCCCTCCATTGCAGTCGGGATGACAGCTTAGTTACTTTCAGTTATTCACTATTCACTATTACTTATTCACTAATATTTACAATATAAGCTGTGCTATCAATAGCAACACAACCCCAGGTATTCCTAATATTCCCACAATAAGTGCATTTAAAGGATTTATTGCTATTACTAATCCAAAAATTCCGCCGATTAAGTTAAATAAAAATAAAATTACTCCGCCTATAAGTCCATTGATTAACAATTTGATTAATAACCTTATAGGAACTACTAAAAGCATACCGATTATATATAGTAAGACTAGTCCAAGTAAAAATGCCAATATCGTATATAAACTAAATCCCATTTTTATCCCTCCCTATTCCCTTATTTATAATATAGGATTAACCTTTAATTTTATTACTTTTATTTTACTAACTTATGAATTAAATTAATGAGGTAGAACTTTTCTATTCGGATAAAATAAATGCCCTTAATGCATTATAGCAAAAGGGCAAAGTTTTAATGATTGTGTCCTAAGAAACTTAATGAAATAGCCATAACTATCATACCAAGAATAGCCCCATAGACTGACAAATGGTGATCTTCATATCTTTGTGATGATGGTAACAATTCATCCAATGCTACAAAAATCATAATTCCAGCAACTATACTAAATAAAGCTCCAACTACCAGGTCATTAAATACTCTAGCAAGAACAACATATCCCATTATAGCTCCAATGGGTTGGCACAATCCCACTAGTAACGTATATATAAATGCCTTTTTTCTACTACCTGTGGAATAATAAAGTGGTACAGATATTGCTACACTAAGTGGAATATTATGAATTATTACTGCAACAGCTATAGGGAATGCTAATGATATATCCTTTAATCCAGCTGTAAATAGTGCCAACCCCTCAGGTATATTATGTATAGCAATTGCTATAGCGGATAATACTCCAAGTTTTGATAAATGTTCTCCATTATTCTCTTGTTTTTCATGATTGTGATTATGTTTATGATGACTATGTTCTCCGTGATTATGATCATGAAATTCTCCTGCAAACATATGGACAAGTTTCTCCAAAATAGCTGTAATTAACATTCCGCCAAAGAACCAACCTAATGCTATTAATTTACCACTTTCACCAATATAGCCTTCAATAAGATGCATACCTTCGGGTAACATTTCCATAAATGAAACATATATCATAATTCCAGCTGCAAAGCTTAATGTAATAGCTAAAAACTTCTTATTTAAATTGTTTATAAAGAAGGATAACAAACCACCTAATCCCATTGATAGTCCAACTACAATTGTTAACCCTAGAGATAAAATCTCATTTTTCAAAAAAGGTACCTCCCTTAACCATAAATAACTTCCTATTTTGATTTTTACCTAATCATTATAATATATAACACTTTCTTGTAATTCACAATTCACGATTCACAGTTCACAATTGAAAACATAATTAAGAATTAAGAATTAAAAATTAAGAATGAAAAGAGGAGATTCTTCGATAGATAGGTTAATCCTGCCCGTCGATATCAGCGTAGCTGTCATCCTGAGCGTATGCGAAGGATCTCTGTTTACTATGATGTCCAAAATGATATGTGATTCTTCGTTGCACTCAGAATGACACCTTCGGTGTTTTACAAGGCGTTAGCCGTCATTCTGACTATAAGGAAGAATCTCTACTATCTTTGATTACCATAGTGTTATGGGATCCTTCATTTCATTCAGGATGACAGCTACGCTGTAGTTCTTCACTATTAGTTCTTAGTTCTTAGTTCTTAGCTATCTTTTTATTTGTGCATTGTGAATTGAATCAGTATCTACTCAATACATTTTTATCCCTTAATTCCTTATACCCAATTGTGATTATCCATAATAAAGATAATGTCCTTAATATAGTAAAAATAAATATTCTGTTTGGGTTATCGGGTACTAAAGCCATGGGTTCTAAAAAGAGTATTGAGAAAAATATACCAATTGGCATCAATTTATAATTTCTATCATTGAATCTTTTACCATGTGAATACGTAACTAACATTAACAATAATCCCATTAAGCCTAATGGGATTAGCCTTGCAATTGCATAAGGTGTAGAGGTAGTTAAATCAAACCAATTATTACCTGGTAATAAGCAAATAGCTATTCTTATAAAACCTAATATATAAATAGTAAGATTTAGTCCCTTGTTATATTTTTTATTAAACCTTATATTATATGCGTCATATAAAATCATAAAAAAGAAAGTTATAAATATGGAATATCCTAATCTACCCCAACCTACTGCTTTCAAATTATCCTCTATTCCTGTAGTAAGAATAGCATATAATCTTGGAATTAGATAGATTGCATCAGCTAGTCCTAAAGAATAAGCTAAATTACCAAATACCTTATAATACCTGTTACCAGGGGAATTACTATGCAAGTACCCTCCTATAAATAAATTTATAGTTAAGTAAGATATATATATGATAGGTACGAAAATTCTTTGTACTATTTGCATACTATCAATCCCCTTTAATTTTTACAGTTACTTTTTATACATTTAGTTTATAATTTATTGGAATAAAATGCAACTTTAAAGAATTAAAAGTTAAAAATTAAAAATTGAAAATGGAAAACCTTAAAGAATTGGTTTTAAATACATTTTTTCATTTTAATCTTTAATTATTAATTAAGCAATTGCGGTTAGTTTGGCTTCTTATTCTACTATTGAAAAATAAAATATTTTATGTTATTATAAGTAATACATGGGCGGTTAGTTCAGTTGGTAGAGCGCCACGTTGACATCGTGGAGGTCGTTGGTTCGAGCCCAATATCGCCCACCAAAAATTTTAGTCCGAAGCAAATGCTTCGGACTTTTTTTATCCTTCTTTATTAATTATATCTTTAACTTTCATTAAACGTGTGATTGTACCTCTTTCATTTTCGTCCAATTTCATACGAATAAATCGAATGGTCTCCTGCAAATCTGGAATTGTTCTATATTCCAGTGCATTTACCCTTCTTCTGGTTTTTTCTATTTCATCAGCCATCAATTGACAAGCCTTTTCAACCTCTGCCAATTCCAATAACTTGGGCATAATTCCATAGAGTTTAGCTATTGCATCATCCAATTCAGAAGATGTTTGTGCAAAACCATATGGATATATACTTCCCTCATCATCTTCTAGTTTTCTAATAAAATTCATTACAGGAATATTAACACTCATTACATTCTTTTTCTTTATATCCACAGTTATAGTCTCTTTAGGAAAGGCTACAGCTTCTTCTAATATTTCTGGAGACATAACTGCACTTGCTAATAAAAATTCCTTGAATGAATCCTGCAGCTCCTTTTCAACTTCAATTCTCAATTCCTTATTCTTTCTAATAAGCTCGATAAATCTTCTCATAAGTTCATCTTGTTTATCTTTTAAAAGCTTATGGCCTCTAGTAGCTGTTGAGAGTCTTCCTTTTAGTTGGGTAAGCTGCATCCTAGTAGGGTTAACATTTAGTTTTGCCATCTAATTACTCAACCCCTTTATCATCCTGGTCTAGATATTTTTCTAGGTATTCGTCTCTAATTCTCTTAAGCTCTGCTCTTGGAATAATTTTTAATAGCTCCCAACCTAAATCTAGAGTTTCAATGATATCTCGATTTGTATAATATCCTTGGTTTACATATCTCTTATCAAATTCTTCAGCAAATTTTGCAAATGCTTTATCTGCATCTGATAATGCTGTTTCTCCTAAGATGGTAGCAAGTTCTCTTGCCTCTCTACCTGCAGTATAAGCAGCATAAATTTGGTTCATTGTATCTGCATGATCTTCTCTTGTTTTCCCTTTACCAATACCCTTATCCTTCAATCTTGATAGCGAAGGTACTACGTTTATTGGTGGTTGAAGACCTCTCTTATATAGTTCCCTAGAAAGTATAATTTGACCTTCAGTAATATATCCTGTTAAGTCAGGAATTGGGTGAGTTATATCATCTTCAGGCATTGTTAGGATTGGTATTTGGGTTATGGAACCCTTTCTACCTCTAATTCTACCTGCCCTTTCATATATTGTTGAAAGGTCTGTATATAGGTATCCTGGATATCCACGTCTTCCTGGAACCTCTCTTCTAGCTGCTGATGTTTCACGTAGTGCCTCAGCATAGTTTGTCATATCTGTTAATATGACCAGTACGTGCATATCTTTTTCGAATGCTAGATATTCAGCACATGTAAGTGCCATACGTGGTGTTGCAATTCTTTCTATTGCTGGGTCATCGGCAAGATTCATAAATAGTACTGCTCTATCTATTGCTCCTGTCTTTGTAAAGTCATCTATAAAGAAAGTAGCTTCCTCAAATGTAATACCCATAGCAGCAAATACTACTGCAAAGTTTTCACCTGTACCCAATACCTTTGCCTGTCTAGCAATTTGTGCTGCAACTTCATTGTGAGGTAGTCCTGAACCTGAGAATATAGGCAACTTTTGTCCCCTTACCAGTGTATTCAATCCATCTATACAAGATATTCCTGTTTGAATAAATTCATCTGGATAGTCCCTTGAAACTGGATTTATAGGCACGCCGTTTATATCTATTTTCTTTTCAGGAATTATGGCTGGGCCGCCATCCTTTGGACGTCCTAGTCCATCAAATATTCTTCCAATCATATCATTGGAGACACCCAATTCAAGAGGTCTACCCAAGAATCTTACAGTGGTACTTTGAAGATTAATACCAGCTGAACCTTCAAAAAGTTGAACGGTAGCTTTATCTCCGTTAACTTCTAGTACTCTTCCTCTTCTTTTTTCTCCATTTCTTAATTCTATTTCTACTAATTCCTCGTATTGGGCTCCTTCTACGCCTTCTACTACCATCAAGGGACCCACTACTTCTTTAACTGTTTGATATTCTTTAAGCATTAAGGATACCTCCTTCGCTTATTAATTTGTCCATTTCTGTTTTGACTTCTTGTATGATATCGTCTATTTCAGATATATTATCCTCTGGGATATATTTAGCTCTTGCTATTCTTTCTCGTACATCCATAGTTTCTATTTTCTTTAGATAAACTCCATGTTCCAATCCTCGCTTACCTTGTTCATAGAATTCTAATACCATTTTCAACATTTTGTTTTGTTTTTGTAATGAGCAGTAAGTATCAACATCATGGAATGCATTTTGCTGTAAATAGTCTTCTCTTATGGATTTAGTTACTTCTAGCTTTAATTGGTCTGCTTCTGATAGGGAATCCCTACCTACCAATCTTACTATTTCTAGTAATCCTTGCTCATCTTGAAGTAAATTCATAGCCATTGCTCTATTATCTGCAAATTCTGCATCGATATTTTCATTCATCCATTTATCTATATTTGATTGATATAGGGTGTAGGAGTTTAACCAGTTTATTGCTGGGAAGTGTCTCCTATATGAAAGGGCATGGTCAAGTCCCCAGAACACCTTAACTATCCTTAGGGTAGCTTGTGATACAGGCTCGGATATATCTCCACCAGGAGGTGAAACTGCACCGATTACCGTAATGGCACCTTCCCTATTATCACTACCATAACAAATTACTTTACCGGCTCTTTCGTAGAACTCAGCAGCACGTGAACCTAGATATGCTGGATAACCTTCTTCACCGGGCATCTCCTCAAGACGTCCTGACATTTCCCTTAAAGCTTCTGCCCATCTAGATGTTGAGTCAGCCATTATAGCTACTGAATATCCCATATCTCTAAAATATTCTGCTATTGTAATTCCCGTATATATAGATGCTTCTCTCGCTGCTACAGGCATATTTGATGTATTAGCGATTAAAACAGTTCGTTTCATCAATGATTCACCAGTTGATGGGTCTATAATCTCAGGAAATTCCATAAGAACGTCGGTCATTTCATTTCCACGTTCCCCACAACCTACATATACTACTATTTCTGTATCAGACCATTTTGCTAGTTGATGTTGAACTACTGTCTTTCCAGATCCGAAAGGTCCTGGAATTGCCGCAGTTCCACCCTTAGCTACAGGGAAAAATGTATCTATAACTCTCTGTCCTGTTATTAGTGGGACAGTTGGATTAATCTTTCTTTGATATCCTCTACCACGTCTTACAGGCCATTTTTGCATCATTTGTAGCTTTCTACCATTATCTAATGTACATATATCATCAACTATTGTAAAATCTCCTGATTTTATATCAGTAACTACACCAGATACTTTATATGGCACCATAATCTTGTGTAATACTGTTGGAGTCTCTTGTACAGTACCTATAACATCACCTTGAGATACCTTATCTCCAACTTTTACAGTTGGTGTAAATGTCCATTTTTTCTCTCTATCTAAATTTTTAACTTCAGTTCCTCTAGATAGAAAATCTCCTGCTATGTCCCTTAAGTCTTGAAGAGGTCTTTGAATTCCATCAAACATTGCCTCTAAAAGTCCAGGTCCAAGTTCTACTGAAAGAGGCTCTCCAGTCGTGTATACAGGGTCCCCAGGTCCGATTCCTGTAGTCTCTTCATATACTTGGATAGAAGCACTATCCCCTCTCATTTCTATTATCTCACCAATAAGTCTATGATTTGAAACATGAACAACGTCATATACGTTAGCTTCTTCCATCCCCTCTGCAACAACTAAGGGGCCAGATACCTTTTTTATTCTTCCAACTTTCAAGATTAGCCCACTCCTTTTATCATAATATATTTGTTCCTACGGCCTTCTCTACGCTTTCGCTAATCTTATTCATACCAATATTTAAGGTTCCTTGATTACTTGGTATAAGAATTACCGCAGGGATTATCTCTTTATTATATCGTTCTATAGTGTCTGGAATAAGCTGTGCCAATTGCTCAGTAATAAAAATTATTCCATAGTTATTGCGGGCTATGGAGTCCACAATCCTTCTAGTTTCTTCTCTTTCATAGGCTGTAAAAACATCTACTCCCAATGCCTTGAAAGCCAGTATTGAATCTTTATCTCCTACAACAGCAACCTTAAACATACAAATCACGCAGCCTTTCTCTTATGGCTTCTGGAGAAAGATTATTTAATTTTGAAACCATGATTATTCTTAAGACTTTAATTTCAGTTTCCTTTGCTATTAAATATGAAAATAGTGGCTCAGGACCAAAGACAACATTCTTTGATGGTTTGTTTAGACTCATAAGATAATCATCCATATTTTTTTCTAAATCTGATAGACGATTTGTTTCTTGATATGATTCTAAGCCCTTTTTAAGTCCTGCACTGATTCTATAGTTTTTAAATTTACTTATGATTACATCTATAGAATCATTTAAGGATGATACAATATCTTTTTTATCAATTTTTCCATTAGGTAGTAAGACATCTTCTACGAACTTTGGATCCTTATCTTGTTTTTTCAACCTAATTAGCGTCTTAAGGTTTGTAAAATCTATTAAATCTTCAACATATTCAATAAATAGCTCCACATCAGTATTTTTAGCCATTTCATATAGATGACTAAAATACAATTTATCAAGGATTAAATCAATCCTTTGTGGGTCTTTAGTCTCTTCATAATCCTTATTTACAATATCTATGGCTTCTTTAAACTTTTTTTCTATAAATTTATAATTTCCAGCCTGATAGTCTGCTTTAAGTTTATTGAAATCAACTGTACCAATTGGAATATAAAGACTAGATAAATCTTGATTTAAAGCCATCTCTTTTACAAATACCTTAAGATTATGATAGTCATATTTTAAAGTAAGTAAATCAACTATTACCTTATCTTTTGATATTTCCCTCATTAATTTGTATACTCTTTGCAATTCATTGGATAATACATTGTCGTATTCTTCTGGTCGTGAAATACTAGCTACCCCATTTGAGTATTCCGTTTCACTAAGTATCTTAAATACTTCATCTATATCCTTAGCATCTACCATTCTATCAATCTGTGCCCTTGAAAGAAGTTTTTTTTCAAGGACTCTGGTTCTAGTAACACCTTGGACAAAATCCATTCTATCCATGAAATCACTCCTATTCTTTAAAAAGGCTACGTGCTAAACTTAATTCAAGTTCATCTCTTAAGTACTCTACAAGGGAATCAAAAGTAAAATTTAATATAGTTTTATTATCTTTTATCATAAATCCTGAATTTACACTTTCCTTATCAGAAACTTTTAAAGTCAATCCCATATTCTTTACAATTTCTTTCATCTTTTCAGGAACAATTAAAATTTCGGTTCCCTTCAAATTTAACTCTTTTATATTATTTTTAAGAAAATCCATATAATCATTTTCACTAATATCCATTAATCTTGACTTAGCTAGTTGAAAGGTTCTTTCCATTACATTTCTTTTTGCAGATAACTTTTCGTCTCTAACCTTTAGTTCTGCATTGGAGACTGCTCTATCCTTTATTGTAATAGCTTCTTTATTTGCCCGTTCAATTAATCTTTCTGCTTGTCTTTCCGCTTCACTAATCCTAGAACTTACTAAGCTCTCTTTCTTCGTTTCAGCTTCCTTTAGTATTGCATCGGCTGAACCTTTAGCATCGTCAAGAATCTTTTGGGTTAAGTTTTCTAAATTCGACATAACTTCACATCCTTAACTTTTCTAGAAACCCACTGCATTTACAAGAATCAATGATGTTACGAATGCTAAAAGAGCATAGGTCTCAACCATAACTGCATAGATAATTCCCTTTGTTGCATGTTCTTCATTTTTCGCCAATATTGCTATACCTGCAGCTGCTGTCTTACCTTGTGAAATAGCTGATTGCCATCCTACAAACCCTACTGGTAGACAGGATGCAAATATATAAAGTCCTTCTGCTAAACTCATATCGATATTTAATCTGCCTAATACTAATAGTCCAATAACAAAACCATATAAACCTTGTGTACCGGGTAATAATTGAAGAATTAGAGATCTACCAAATTTCTCAGGTTCTTCTATAATCATTCCTGATGCTGCCTCTCCTACTATGCTAAGTCCCTTAGCTGAACCAATCCCAGAAAATAATACTGCAAAAGCTGCTCCTAAACCTGCAAAAAATACTCCTCCGAATTCAGTCATAAATTGTGAAAAAGTCATCATTAAAATCCTCCTAACCTATTTTAAGTTTATATATTTTGGTTCGCTTCTAAATATTTTAAAATCTTTTCCTCCACCCTCATAGAATTTTCCAAAGAATTCTACAAAAGTAAGTCTTATGGTGTGAACATATGCTCCAAGCATCGAAAGTCCTAAATTGAAGACTTGACCAACTATAAATATGACGATAGCTCCAATCATACCTAAGATGCCCTTTTTAGCTACCATAGCTGCCATCATATTTATAGCTCCAGCTATAAATCCACCTGATAAGCCTAAAGCCATTAGTCTTGAGTAAGAAACAAAGTCCCCAACATAACTAGATATTCCATATAGAGAATATAATCCTCCCACAAATCTACCTATAGGATTTTTAGTGTCACGCCCTCCTGTTGCAATTATCCCAACCATTCCGACTATCATGGTAATTAACGATATAGTCTTAATTATTGGAGGCAATGTAACGTAATAAGTTAGTAAAAAGCCTATACCTCCGGTTAATGCTAAAATCCAAAATCCCACATCATATACTGCATCTAATATCTTACCATCTCTAATATTTAAATAAGCCTTAAGTCCCAAGGCAAAGTATACATGGATCAGACCAAATATCACTGACAATACCAATAGAGACATATAGTCAGTAGCAGGATCTATTAAACCTTTCATAGGTATAATGCCACCAAATAAAGAGCCATATATAAAGCCCCATATTATTACAGAAAAACTTAAATAATAGAAAAATCTTACGAATTTTTGTGTTTTTTCTGGCAAATTAAATTTCCTTAAGACTATAAAAGTTCCTAATAACATTATCAACCCATAACCTATATCTGCTGCCATCATACCAAAGAATATTAAATAAAATGGTGCAAGAAATGGGGTGGGGTCAATTTCTGTGTACTTAGGAAGTGCATACATTCCCGTTAAGGGCTCAAAAGTCTCAGCGAACTTTGAATTCTTTAACAGTATAGGCACATTTACATCGTCCTTGTCTGCATCTTTTATCTCTAAATAATATACATTCTTTAATGCATTTTTTACAACCTCTGTAAAATCTCCTACCATTTGAGTGGGGATATACCCCTTGATTACATTTACCTTTTCTGTACTCAAGAAATTTTCAGAAGATGCTATCCTTAATTTTTTGTTCTGGAAATATTCATAAACTATTTCTAGTTTAGGTAAATTAACCGTTAAATCTTTAAGGTGATTTCCGTATTTATTTATTTCTTCTTCCAATATACCTATTTTATTTTTAAGATTTTCAATCTCTTTTTTAGGTGTATCTTCGAAATTTAACTTTACAATAGAAAAGTTATTGTTTCTTAGTATCTCTTTTACTTTTTCTTCTTCAGATATATCAGATATTGCCAACAAATATAAGTTTTCTTTATCTTCACTTATATTTTCTAAGTAGGTATATTTTGTTTTTAATAAATCCATATTTAAAGTTTCTTTAAATTTTACGGGTATAGTTCCTAAAAAAATACGACTTCTTTCAATAATATTAAAATCCTTAAGGGGGCTATTTAAATTAACCCAAGGATTTAATTCATTAATAGAGGTCTTTAATTTGTTTATTTCCTGTGATAAATTATCCTTTTTTACCGAATATTCTCTTATTTCATTGTATAAAGGTAAATAATCTATCTTGGATGCCTTTTCTTCAAGTTCGTTAAAGGTGTAACTATCAAGGCCTTTACTTAATGTTTTAATTCCAGTTTCTTTATCCTGATATTTTGATAATACATCTATAGAATATTTTAATTCTCTAATTTCTTCTTCAATAGCTGCAATACTTTCTGGAACTTCTATGCTGATTAGACCATCTTCTTTTAATTTATTATCATTATCTAAATCAATAAAATGGACATATTCAAACTTTTGAAGCTCATGAAGAAGATCCATCCTGTCATGATCAAAAGCAAATAAGTTGAATTCACTCATCTTAACTATTGCCATAAGACTTCACAACCCTCTTAATAATAGTGTCAACTGCTACTTCTAAATCCTCATCTTTCATTTCCAAAATAGCTGATGCTTCTTTAGAACCTCTTTCAATTATAGGTTTTGCTAAGTTCTCACCTTCTTTAACTGCATTGTCTCTAATTTCTTTTGCCTTTCTTTCAGCATTGCTTATAATTTGTTTATACTCATTTTCTGCCTGAATTTCCGCCTCCCGTCTCAATTTATTGGCATTTTGTGTTGCCTCTTTGATCAGTACCTTAGCTTGTTCTTCAGCTTCTTTAACAATTTGTACTGCATCCTTTGCCACATTTCCACCCCCTAGTTAGATAGTTAAAACCTTGTCTATTTAAGTCTAATTTTAGTACAATGTCAAAGATATTGCAATATAAACTGACAACTTTGACAAAGTATTCAGAATTTTACTTGGAAATTTATACAATTTACTAATTCACAATTACTTATATTATTACCCAAAATAAACTGTTGTAATTATTTTTTTATAGAATATATTTTAGGAAGATGATGGAAAGGGTTAATCAATTCACAATTCACAATTCACAATTCACAATTTAAATATGTAAGCCGTCATTTACAACGAATTCCAAGTTTATCTGACCTAGGGAGCAAACAAATTTGTGAATGAAACTGCGATGTAGGGAATAGGTTCCATATCAGTTAATATACAAAGCAATATTGGAACATTTATAAAATAAAAAATATAAAAAGACCAACTAAAAAGCTGGTCTTATGATATCCTTTGGGGATACCCCTAACTATCCGCCCAAGGTTATATCTTGAATCTGATACCAATCTAAAGCCCTCTTGAATTGTTCCTCTGTAAAATCAGGCCAAAATTCATCAATTATATAAAAGTCTGAATAAACTGATTGTAAAGGGAGAAATCCACTGAGCCTTCTTCTGCCACCCCATCTAATTATTAAATCTACTCTAGAAATATCTCTAGATCTTATGGAGTCGACTAAGTCCTTTTGTCCTTCCTCTTTTAAATAACTGCCAATGTCCCATTTCCAGTCATAATTGACTAAAAAATTAACCTTTATTCCCCCTGTCCCAAATCTTTTTCTTTCCACAAATGGAAATAGCTCTTTAGGAAACATAGGTGATTCATAGTTTCCTATAACCAAAAGATCTGCATTTTCCCTCGATAACATTTGGACTGCATCGATACATGCTTTAGTAAATGCAAGTCGTTGAAACTTAGGTCTTTTCGTATTATCTGCCGTAAAACCGTAAAAGGTTAGCTCCTCAATGCCATATTGTTCACATAGTTTAAATAATTGTAAACCAGGATCTAAGCCTCTATCATATCCCTTTTCTTTTGTTAGCCCATGATTCTGTGCCCAGCGACGATTACCATCTGGAATAACTCCAATATGTTTCGGTATTCTCATCCAAAATTCCTCCCTAGTGGTATTTTTACCAATTACTACGAAAAAATTCATAAATTAGAAATATTTATATATTAATTGGAATAAATTACAATACCTAATTGGAATATAATATTAAATTGTAAATGATAAAATTAAAATGTACAATTAGTGGCAAATAAAAATGTACAAAATTGTACATCCTTGCTATTCTAGATTTAGGAGGGATAGCAATGGAAAACATCTTAAGAGCACAGTTAAATATAAT
>JAPXKQ010000020.1:0-37541 GCA_033809995.1 Tissierellaceae bacterium
CCAAAAGCTACATTTTTCTTAACAGTTAAGTGTGGAAATATAGCATAATTTTGAAATACCATTCCTATATTTCTATTTCCGGGAGGAATATTGTTAACTAGCTTATCATTAAAATAAATATCTCCTCCTTCAATACTGTTAAATCCAGCAACCATCCTCAATAGTGTGGTCTTACCACACCCAGAAGGACCAAGAAGGGTGAAAAATTCACCCTTCTTGACATCCAATGATAGGCCTGGTATAACTGTATTGTTTCCGTATTTTTTAACTACATTGTCAAATCTAATTGAAACAGTCATAACTATCACCTACTAATTATTCTCTATTATTATTGAACACTTGTAAATATTTCAATATATTTCTCAACTATTTCTGGTTTATGAGCATTAACGTATTCCACATCTTCTTCTAATAGATATATATCATCGAATGGTGTCATATGGTCCCCAAGTTTAGCATCTTCTCTTAAAGGTCTAGTTGTTAATTGAGTTCCAAAAGCATCTTGTGCATCTTTAGAAATTATAAAGTCGATAAATTTCTTAGCATTTTCTAGGTTTTTAGCACCTTTAACTATTCCAGATGTTGCATTTAAGAATACTGCTCCTTCTACTGGATATACAACCTTAACAGGTGCTCCATCTCTAACATAAGCTGCTGATGGATCTTCATAAGTTAAAGCTACGATATATTCGCCATTTGCAACACTTCTATGAGCGGCACCAGAGCCACTAGCAACTTTACCGTCTAAGTTTTCAACTAAAGCTTTTACATAGTCCCAACCTGCATCAGAAGTATAATCTCCACCCATGGCAAGTAGTATATTTGTTAGTTGAGCAAAAGCTGAAGATGAACTTGCTGGATCTGCTGTTGCTATTTTACCTTTTAATGCTGGGTTTAATAAGTCTGCATAACCCTCAATTTTTATATCTCCTACAATGTCAGTATTGACTAATAGACAACTACCATCTGCAATATAGGAAGTCATATATCCTGATGTATTTCGTGCGTTTTCAACTAGATATTTGTCATTGGGTGAAACGTACTCTTCAAATAATTCAGGATATTGTGCAAACTGAGAGTGGGAACCCCCAAACATTACATCAGCATATGGATTTGCTTTTTCTGATTCAATTCTCTTAAGCAATTCACCAGTACCTGCACTTATCAACTCTACATTAATTCCAGTTTCTTTTTCAAACATTGGAATAATTAAGTTGATTATATCCTCACTATTAGGTGAGTAAACTACAAGCTTGTCTGATGTTCCTCCACCAGCAGTATCGGTTTTAGTACATCCCAACAAAGTACCTGCTATTAGAGCCAAGACTAAGGTTAAAATAACTAATTTTCTTTTCATTATATTTGCCCCCTATTTTTAAAATTGAAGTTCTTATACACTATTTTATATGAATACGTTACCATTTTGTATGCCAAAATAAATAAAAGTAGTCTAAAATAGACAAACTAGGAAAGAATAACAAAGGAAAAGGCTTAAGTAAATATCAAAAATATTTTTTTAAAAAATATATTTGACAAGGGCAAATAAACCTGCTATAATCATATATTGTTAGCGGTTCAACAAAAGGCCACATGCGGGTGTAGCTCAGTGGTAGAGCACTGGCTTCCCAAGCCATGTGCGAGGGTTCGATTCCCTTCACCCGCTCCATAGGAGCAACCCGTGGGGTAGAGTAGGGAGTGACCAAAATATATATGGTGGATATAGCCTAGTTGGTTAGGGCGCCAGATTGTGGCTCTGGAGGTCGTGGGTTCGAATCCCATTATCCACCCCATTTTAACTTTATAACGTAGACATAAGATCCATTAGCTCAGTCGGCAGAGCACCTGACTTTTAATCAGGGTGTCCCGCGTTCGAGTCGCGGATGGATCACCACAAGTAAGTCCCTATGGACTTAAATTCGCGGGAGTGGCGGAATTGGCAGACGCGCTAGACTTAGGATCTAGTGTCATTGACGTGGGGGTTCAAGTCCTCTTTCCCGCACCAATACATATGATAAAAATTGGCTGAGTATAAGCCAATTTTTTTTATACCATTTTGGGGGTGTATATGTGAAAATAAGAAAAATTATATTATCGATAATCTTTATATTTATATTACTATACCTTTATAACTATAGACAAATAAGTCAAGTTTATATAAATAGAATTAAATTATCATCTAAGAAGTTAAATAAATCTTTAAAAATAACGCAAATTTCTGATTTTCATTCCAATAGGTTAGTAAATTTAGACAAATTATTTAATAAAATAAATGAATTTAGTCCGGATATTATAGTATTAACTGGGGATTTAATTGATTATAGAACAACAGATTTGACATTAGTATTTGATGTTATACGAAGAGCTAAATCAGTTACACCTAGAGTATTTTTTGTAAGTGGAAATCATGAAACAAATCATAGGCTCTCTAACGACTTATATAATGAATTTGCAAAGTATGAAGTATTAGTTTTAGATGATAGGACTAAAGTGCTTAACATAGATAATAACACAATCAATATGATGGGAGCATCATTTTATGCTGAAGAATCAGATTTTGCTAAGATATTTCAAAGTATAAATGATAATGAGTACAATCTTCTACTATCCCATTCACCAAACAGGCCAATAATGTATTTAGATAATAGGGTAGACCTTATATTATCAGGACATACACATGGAGGACAAGTAAGAATTCCAATAATTGGTGCAATAATCTCACCAGGGCAAGGTTTGTTTCCAAAGTATGATAAAGGAACATTTAAATTGGGAGACACTATACTATATATAGATAGTGGACTAGGCAATAGTGTAGCGAATCTTCGTTTATTTAATAGAATACAAATTACGAATATAGAAATTATGCTAGAATAAACATATTACTAAATAAAGGGACTGGAAGTGAAATCCAGTCCCTTTAAGAATTAAAAAAACATAGGTCCTACAAATGCCCAAACTATAACCCAAATCCATAGTGCAGCAGCACCAATCCACGATGCTTTTAATACAGTTTTCATATTGTCACAACGTGCTATACCTAGTTGTCCTGCAAGATTTGCTGTAGGATATACAGAACCTGTGATTCTTGTTGCTGCTAGAATTGCAGTTGCCCAAATTTCCATTGGAAGTCCAACCTTGTTTACTAAGTCTATAAACATTTCGTTGATAATATTGATTTCTGCTACTGCAGCTGCTTCTATACCAAAACCACCAACCAATGAAGCAACTATCAATGTACCTGCTTTTCCACCTGCTGATGCAAATCTTGTTAGGAAATCACCCAATGCAGCAAACCCTCCACCAAGATCAATCATTACAAACATAACTTCGAAGAATATAAATACGAAAAACATATTTGTCATCTTTGATGCCCCTTCTACAAAGGTATCAATTGCAGAGTCGATTTCCAATTTACCACTTATTGATATAACTATTGCTAGTATAAGCATTACTATAATAGCATAGCTGGTTCCTTGTTTTGTAAGTACACCAAAGCCAACTAGGAGTATAAACGTAAGCAAAAATAATATAGTAGTTCGTTTTTGTTCTTTTGTTATCTCCATTTTATTGATATCTATCATATCTTCGGTTATTTCATATACTTCAATGCCTCTTGTTTTCTTCTGAATTCTATTGACAGCAAACAATGTAGCACCTATCCACACGATACTAAAGGGTATAACAGCCCATAGCATCAATTTACCATAGGATAGTCCAGTAACACCCATTGTAGCAATGGTAACTCCTGTAAGTGGACCCATAATAAGCCCAACTTCTCCGGCTACCCTAAATAGGGCACAAACAGTACTGGGAGTAAGTCCTACAGCAGCAACGACTGGAATAATTACCGGAGCAATAACTGCGTTTCCACCAGCTAATGTACCAAGTAATCCACAGATTATAATTGAGGTTATAATAACTGCCGCCATACCTTTTTTTTCACTGTCTACACCTATTCTTTTAACTATCCAGTATACAAGAGTCTGACTTACCTTTGTTCTATTCATTAAGTATCCTAGTCCACTACCAAACATAATGATAATACCGATTATAGCTAAGAATGAACCCAATGATGTTGCAAAAATTCCTGCCAAAGATTTTAGTCCTTGACCAGTTAGGATTGCTGCTACAATAACTCCAACAGCAAGTCCTGCAAGATTTGATTTGTTTCGAAATACCAAGATTAGGTAAGCTAATAGTGGGATTAAAGCTAATAATGATGGAGCTGATATCAATGCATTTTTACCTAATTCCATTATTTTACCCCCTTTATTTAAAAATTACTTTCCCAGTCCTATGTTCAGTTTGCTCACCATTAAGTAGAGCTGGAATACCTGCCACAAATACGTGCTCAACACCTACTGGTTTAACAGCAGGATTTATAAATGTGGATTTGTCTTCAATTAAGTCTTTATCAAATACCGTGATATCAGCAATATTTCCAACTTCTAATACTCCTCTATCTGATAAACCTAAAATATTAGCTGGGAGACCTGTTATTTTATAAATTGCATCTTCAATTGGCATAAGATTGTTTTCTCTAACCATCTGTAAGAATCTTGGGAATGTGCCAAAGCTCCTTGGATGTGGATTATAATTCAAATTGTAGGTAAAATTATAGCCATCACTTCCAATTGCAATATTCATATCTTTCATAATGTTTAGTACATCATCTAGATTAAGGGAATAATATATTGCTGATACTTCTCCAGCACAATCAATAAGTAATTGTGCTACAGTTTTTTCTGATGACATGAGATAGATTTGAGATATTTCTTCAATGTTTTTACCGTCTAGTGCAGGGAAATGACCATGAGTAGATGATACACCTACACAGGTTGGACCGCCTCGTTTCTCCATTTCTTCTGTGATATCTTTAAGTAGTTTAGAATCCATTGTTTTTAGACGTTCAATCATTTTTTGATTGCCACCATCTTGAGCCCAGTTTGGGACAAGTGCTGATAATGAAGTTGATGTTGCTTGATATGGATATTGGTCACAGGTAATATTGCATCCTTTACTTCTTGCTGTTTCAATTTTTTCAAGTAATAGTTGTGATTTATGCCATTGTTTTTTTCCGATAAGTTTTAAGTGGGATATTTGCAGATGAACACCTGATTTTTTTGCTACTTCAATCATTTCATCTACAGCATCAAATATTAAGTCGCTTTCATTACGCATATGGACTGTAAGGATTCCATTGTTTTCTTTAATGACTTTTGCCAATTCAATAAATTCATTGATTTTTCCATAGCTACTTGGTGGATAAATTAGTCCTAGAGACATACCAAATGCACCATCTTTTAGTTCTCGTTCCAGTAACTCTTTCATTTGTTGGAGTTCTTCATCTGTAGGATCTTTGTCTTCAAAACCCATTATACAAGCACGCAGAGTACCATGTCCAATTAATGTCCCTATATTAATTGGCAATTTATTTACCTTTGACAATTCTACGTAATCCGACATACTGTCAACCTGAATAGTTTGATCTTCGAGATTGATTTCGATTGTTCGAGCAAAGTATTCTCTGATTTCTTTTTGCAGTGACTTCTTTGATGGAAACAGGGTAATTCCACAATTGCCTGCAATTTCAGTGGTGACACCTTGGTATAGCATACTCTCAGCTGGAGTTGTATTTAATGGAAATGCATCAGAATGAGTATGAATATCAATAAAACCTGGTGAAATAATCTTCCCTCCAACATCGACTACAATTTCACCCTTAGCATTTGTATTATTAGTAATGGCTACAATTCTACCATCATCAATGCATACAGACCCATGATAGGGCTTTTTTCTTGTGCCGTCTACTACAATTCCGTTTTTTAATACATAATTATACAAACTTTTCACCCCCCCCTAAGTCTATAATATCACATTACATTATTAATGTATTAAGAAAATTTTAAAATATTCTAAATTTTATGGACAAGTAATACAATTACTACTTGACACGTACTACGTATGACGATATAATACAATTAAAGATACTACGTCACACGTAATAAGGGGGGTATTCAATGAGTAAGGTACAAGAAACTCCATTAACAGAGACAACTTTCTTAATATTATTAGCCATGTACCAGCCAAATCACGGCTATGGTGTTATGAAATTTGTAGAAGAACAAACTAATGGAAGAGTGGTCTTTGGACCAGGTACACTTTATGGGGCAATAAACAACCTACAAAAGAAGGGTTGGATAGAGCCTTGTCCTACAGAACAAGAAGAAAGAAAAAAGGATTATATAATAACAGATGAAGGTAAAAGACAAGTAGAAGGGGAACTTGCTAGATTAAAGGAAGTTTATGAAATTGGTGTTAAGATTATAGGAAAGAGAGGTAGAAATAATGATTAGAAAATTTAAATTCTTCTTAAGTCCTATCACTGGATTGACAAAATGGTTAAATGAAATGTCTGATAAAGGTTATAAACTAGCAAAAGTAGGAAATATATTCTACTACTTTGAAGAATGTGAAGAAGGAAAGTATAGATATGCTGTAGATTTTGTAGCAAATAAGTCTTATTCTGATCTTAAAGATTATGAGGAATTTCTGAAAGACTCTAATATTAGGTATATAGAAAAGGCGGGGAGTATAGGAAAAACATCAATAGGAAATATACGTTATAGACCTTTTGCGGATGAAGGTGCTAAAATAGCAACCTCTAGTGGAATGATAAAAAGAGAATTTCTTATCCTTGAAAAAGAAAATGACGGAAGACCATTTGAAATATATACTAATGTTGAAGATAAAATATCAGCATTAAAAATTATGAGAATACCTAGTATTGTAGCGATTATATTTTTGGGTTTAATGATTTTAGTATCTTCGGGAGTGATACATCAGTATCAATGGTCATTGTATGGAATTGAGCTATTTACTAATATAAATAAAATATTATCATCTATTTTATTTGGGATAATGGAGATATTTCTAATTATAAATCTTGTAAGATTTAATTTGGAGATTAATGGATTGAAAAAGGAAAGTGAGATTAAGGAATAAGAATTGGTGTAATTTTATTTTTGATGTAGAAAATGATATAATTTGTTTTGTTAATGAAAAAAATATATAGTAAGGTGATATAAATTGGCTTATAAGACAAATGTTATGAGAATTTTAGATAAAGCAAAGATAAAATATAAAAGTTATAGTTATGTTGACACAAATGCTATTAGCGGGATTGATGTAGCAAATGCTTTAAATTTAAACCCAAAACAAGTATTTAAAACTCTTGTTACCGTAGGGAAATCCAAGCAATATTATGTGTTCTTAGTACCAGTTGCTGAAGAACTTGATTTGAAAAAAGCTAGTGATGTTGTTAATGAGAAATCAATTGAAATGATAAAAGCAAAAGACTTATTATCTGTTTCTGGATATATACATGGGGGATGTTCACCTATTGGTATGAAAAAAAGTTTTTCTACCACGATTGATAAATCAGCAGCTAATTTTGATACGATTATATTTAGTGCTGGGAAAATTGGTTATCAAGTTGAGATAAGTTTGGAAGACCTAAAAAATGTTATTAGTTTTAGTTTAGCTGATATTATTTAACAAAGGTAAGGAGTGCTCACAAAAAGAGGCTTGTAGTTATCTTAATATCTACAAGCCTTGATTTTATCTATGGCGCACCCTGAGGGATTCGAACCCCCGACCAACAGATTCGAAGTCTGCGACTCTATCCAGCTGAGCTAAGGGTGCACATTTATTTAATTCAACTACTAGTATAATACTATAGTATTATCTTTGTCAATTATTTGAATATGATTCTTCCCTATAATCATCTCTAATTAATATTTCCAAAATCTATTTAAATATAGTATCCTATATATAATGATAAAATTAATTTTACATAAGCATTTAGAATTATTCAACAAGGGAGAATTAGAAGGCAGAAGAATGGTTGTAGTTCTACTCTAGGGGGTATTATTCAGAGAAAGCCAAAATAGCTACTTTAAATAGTAATACCAATATATCAGACCATTTTGCTAATATCGGTAATATGGTTCAACAACAACTAACTAGATAATTGACAATAGAAAGGGGGAATCTATCCTTGAAAATAATTATTATAGATGGGCAAGGCGGTAAAATAGGTAAAATGGTAGTTGAGGAGCTTAAAAAGGCACTGCCTCAAAATGAACTTCTTGCAATAGGTACAAATAGTATAGCCACATCAGCTATGCTAAAAGCAGGGGCGGATTTTGGGGCAACAGGTGAAAATCCAGTTGTCTATAATTGTAATGATGCAGATATTATAATAGGACCAATTGGTATAATTGCAGCCAACTCTTTTCATGGTGAAATAACACCTAAAATGGCATTGGCTGTAGGAGAAAGTAAAGCTAAAAAGATTTTAATTCCTATAAATAAATGCAACGTAATGGTTATGGGAGTACAAGAATACTCCTACAATGACTACATTCAACTTGTAGTAAATGAAGTCAAAAATATGATAAGGAGCTAAAAATGTGTTGATAAATTTATGCAACACATTTTTTCTATACATTAAATACTATATCGGCTTTATCGGAAATGTTCATTTTTTCAAAATATAAATTTTCCTTTGGAATCCATTCATTGATAAATTTTTGTAGCATAAATGGTCCATTTCTTTTCAAAATCCTTTCGACTTGTTCCTTTTCATTAATTTGTAGAAATATTTTCAAGTCATAGTTTTCTATTAATGTAGGATGCATACTGTAACTACCTTCAATTATATTTAATTTTTTAGGCTTTACATTAACGAACTCGTCCAACTCCATTTTTTGACAGTTGTATTTTTGATATTTAAATTCTTTATCACTTTTCAAACCCAAAATCACTTCATTGTGAAATCTAATATAGTCTACATTTCCACCAACTTCGGATAGCCTTTCTTCTGTTTTTAATTCTGGTGTTAAAAAGAAATCATCCATATGAAAAACATTACAATCATATTTTTCTTTAATGAAATTTGCTAAAGTGCTTTTACCTGCCCCACTATATCCATCAATTGCAACATTTACCGCATCTTTATTTTCTAAAAGTTCATCAATTTTTGAAAAGATAAGGGATAGCTTAATCTTCAGATTAAGCCCATACTCCTTCAGTAGTATATTATCAAATTTTTTATTCATATTAAATCAACCTTGCCTTTTGTAAACTATTTATTAATATTGGTATGATAATAATTTGGACAACAATCCCAAAGATAGCATTGATAAATGCTCCAGCTATAAACATTTCAAAGGTATATGGAGTGCCATTTAAACCTAACAATATTACATTTGCAATTCCTAAAACCACTCTTCCACCTAGCATTGCAAGAATTAATGCTAAGTATGTATATAATGGTTTTTTAGGGAACAAATCATAAAATAGTCCAGTTAAAAGACCATATGTGGCTAATTCAAATGCCATAGAAATTGCTACAGGAAACATTGGTGGCATACCATTGATTACACTAGCTAACAATGGTGTAATAAAGCCTACTACTAATCCATAAGGCCGCCCGCAAACAAAGCCGGCAATCAAAACTGGAATATGCATTGGTAATACTCTCATTCCTAGAGCAGGTATATGACCTACTAATGATGGTAGTACAAGTCCTAGGGCTACAAAGAGCCCTGCAAGGACAATATTTCTAATTGAATTTTTCCTCATTTATATCCCCCTAACAAAAAATACCATAAAGAATTAACTCATCCTTTGGATAAGCTAAATACCTTCATGGTATAACTTTAAAATTTAATAAAATTCCTTTAAAAAAAATCGACTTCAGTCGATGACTATATTAAAATTAGCATAAAGTGCTGCAAATGTCAATCATTAGTGGTAGCAAGGATTACTTGAAATATATAATAATATGGGCTACAATAGGATAAAGAAAACAAGCTATAGGTATATGATTGGATTATTATGGAACATGGCTCTAATTATAGTACTGATTATGTAAAGGACTTAAGGGTATAAAAGAATCATAATATTTTAGGGGTGGTACTTTGAGAATTGCAATTGTAACTGATGAATCAAGAACCAAATTTTTACCTACTATTGAAGGTCAACTTGAAGATGCACAAAAGGCAAGGACTATTAAATCATTGAAAGAAGTCATATCTTCCAAGTATGATTGTATAGATTTGGTTTTTGATGATAATCTAATTGAAAATCTAAAAAAAGAAAAAATTGACTTAGTTTTTAATCTATGCAATGGAATAAGAGGGGGCTCTAGACTTTCTCAACTACCTTCTTTATTAGAACATGAGGGTTTTTTATATACAGGTTCAGGGCCGCTTGGGCATGGACTAGCCTATAGTAAAATATATTCTGGTATGATATTTAAACAATTGGGAATTCCTACGCCAGATTTTACATACGTACATACCATAGAGGAGTTAAATGGAATTAAGATAGATTACCCATTGTTTGTCAAACCCAGTGATGAGGGTTCCAGTAGAGGTATTTACCAAGATAGTATAGTTTACGATAAGGAGTCATTATACAAAAAGGTTGAAAAACTTCTAAAAGAATATGATTCTCCTGCTATGATTATGGAATTTATCCATGGTAAGGAGTTTACAGTAGGTATAATTGAAAATGGAAATATAGTATTACCAGTCATGGAAATTGATTTTTCGGAACTACCTGAAGGGTTTCATAAGATATATAGTTTTGAAGTAAAAAATGAGTACAAGCATGCCAAAAAACATTATGTTCCTGCTAGGATTAGTAAGGATTTGGAAGATAAAATAAAGGAAACTGCATTGAGGGCCTTTAAGGCTTTAAATTTGAGGGATTATGCAAGAGTTGATATTAGGGTTATGGATGACATACCATATGTAATAGAGATAAATTCATTACCAGGTTTGGATAGAGAGAATAGCAATATTTCTAAAATGGCAAAGGCAGCAGGTATTGGTTATGAAGGCTTAGTATTAGGAATTGTTGAATGTGCCTTAAATCATTAAATCTTAGTGAATGTATAGGCATTTTATTAAAGGGATGATAGCATGGCTGGTTCGTTAATTACAAAACAAGCTTTAGCAAATTCATTGAAGGAGATAATGGAGGAAAAACCCTTATCAAAAATTACTGTAAAAGATATTGTAGAAAAATGTGATATGAATCGTAAAAGTTTTTACTATCATTTTAAAGACAAGTATGATTTAGTTAATTGGATATATTATACTGAGTTTATTACAAATATTCAAGAATTCGACATAGAATCTGAATTTAGTATGATAGAAAAAATATGTGATTTTCTTTATAAAAACAAATCCTTCTACAGAA
Source organism: Tissierellaceae bacterium (assembly GCA_033809995.1). Classification (GTDB taxonomy): domain Bacteria; phylum Bacillota; class Clostridia; order Tissierellales; family Tissierellaceae; genus Paratissierella. Next base: position 11,272 of record JAPXKQ010000020.1, read on the forward strand.
ATGCATTGCAAATTAGAGGGCAAAATTCCTTCTATGATTATTTTGGGGAGGTATTGTCGCCTATTATTGCGATGAAGTTTGAAGATATATTTGAGGATGGGGATAATAAAGAATTTTACATAAATTTTATTACAGATGCTATTAGAACATCTATAACTAGGTGGATGCTAGAAGGGGCAGAGCTCCCACCTAAAGATTTTGCAAATTTAATTAAAAATGCGGCAACAGGTGTTGCCTTAAAGGTTAAAAAAGATCTTGACGCTGGCGAAAAATAAAAGGTAGGGTATCTATTTTAGATACCCTACTTTTGGCATTGAGATAGATAATATATCTTTAAGATTTGCTTCTTTAAAACTAATTTTTGAGAAAGTATCACTGTTATTTAATAATACCTTTCCATCATGTAAAAACCCTACAAAACAAGGTTCTACAGATATGACTGTATCTACATATTTAATATCCTCAAAGAAATCCATTAAAAAGATTGGATATTTTTGATTTGTTTTAGTGTCTTTAATATATGAAGATACTTTCTTGATATTTTCTTCATTACAATCATTAGAGCTAATTAGAAAAGCATAAGTACTATTTAGATTTATAATTTTCTCAATCCAATCATTATTCAATATTTCATCTACATTCTCATCTTTATAGCAGCTATAGATTCCATATAGGCATTTATTTTCTTTTAATAACCCAATAAGGGTTAAAAATTCTTCGTTTATATTATCCATATATATAGAAAATGCAAGATTTTTAAATCCCTTTATTTTTTGTATATCCTTTTCTTCTATGGAATTAGGTGTTGCAAATAATAAAAATGCACAGTCAGTGTTGTCATTCAATACTTCGAATAAGCTTTCTTTTTCATTGAAATCTTTATCAATAAATATCATATAAGTATAAATGCCCATTTCTTTACCTTGTCTAATTATATCCAATAATTCTAATAAATCCATAGGGTCCTTAGTAAGAGTTACAAAATCAAATATTATAGTCCAAGGAACATTATATCCATTATTTTTTTCAAAGTTCCTAATAGTATTTGCTCCATAGGTCCAACTATTAAGTCCTATATTCATTCCAAACTTCTTTAATATATTATTATCTACATTATTAACAGTATTAAAAATCAAATCATAATATGAACTATCCTCATATTCTAGCATTCTTTGTGCCATCTTATAAAAATCCATTTGAAATCTACCTTTGGCAAAATGAGCACCTAAATCAACTAAATTTCTAATGCCACGTTTAGAATTTACTCTAATTTCTTTTAATCCTTTATCAACTGCTATATCTAATATAATATTGGTAAGTTTTTGCCGCATTTAGATTCACTCCTTATTAAAACATATTGATATTATAAACTTTTATTTTATTATTTCATAGGGACAAAATAGAGTTTAGTCAAAAAAGGTAACAAAATTTCTTAGTGTCTAAATATAGGACATAATAAAATATTGTCCAAAGACATATAAATCAGGTGGATTTATAATAATATTTAATAGAAGGTTTAAAAGGGGGTTTTCGTAATGAAAAACAAAACATTTAAAGAAAGTATTCAATCTTATGGTTTAAAAAAGGTATTACGCTATTTAGATAATGACCCAGATACCAATATCCCCAAGGTTTTAGATTGGGTAGAAAAATTTGATAAGGACAAGGTTATTAGTGGGCAGCTTAACGCTACCCGTAATGGATTAGCTGATACTGAGGGTAACTGGTATAAGCTAGTAAAGAGTTTATGGACAGATATTGATAATGACGTAAGAAAAGTATTATTTGAAAACTTTGTTATCAATACTACCATTCTTGGATCAAATAGAAAGAAAAAATTAAAAGAAGAATACAACTGTAATATACCTTGGGCAATTCTAATGGACCCTACATCTGCATGCAATCTTCATTGTATTGGATGTTGGGCTGCAGAATATGGGAATAAGCTAAATATGGACATAGACACATTGGACAATATAATAAACCAAGGTAAAGAAATGGGTACCTATATGTTTATTTATTCTGGTGGGGAACCATTGATTAGGAAGAAAGATATTATGGAACTATGTGAAAAACATAGTGACTGCGTATTTTTAGCATTTACAAATGGGACTTTAATTGATGAAGAATTTGCAGATGAAATGCTAAGGGTTAAGAATTTTATCCCTGCCATAAGTATTGAAGGATTTGAAGAGGATACTGACTTTAGACGTGGAGAAGGAACATATAGTGCAGTTGTAAAAGCAATGGATATTCTAAAGAATAAAAAATTGCCTTTTGGTATATCTTGTTGCTATACTAGTAAAAATGCAGAGATAATAGGTAGTGAAGAATACATTGACGATATGATAGAAAAAGGTGCTAAATTTGCTTGGTTCTTCACCTATATGCCTGTAGGCAAAGATGCTGTACCTGAGCTTATGGCAAATGCAGAGCAAAGAAAATTTTTATATCATCAAGTTAGGGAATTTAGGAAAACAAAGCCAATATTTACAATTGATTTTTGGAATGATGGTGAATATATCGATGGATGTATAGCAGGAGGCAGATGTTATCTTCATATAAATGCAAATGGTGATATAGAACCTTGTGCTTTTATTCACTATTCAGATTCAAATATCTATGAAAAGTCTCTTTTAGAGGCATATACTTCGCCTCTATTTATGCAATACCATGATAATCAACCATTTAACGATAATCATTTGAGACCTTGTCCCTTATTGGATAACCCAGGAAGATTATCTGATATGGTGGATAAGTCTGGAGCAAAATCTACAGATTTAAAAAATCCTGAAGATGTTCATGAGCTTAGCGAAAAATGTGTTGATATAGCAAATAAATGGGCTCCAGTTGCAGATGAGTTGTGGGAAAAAACTAATCTAAAGTAAAGAAGATGATTTTTCTTACAAATACTCCATATACTGACTATTCTTAAAGGTTAGTGTTTACTTTTTTTCCTTTTCTGATATGATGTACTTAACCCAATGATTTATCCTCCTTTGTATTTATCGCTATCTACATTGTATAGGATATTCATTGGGTTTTAAATTTCTATTTTCAAGGTGATGTGGTGAAAAATTTTTCTAATAAAAGGCGTTTTTTATTTAGGATATTACCAGTTATAATAGCAGTTGCAGGGATAGTTTTGTTCTTATTGTATGGGAAAGAAATAACCATTGAGGATATTTTAAGCTATACACCTAAAAATAAATTAATGGCTATTATATTTATATTAATGATGTTTTTCATAAAATCCCTATCAGTTATGTTCTCTTCTGCAGTTATTTATATTGTTACGGGGATGTTGTTTACTCCTCTATTGGCAATAATTATAAATATCATAGGCATCAGTATTGGATTTATTTATTCTTATTGGGCAGGGCGTACATCTGGAAAGGCATTAAAGGATCAGTTAATAATTAAATATCCAAAATTAAAACAGTTAGATTCTATAATGAAAAACAATGAATGTTTTATTACCTTTATTGTGAGAACAGTTGGAGTTTTACCAATAGATGTAGTTAGTATGTTTATGGGCTCAATGGGAATATCATTTAAAAAATATTTAGTTGCATCAATTTTAGGAACTCTTCCTATACTATTGCCAACTACCTTTATTGGCATAACAATTACTAACCCAAGATCTCCAGAGTTTATTTTGTCATTATTATTTAGAATTATATTTGCTATTATTTCAATGCTTATTTATCGAAAGGTTATAAACAAGAAGTACTAAATGATGAAATACTTTCATATTATCCCCCTATTTAGCATAATATCTTATTAAGATTAGAATAGGGGGGGTATATATGTTTGACGACTTTATGAATGCCGAAATGTTGACCACATTTGCAGGGTTGGCAGGTGCCGTAATGGTAATTGTACAATTTACTAAATCAATTATTAAGAAGAGATTTGGAGATTCCTTTATAAGAATTTATGCTTTTATAATTTCTCTAATATTAACTTTTATATTTGGAAAAAATAGTTTAAATGCCGAAGGAATAGCTCTGTCAATTATAAATGCAATGCTAATTACCATAACCAGCTTTGGAGGCTATGAAATAATGGCAGACCCAATGGCACAAGGCAAAAGAAAGTAAGCAACAAAAACTCCCCAAATATTATAAATATAATTGGAGGATTATAGATGAAATTTACAACATTTTATCAACAGGAAAGTGACGTTGGGTTAAAAGAAAAGGTTGAAGAATGGATAAGAGGTAATGAGGATAAAATATTGGAAATTATAAATGTAGAATATGAATATTCGAACAATACCTATATAGCGATAATAACTTATTTAGACTAAAGGAGTAATGTACTCCTTTTTTTTTGAGTATATTTATGTTATATTGAAATAAAAAGGAGGAGTATTTAATGGATAAAATTATAGGATTTATAGGCTGTGGAAATATGGCTCAAGCTATGATGGGCAGTATAATAAAGGCAAACTTAGTCCCAGCCCAAAATATTATTGCATCAGAAATAGTAACACCACTTAGGGAAAAGGTATGTAATAAATTCAATGTAAGAACTACAACGAACAATAAGGAAGTAGCTAGGGAAGCTGACTATTTGATACTAGCAATAAAACCAAATGTTTATGAATTGGTACTTAATGAAATAAAAGATTATGTAAAGAAGGACGGGGTAATAATCAGTATAGGTGCTGGAATTAGTTCTTCATTCCTTAAGAAAAATTTAAATGAAGGTACTAAATTTGTGAAGGTAATGCCAAACACACCTGCATTGGTTGGAGAAGGTATGTCTGCAGTTGCAGAAACTGACATTTTTTCAAAAGAAGAATTTGATGAGATTCTAAGTATATTAAACTCATTTGGTAGAACAGAAGTTATACCTGAATATCTAATGGATGGATTTACAGCTCTTTGTGGTTCTTCACCAGCATATGTATTTATGATGATAGAAGCTATGGCTGATGGGGCAGTATTGGAAGGTATACCTAGAGCTCAAGCTTATACCATGGCAGCACAAGCAGTTTTAGGATCTGCTAAGATGGTTTTAGAAACAGGTTTACATCCAGGAACATTGAAGGATAATGTATGCTCGCCAGCAGGAACTACTATTGAAGCTGTAGCAAGTCTTGAAGAAAATGGATTCAGGTCAGCACTTATAGAAGCTATTAGAGTTTGTGCGGAAAAGAGTAGGGCAATGGGGAAGTGACACCGTAGGTGTCATCCCGACCGTAGTGGAGGGATCCCTGGTTTTAGTGAATAGTGAAAACAGGAAAGACAGGTAAGAAGTAAGAGGTAAGGTGTAAGAACTAATAGTGGACAGTTGATAATTGACAATGAAAAACAGAAAAACAGCGAAGCTGTCATTCCGAGCACAGTCGAGGAATCTCCTCTTTTAGCAGTATTAGATAGGAAAACCAAATTGTGCATTGTGAACTGTGAATTGTGAATTAAATAAAAGGTGGTGTTAATTTTGAGTGGAAGATATTTTTTCGGGATTATTTTAATTTTATTAGGATTTGGATTTTTAGCTGACCAATTAGGCTATTTTGAAATAGGGGAAATAATTTCAACTTATTGGCCTTTGCTTTTAATAATAACCGGTATAACAGGATTATTTGATAGAAAATCATCTAAGATTGGGAATTTAATAGTTCTTGCATTAGGTGTTTTATTCCAATTAAACAGACTGGACTATTTAGAAATTGAAGTATTTAAATTATTTTGGCCTATAGTTTTAATTATTATTGGATTAAATATACTTTTTACAAAAGGAGTAAAACATCATCATGTTAAAGTTGATGCTGAAAAATGGTCAACAAATGTAGTAAATGATGCCACAGTAGATTCTTTCGTTATATTCTCAGGTTTAGAAACAAACAATCAATCCCAAGAATTTAAAGGAGGAAAATTAACCGCTATATTTGGTGGGATTGAATTAAATCTAACTGGTGCAAATTTAAGTGATAATGAAGCTTTCATTGAAGCTACCTCACTATTTGGTGGAATAGATATATATGTACCAAATAATTGGAGGGTGGAGATGTCTGGAACGCCTATTTTCGGTGGGTGGAGCAATAAAACTAGACCGAATGGAGATCCAAATGCTCCAGTTTTAAAAGTTAGGTGTACAGCTATATTTGGTGGAATTGAAGTTAAATAGTCGTTGGGGGATTTCCCCAACGATTTTTAAATTTTTGAAAAAACAGGTATTGACAATACCAATATCTTAGTGTACTATGTAATTAATACACTAAGATGGAGGTGAAAGTATGAACTTCGATAGTAATCAACCTATATACATTCAAATTATGGATTTAATAAAAAGACAAATTATAACTGGAGAATTAAAGGAGGGAGATAAATTGCCATCAGTAAGAGAAATTGCTACGGATTTAAAGGTTAATCCAAATACAATTCAAAGAAGCTATCAGGAACTTGAAAGGGAAAATTTAGTTTATACTCAAAGAGGTATGGGAACTTATGTAACAGAAGATAAAGGATTAGTTAAAGAACTTAAAAATAATTTAGCTCTAAATATTGTTAATAGCTTTATAGATGATATGAAGGCAATAGGATATAGCCCTCATGAAATAATAGATTTGATCAATAATAGGGTAAAGGAGGAGAAATAGTGGCTAATATAATTGAAATAAAGGATTTAACCAAGAATTATTACAATAAAAAAGCATTAAACAATTTAAATCTTAATATAGAGAGTGGAAAAGTTGTTGGAATTTTAGGCCCCAATGGTAGCGGGAAAACAACTTTAATAAAAATTCTTGCAGGATTATTGAGACAAACAAAGGGAGAAGTTTTGATTGATGGACACAAGCCTGGAGTATATACAAAGTCCATTGTTTCTTATCTTCCAGATAGAAACTTTTTATACGATTGGATGAATATCAATGATGCAATTTGTTTCTATAAGGACTTCTATGCTGATTTTGATGAAAACAAAGCAAACGATTTATTAAATTTTATGAAACTGGAAAGAAATATGAAGATAAATGCCTTGTCTAAAGGGATGAAAGAAAAACTAAATTTAACCTTAGTTTTGTCAAGAAAGGCAAAAGTCTATATTTTAGACGAACCTATAGCTGGTGTTGACCCAGTAGCTAGGGACCAAATTTTAAATGCAATAATTAACAATTATGAGAAGGATAGCTCTATGATTATTACAACTCATCTAGTTCGTGATATGGAAAACATCTTTGATGATGTAGTTTATCTAAGTGAAGGCGATATATTACTTCAGGGAAATGCTGAAAGCTTAAGAGAAGAAAAACAAATGTCAATTGATGATTTATATAAAGAAATATTCGGTTAAGGAGGGATAAGATGTTTAAATATATGAAATATGAATTTAAAGGGACATATAAATTTATGGGACTTCTGATATTGTTTGTATTAGGAGCTTCTACAGGTATTCAACTTTATGCAAATAATATTGTCAAACAATTTCAAAGTGGATTTGGTGCTGGAGTGGATTCAATGGGGCGTATTCCAAATTTCTTAGTTGTACTTTTAGTATTAGCGATATTTGGAGCTTTTGTCACAGCCTTATTTTATATAATAGGCTTATTTAGAAAAGAATTGTATGAAGATAGAGGATATCTTACGTTTTCTCTACCACTAACAGGAAATCAAATACTGGGAGCTAAAACTTTGACAGCATTAATCTGGGCAGCAATACTTGGATTTTCAGCTTTATTTTATAATTTAGGACTTGGTTCAATACTATTTGGAGCTAAGTGGCTAGAAGGACTAAAATATCTATTAAATTATACACCTATCAACATTATAGTAACCTTGAGTTTTTCCGCGGTACTTTCATCTGTAATTACATTGTTACTAATATACTTTTCAATTACCTTAAGCAGAGTTAGTATAAAAAACAAGAAAATAGGTGGATTATGGTTTATAATATTTCTAATAATTAATTCTTTAGTAGGCTATTTAACTGTAAAAGTATCAAGTATATTTCCATATTATATTGATTTAAGTACATTAAAGATTATAGCATTTAAGGGTATGGGAAATTTTGAGATGTATGTAATGAGTATGGGTACTAATAGTGGACTCTTTATAGCAGGTAATAATAACATACTAATCAATATAGGCAGTTTTATATTTTCTATATTAGTAGCAGTAGGAACATTTCTAGGTACAAGTTATCTAATGGAAAGAAAAATAGATCTTTAAAGTATTAAAAATGGCGGGGAACCGCCATTTTTAATACTTGCCAAATTCTTCCTTAATAATCTTAAAAGACTCCTTTAATCTTTCTTCTTTTATAGGCTTATCCCAATCTTTCCATGTATATTTAAACATTGGCACAGTAGAATAATCTTCCTTATTGTCTATTTCATGAGCATTTATGGAAACGTTGATACCGTCGATTATAAATCTACTATCTAATCCATTTGTATAAAAATCTCCCTGAACTTCTTTTTTACTTGGATCAGTAAAACCAATTAATCCCCAAGGGATTCTAACTTCAATAAAATTTTTATCTTTACTAATATAATAATCGCTTAATGAATCATATTTTGCTGATTCTGGGTTTCCAATACCCTGTCTTAGCCTACCGACTTCGATATCATTAAATGGAATCTTCAAGCCAGTCTTAAATGCAGTAGTCCCTTCGTTTACTAACATCCTAATTGGATTGTATTTCTCTGCATTCTTATTTTCGTAATCTGGATTGGTATCCTTAAGAGAATTTTTATATTTATAATAATGTATATCATAGTAGCTATCAACTAAAATCTTTGATTCGTTATTATTAGTTATTTTAATAGCAAAATCCATAGCCTCATCAGATATAATATTTTCATTGAAAGGATTTGAATAATTTCCTTGATTTTTAATGGTATCAATTAGTATTATCGTATCAATGTCTTTAGATTTCAAATCTCTATATTCTATACCAAAATATAAATATCTTTCATCATTGTCAATATATACATTCCTTATGTGATTTTTTTCCTTTTTGTCAGAAGTATAAATAGGCATAATTTTATTTTTCTTCCAATCTTTTATATCTCCATCAATTCTAATCTTATTTCTATCATACTTAAGTATTCCAAACTGTTCATCTGAGTTTAAAGCATTGGACCAATTATCCCAATTATCATTCCAATTATATATAACTCCCCCAAGACAACCTTCAGTGACTATATCTTCAAACATACTTACTATATGTTCACCTTGCTCCTTTTCAGTCATATAGCCTTTATTGATTCCATGGATATTAATATGACTTAAAACCCTAGATGTTGGTACTCCAAATTCAGAAACTAATATTGGCATTTCATGATTCTTAACTAAATCATTAATGTAGCCTGCAAAGTTATTTGGCTTACCCCTATGGTCCATATACATAGTGTATTTAGGCTCTAGATTTAGAAAATCTGGATAATAGGGATAAATATTATAAGAAGCAAAATATGAAATATTTTCATCCTTAAGTTTTATAGCATTAGGATTGATTTTTACCATATCTTCCTCTTTAATAGGCTCAGATAAATGTGTTAGAAAATCTGTAGTAGGCCAATTTACAAAACTTATAGGATGCTTCCACCCATATTTAGACATTTCATATGATAAAGTATGATCCATAATATTTGCTAGGAAATTTTCAAATGCCCTAGCCTCTTCAGTGTAAAAGTAATTTCCATCAAACTCACCTTTATCAATTCTTTCTTTATTTACATTATCAACCAGGATTGGATCCCATTCATTTCCTAAAATCCAACCTAACAAATATTGTGAAACATTTGTGTTGTATTTTCCAAAGGCTTGTCCATCTCTTTCAGCTATTTTAGCCTTACCATTAATAGCATCAATTGCTAGATTTATTTCATCTTTAAATGGAACTATATTATCTAATTTAAATACATCTGGAATTTGAGTTAATGTATTATTGTCCATTGGAATTCCTTGAAAGAAATAAATAGGCTTTTGACTTTTACGATTGTATTGCTCTAAGGCATCATAAAATTCAGGCTTTTGCAATTCATATACTCTTACAGTATTAGCATTCATTTCTCCAATGGATTCAAACCATCTGTAATAGTCTTTCAAACCAAGCTCTGGGTTATATTCTATATTAACGCCTTTAATAATAATATCTTCCCAATTACCATTTCGATAGGTTTGGAATCTATCATTTTCTATTTTAGAAGCGTATTGGACATGGTTTTCAGTAAAGACATTTGAAATTTCTTCTTTTGAGGTACAACCAAATAATAGAATTAAGAAAAAAATTGATAATAATAAAAAACGTATTTTTTTCATTTAGTTCCCCATCCTTTTAAATTTATGATTTAATCCATATACTTTTTCCACTTATTTTAACTACATTATATCATTAAATCATTAGATTAATAAACATAATTAGGTTATAATATAAATAGTAATAGCTAAAAGGGGCGGTGATTAAATGGATAGAAAATTGATTATATTTTTTGTGCTTTTCTTTGCGTTTTTAATTGGATTTATTTCCTTTGTAATGGTCAGTGAAAATAAAAATATGGTGGACCTTCGAAAGGATTATCCTGACCTTCCCGAAGAGGTGTATTCTTTTAGAAAGGATAATTTAATTGCTTGGGCTATCGGATTAGTACTTTCATTCTTGATTCCATTCTTATTCTTAACTACAAATCTTTCACAGAAGATTAGTATAAGAACTGGAGATGGAAGAGGGCTATTTATATCTGGACTATTATATGGGATAGCATTTTTTTTAATAGTTTTTTTGATTAACCTACCACTTAATTTTTATTCATCATTTTATTTAAGACACAAATATGGATTGACTGATCAAACACTTTTACGATGGCTTGAAATCAATATTAAGTCCTTTTTGGTAAATGATTTAGTTATATCCTTTTTCCTATGGTTTCCATACTTTATAATATATAAGAGTCCAAAGAAATGGTGGTTACACATAGGACTTATTTTAATTCCTGTTATAATATTTATGGTATTTATAAGTCCATTTTTAATTGACCCTATTTTCAACAAATACACTTCAATTGATAATGAGGAATTAGGACAAAAAATTCAGGTGCTTCTAGATAGGAGTCATGTCGGTGATGCAGATATCTACATGGTAGATAAAAGTCGGGACACAAAAACTATGAATGCTTATATGACTGGAATATATAAATCTAAGAGAATAGTACTTTGGGATACCACTATCAACAATTTAACAGAAAATGAAGTTTTAAGCGTAACAGCTCATGAAATAGGACACTATGTAAAATGGCATATATGGAAAAACATAATTATAGGTAGCTTAGGCTCTTTACTTATTGCCTATTTAGTTTATAGAACATCCAATTGGATATTAGATTCATCATATGGAGCATTTGGATTTAGAAATATTTATAATTATGCGTCATTGCCATTACTTATATTTGTAATAAACTTATTCACTTTCTTCGGGAATCCAATCTCAAATTATGTTTCTAGATATTTTGAAATTGAAGCTGATAGATATGAGATATCTTTGACCAAAGATAGAGAATCGGCAGTTTCCGCTATGGAAAAATTATATGAACAGAGCTTAGGAATTCCAAGACCATCAAAAATTTACAAGCTATGGTACTACACACATCCACCATTGGAGGAAAGAGTGGAATTTTATAGGACTGAAGAATTTGAATATTTACCTTAAAAATACAAAGGACCAGTTTTCACGCTGGTCCTTTAAAATCCCTCTCCTTCAACTTCTGTAACATGTGAAATTGATACAAAGGCTCTATTATCCACCGCTCTTATAAAATCTCTAATTTTTATATATTCTCCCCTTGAAACAATTGTATTAATAATTCTTTTATCCTCTTTTGAATACCCGCCAGTAGCATGATATATAGTAGTACCTCGTTCCATTTCTTCTAATATGTATTTATTAATTAATTCAAATTCATTAGAAATAATAAACATACTTATTTTTCGATTAAACCCCTCAATCATTTTATCTATAACAAGGGAATTTATAATTACACCTAAAAGAGCGTACATACCAAGTCTTGGACCAAATACAAGACCAGCAAATAATGTTATCAAAAAATCAGCTAAAAGTAAGGACTTTCCGATATCTATATGACTATACTTATTAATCATCCTTGCTATTATATCCGTCCCACCTGTTGAAGCATTTTCATTGAAAATTATTCCCATTCCAATTCCTGTTATTAGAATTCCAAAAACTAAATTAATAAACAAATCATCTATATATGGCATATTCATGGGAATCCATACTTCCAACAATGATAGCAATCCAGACAATGCAAGACTGGTGTAAATTGTATATCCTCCAAATTCCTTTCCAAAGATAATAAAGGCAACAATAAATAAAATAGAGTTTATAATTCCAAGTATTATACCTACAGGTATAGAAGGGATCAATGAGTTAATAACCATAGCAAGCCCAGAGGTACCTCCAACCGCTAGATTTGAAGGTATAAGAAAAAAATGCAAACCCAATGCCAATATGATAAGACCTATATTAATTAGTATAAATCTTTTAAAATTAAATTTCACATAAATCCTCCTCGTATATTATGTCAATGTCTTTAAATATTATAACTAATTATAACATTTAATACTCTTGATAGAAAGATTACAATATAATTACATTCTCCAAATAATTGGGTTTTATTAACATATATATGATATTATAAAAGTATTGATATTAAAAGAGGGGGAATGAATATGTGGACTAGAGTCGAATTAAAGGATTATGCAAAAGATTTTTTAAGAAAACATTATTGGAAGGCATTTTTAGTATGTCTTATAGTACTTATTTTTTCAAGTAATCATACTTCTAGAAGTAATAATGTACAATACCGCTATGAATATAATTATTCAAATATAGATGAACTGAATAATAGGGGCAAGGTTCCACTAGAAACAAAATACAAAGGACTTAATTTCTTCTTGAAGAAGATTGGATTATCTCCATTTGTATATGTTGGAATAGGAATATACGCAATGATAATTATAATCTTTGTAATTCTTCTTATTACAATAGGTTATGCACTAGACGTTGGAAAGAATAGGTTTTTCTTAAAAGGATTTGATGGTGATGTTGACGTTAAATATCTATTATCAACCTTTAGTAAAGATGAGTACTCTGGTATAGTAAAGAATATGTTTTTGAAAAACTTCTATATTGGCTTATGGACATTACTATTTATTATTCCTGGAATAATAAAATCATATGAATATAGGATGGTACCTTATATTCTAACTGAAGATGCGAATATAAGTATAACTGAAGCCATAGGACGTAGTAGAGAAATGACGGAAGGTCATAAGTGGGATATATTTGTATTAGATTTATCTTTCATTGGGTGGGGTTTATTAGGTCTATTATTTTTTGGAATAGGTGGAATCTTTGTACAGCCATATATTGAAGCAACATTTGCAAGATTATACGTTGTATTATCTGGGAATGATGATAATGACCAATATGATGAAATTCCACTATTGGATTAAAAATAAAAGGAAGATTTAGATGAGGTTATTTATAGCCATTAATTTTGAAGAAAGTGTGAAGGATGCAGTTCAAGATATAATAGAGGATATTAAAAGATATTCTAAACAGGGTAAGTTTGTCAATAATGAATATATGCATCTTACATTAGAATTTCTAGGAGAGATTCCACCGGAGAAAGTAAATATGATACAAGAAGCAATGGATCAATTGACTGAGGAAAGGTTTATCCTTGAACTATCTAAAATAGGATATTTTAAAAGAAGAGAAGGAAATATCTATTGGATTGGCTTCAATGAAAGTACATCCTTATATAACATCCAAAAAGAACTCCATAATTTGCTATTAGAAAAAGGGTTTGAATTAGAAAATAGGGAATATAAACCCCATTTAACTATAGGTAGAAAGGTTTTGATGAACAAAGATTTTAATCAAGATTTGTTTTTAAATTCTTTAAAAGAAATAACAATTCCAGTTTATAAGATTGACTTGATGAAATCTGAACATATTAATGGGACTTTAAAACATACGGTAATTTATTCTAAGCCACTTTAGGTCATTGGGGTCAGTCCCCAGTGACCCTAATAGTATATAAGGGGGTATTGTAATGGATTTTGAAAAGATTAAGAATATTTTTTCTAAGAAAAATCGTCTATTTACTTTTTTAAGTTTTTTTGTAATTATTTTATTAATACTCTATTTTAAAACCTTTTTTACAAAAGGCGTATATTTTTATGATAAATTTCTTAAAAAGGAAGTTAGAAATTCCGAAATCCATTATTATAATAAGAAAATAGATATTATTGTAGATAGAATAGATTACAACAATACCACTGTGACTTATAATTTACCAGAAGGTTTAAAGAAAGAATTCTATATTGATTATTCTACAGTGAATAATTTGGATTTTAAAATTAACAGTATAAAAAATGAATATGGAAATACATTATTTGAAGGTAATTATCAAATAGGAACTATTTGGCTAAAAGATAAAAATGGAGAACCTATATTTGATGCCCCCTCGTTAAGAATTGGTGGACATAGTTATGTAACTTTTGAAGCAACTCCACTTAATACATTGAACTTTGCATTCTCAGCAAATGACAGATTTAGAGGAGATGCTGGACCACTTATGATGGCAATACTTATTTTTATACTAACCTTTATAGATATTAAGTATCCATTATTTTTCTTTACATTAAATCATTTTTTAGATGTCAAAGACCCTGAACCCACAGACTTTTATTTATCAATGCAAAAGGCAAGTTGGGTTGTGATGCCATTAATAGGTATCCTGTTAATGATAGCGGCTATTCAAACTTAGGGGGTATTCAGAAAGGTGACAAAATGCATACAGTAAAGTCAAGATGAAACATGAATTTGAAAACCAAGGTCATTGGTATAATGCCCAATGACACATCTTACAAACAGGGGGGAAAATAGTTTATGAAAGAAATGAGAAGAAAAGATCGTGAAATGAATAAAGATTTTGCCTACTCTATTATAGATAAGGCACAATTTGGCAGTTTAGCTACAACAAATGAGGATGGAACTCCCTATTGTATTCCTATATCATTTGCTAGGAATGGAGACAAAATATATATACATTCGGCCCAGAAAGGTACTAAAATAGAAAATATAATAAAGAATCCAAATGTATGTATGTCTTTTGTTGGAGATATAAATATTCCTTTCCCAGATGAAGCTTCATCTGTTGGAAGGAAAGCAAGTGAAGTATTTACTACAGAATTTGAATCAGCAATAATATTCGGGACAGGAAATATAATACTTGATAATGAAGAAAAGATACTTGGACTAAGATTATTATGCGAAAAATATACTCCTAACAATATGGCATTTTTCGATGATGCAGTAAGGGATGCATTGAGAATAACAAACGTCATAAGAATAGATATAGTAGATATATCCGGTAAAAGGAAGAAATATGATAAAGACGGTATTGAGATGAAATGGGGCAGAATATGAAGGGAATTAATATTATTTACATGGAGGAACTTAAGTGAAATTATATATTACAAGACACGGAACTACTAGATGGAATATTGAAAGAAGATTACAAGGATGGGGGGATTCCCCTCTAACTGAAGAAGGTATAAATTGTGCTGTTAGATTAGGACAAAGTTTAGCTGATATTGACTTTGATATTATATATTCTAGCCCTCAAAATAGGGCATTAGAGACTGCAAAGCTAATAAAAGGAAATAAAGAAACTCCTATCGTTATTCATGAAGGTCTTAGAGAGCTTGGTTTTGGTACTTGGGAGAGCATGGAACTTGATGAAATAGAAAAAAGATATCCAAAGGAGTACTATACTTATAGAAATAAACCAGAACTTTACGAGCCAATAGATGGGGAATCCTTCAAAGACTTATTTAAACGTGTAAAATCATTTTTAGATGAAGTAAAAACTAAAGATTATAAAAATGTTTTAATTGTAACCCATGGCGTAACCATAAAGGCGTTAATAACAATTATTAAGGGATTAACCTTAGATGAATTCTCATCACTTCCAGTATATACAGGAACTGCTTTAAACGTTTGTAAGGTTAAAGGAGATGAATTTGAACTTATTGTTGAAGGAGATATCTCTCATATAATATATGAGAGATTTGAAGAATCTTATTAAAAATAAATAAACAGGGGGATTACAAGTTGAACGAAATAATAAAACAATTAAAGCTAAGAAAATCAGTTAGAGTATTCGAAGATAAAGAAATTGACTTAAAGTTAAAAGATGAAATTATCAAATCTGCATTTGAAGCGCCAACAGCAGGAAATATGATGCTTTATAGTATTCTTGATATAACAGACCAAGAATTAAAATCTAAATTAGCAGTTACATGCGACAATCAACCTTTTATAGCAAAAGCACCATTAGTTTTAATATTTTTAGCAGACTACCAAAGATGGTATGATGCATTTAAGTTAAATGATTGTAATCCTAGAAAGCCAGGAGAAGGGGATATATTGCTCGCTTGTGCAGATGCAATAATAGCTGCACAAAATACAGTGGTTGCTGCTGAATCTCTAGGTATTGGGTCTTGTTACATAGGAGATATATTAGAAAATTGTGAAGAGGTAAGGGAGTTATTAGACCTTCCGGACTATGTTATACCTGCAGCTATGCTAGTCTATGGGTATCCAACACAGCAACAAAAGGATAGAAAAAAACCTGTTCGATTTGAAAAAGAATATATAGTATATGAAAATAAATATCGTAGGTTAAATGAAGAAGAACACGAAGAGATGCATCGTATTCAAAATGAGAAGACAAGCATTAATAAAGATGCTGTAGAAGTGATTAAAGCACTATGTAATCGTAAATATATGTCGGATTTTTCATTGGAGATGAACCGTTCTGCTGGAGAATATCTAAAAAAGTTTAGATAGAAATAGCTAGTGAAAGGTCGTATTAAGGATAGGATAATTACCTGCTAAAATTCCACCTACAATTATTATACAATCCTATATAAGAGAATATTTTGCAGTGGTTAAATCGTTTTTCTTTGATTATACCACAAATGTTTAATGTATATTAGTGGAGAAATGTGCAACTAAAATATATTTTAGGAGGGTGTAAAACAATGATAAAAAAAGTAAAAAAAAATATAGAGCTATTGTAATCATAGTCTTTATTTCCATCCTGTTAGCAGTTTATTTTAGGCCAAGAACCTTGTGGGATACACTAGGACTAGAAGATGTGGAACCCAATGGAACTACCTATTGTGGTTTTTATGATATTATTCAAGTAAATAATGAATATTGGTCTGGTACAGTATCTGAATTATTAGGAAAATCTAATGAATTATTTGGTCCCTTGCTTCATGAAGTTTCAATATCCGGGCCAGTCTTTTATAAGAACGGCGTGATAAATCCAGATTGGGTTAACTTATATCTTTCATTGCCCAAGCAGAATGGGACCTATCAGCCAAGGACTGTTGAATTAATTTTATCCTATGGAGATACTTCTGATACCTATTCTGCTTTTATAAATATAGATAAGAAGGGATATTTTGTGACTTCAGGTAAATCTGTTATTGCCTCGTTCATTCAGAAGGCTAGGCACATTGTGACAGATTCTTCTTCCTTACCTTTAGAAGTCGTCGATTGATTTATGAAATTTCTAGTTACAAAGGCCAGGCCCTTTTAACGAACTAAATCAAAGCGTAGAGGAATACGAAAAACAGAACTATCAAAAATTTATTTATACTCTTGGAATCTATATTAGTATAAGAAATAAAAGATATATACACAAATAAGAATGGTGAAGTTTAGCTCACTCAGAGAAATGAGTATCATTTGGATAATATATGTCACACTTTTGATTAAATATACATCAGTTGAAAAATGCGAAGTAAAGATTATTTATATTTGACATGAAAAAGATAAAGTAAGCTTTGAAGGAGGATATGGCTATGAAAAAGAAAACAAAATTTATATGGATTCTAATTGTTTCGTTGCTTTTAATAGTAGTGGGGTACACGCGTTATTACCCTATAAAGCATGATACAATTGAATTGCGACATATCATCGAAGATAAGTTTGGTGTAAATACAGAAAGATTCACAAGCATTGGATTAAACAACAAAGATTTCTATTATTTTGTAGTAGCAGGAGATAATATTGCTGTCGTAAGAATGAAAATGGGTGTGTTTAATCGATTTCGATATCAGGGTATGTCTTATACTGGTGCAAATTTTGTAAACGGAGTTGTAGAGAGCAAGGGAAATAAGTATCTTCTGGTAGGTGGTAAAAATCCAAATCACGAAATTGAAAAAATATCTTTTACCCTCGATAATATTCCATACGAAATAGACCTTGTAAATCCTGGTGATACATTTTTTGAATATATTCAAATTGATAATAAAACTTTTGATGACCATATCTTTTTAGACAACACAATCTTATATAACGGTAACGGAGAAGATATTACTACTACCATTGACACAAGTAGTGGTGGAGTATAATTTCTGAATACTCAGAGTATAAGGAAAAACATATTGATTTTGAATTAAAGTGGTTAAAGTATATGATCGACCATACTTAAAAACAGGTCTTAGAGCATTTGCCCTAATAAGACCTATTGGAGCCTTAGGAGTTTCGCCCTGCTAGTTATTGGAAGTATCAATTTGTTTCTTTATATGGGTTTTATAATATTATACGATAATAGCACCATTAATTAAAAGCTCAGTCATTTGGAGGTATTATGAACTATTTTGAATATGGTCAAAAAGAAATAGAATATTTGAAGAATAGAGACAGAAAATTAGGCGCTAAAATAGATGAAATAAGCATGGTACAAAGAAGAATTGAACCAGATATATTCTCAGCGCTTATTTCAAGTATAATAAGCCAGCAAATTTCTACCAAGGCTGCAATTACTGTGAAAAATAGGTTAATAGACCTTGTTGGTGAAATTACTCCTAAAAATATCGCTAAATTAGAAATAGAATCAATCCAAAAATGCGGCATGTCAATAAGGAAAGCTAACTACATTAAAGAAATAGGCAATGTTGCCATAAATAAGACCATAGACTTTGAAGGGCTACATAAACTTACAGATGAAGAAGTGATTAAAGAATTAGTGAAGTTAAAAGGGGTTGGAGAATGGACGGCTGAAATGTTGCTTATACATTCATTACAAAGACCAAATATACTCAGCTATAAAGATTTGGGAATACGAAGAGGGATGATGGAATTATACGCATTAACAGAATTATCGAAGGATGAATTTCAGGTTTATAAGAATAGATATTCACCATATTGTACAGTTGCATCATTATACCTTTGGGAAATTTCAAGCAGATAAGCATAGATATTCTAAACAAATCACAGAGGATAGTTAGTGTGAAAATAAATATAGTAAGAGAAAATGATATTGAAATTGGCATTGTAGATAGCAATGAAGTACTTATAACAAACGTACAGTCTGCATTGGATTTGATGGCAACGGTACAATATGAAACAGGATCTAATCGAATAATAATGAATAAAGCACTGATACATGAGGACTTTTTTTGACCTAAGTACGAAATTGGCAGGAGAAATCCTGCAAAAGTTTATCAACTATCATGTTAAAATAGCTATTGTGGGAGATTTTTCTATATATACAAGTAGGAGTTTAAGGGATTTTATTTACGAATGTAATAAGGGAAAAGATATATTTTTCTTACCAGATGTAAAACAGGCTGTAGAATATTTGAGTAGAGCTTAGTGATATAGAGAGGGACAAGATGGAAGATTATAATGTTGTAAAAAGGGACTTTAATGAAATATCTCAGCTAGAAGAAGCAAAATGGAATCATAATAATTGTTATTTCAAATATCTCTTAAAGTTTATGCCAGCTAAAGTTGAAACTTGCCTTGATATTGGATGTGGAAAAGGTGAACTTTCATTTATGCTGTCTAAGAAATCCAGAAAGGTAATAGCAGTTGATATTGCGGATAAGATGATTGAAAGGGCTAAGATTTTACATTTCAATGAGAATATTGAATATATTTGTGGAAACATTCTTGATATGGATTTTGAGAATGACAGTCTAGACGTTATTATTACAACAGCTACAGCACATCACTTGCCTTATGAGTGGCTTTTATGTTTTGCAAAGGATAAACTAAAAAAAGGTGGAAGGCTCATCATATTAGATCTAGTAAAGGCAAAGTCATTCAGTGACTATGTTTTATGGGGAAGTGCCTTTATTCCAAATATTATAATGAGTTTAATAAAAAATGGTAGGTTACATAAAGATGATGCTCATTCCAAAGATGTCTGGGAGAGACATGGTAAAAATGATACATATATGACAATGGATGAGATAAAATCATTAGCCAATAAACATTTACCTACAGCAGAAATCAAGCGTAAACTATTTTGGAGATATTCATTGATATGGGAGAAATAACAGAAGGTTATGAATTTAATAATGTAAAAATGTGAAACAAATGATTATTTATATAGAGCTAAATTCTTGAAAGTGAGGAAAACACATATGAATATTTTAGTAAGTGCTTGCCTATTAGGTATCAATTGCAGATATGATGGAACCGGTATGTTTGTTGAGCAACTTCAAGCTTTAAAAGAAAGATATCATTTGGTTCCTGTATGTCCTGAGATATTTGGTGGAATGAAAACTCCACGAGAGCCAGCGGAAAAATTAATTAATAAGGTTATTACCAAAACAGGTGAAGATGTAACTGACTATTACAAAAAAGGTGCTAATGAAGTTTTGAAACTTGCCACGTTCTATAATTGTAAGTTTGCCATTTTGAAAGAGTATAGTCCTTCATGCGGTTATGGAAAAATATATGATGGAACATTTTCAGGCACAAGAGTACGTGGCAATGGAGTGATGGCAGAATTGTTAGTTGAGAACGGAATAACTGTTATAGGAGAATCACGTATAGAACAATTGTTATGATACACAAAATGAATATAATCTTCTAAGATAATATGTATAATTTATAGGTGTAACTAACGTCAGTACAAGTTGAAGACTCTTTTAGGTTGCCCAACAATCTGATAAAATGATAATATATCAATAAGAGTAGTCATAGAGGCTGTAATCACTCAAAATAATCAAGGGGGAAGTAGTATGTACTTAAATAATCATACAACTGTAGATACATTTATGGATGAAACATTAGAGTATTTGTAGCAGAATGAAGCTTTAAACAATGATTAAGTAGTACTACATTACAAGAATTAAACTATTAGATATTTTAGGAGAAATTCATGAAAAAAACTTTGTTTAGGATAGCGATTATTTTAATTGCAGTATTATTAATGGCTTTTATAATAATCGAAGGTTTAATAATTATTGAAGGAAGTAAAAAAACAACAGAAAACGTGGACTATGTTATCGTATTAGGGGCGAGACTCTATGGAGACAAGCCTTCCCCTGCTTTACAAGAAAGGCTTAAAGTTGCAAAAGATTATTTATTGGAAAATAACGATGTAAAGGTAGTAGTCTCGGGTGGTCAAGGCATAAATGAAGATATTCCTGAGGCACATGCAATGGAACTGTACTTGGTAGATAATGGGGTTGATAAAGAAAGGATAATTATTGAAGATAAATCTACTTCTACCTTTGAAAATTTAAAACTAAGCCTAGATAAAATAAAAGATATGGATAATAAAGAAAATCCAAAGGCTGCAATTGCAACTAATAAATATCATATTTTCAGAGCAAAATTTCTAGCTAAAAGGCTAGGGATGGAACCTTATGGTTTACCTGCTAAAATTCCACCTACAATAATTATACAATCTTATATAAGAGAATATTTTGCAGTGGTTAAATCATTCTTCTTTGATTATACTACAAATATTTAATGTATATCAGTATTATTACACGACATAAATAAAAATATAATGGAGGTATAGCTATGTGGATAATATTAGGGGTTATTGCTATATTAGCAACTTATATAAATCTTTATATGTATAAAGCAGGAAAGGATTATAAACTTGTTATGGCAATAGGATTATCATTTACAGCATTAACACTTTGTTCAGAATACAGTCTTGTATCTGGGTGGGTAAAAGAGGAAGATTGGTCGGCTTTATTAGATGTAGTACCTGGTATGGAAATGGCGTTATGGGTTTTGACGATTATATCTATTGTACTTAATATAACACCTATACTTTTAGAACTAAAAAATAAAGAATAATTTCTTTTATAATGACGCATTTTTGATTTGCACGCCATATGGTAGCATTATGTGACATAGGAGAGAGTAATCAAAATGACTATTGGAAGGATGGAGACTAAATGAAAAAATATCTATGCAGTCTATTTTTTTTCATCATAAGCTTAAGCGTTGTTTACGGATGCGAAAAGCAGGTCTTGCCTATGCCAGTGTATCCGCTAGATGCTGCCACCGTTACTGAAGCATTGAAAGAAGCAGAACTTTCCTGGATGATAACGGAAGAAGAACCTTGGCCAGAAGGACAGATTGTGTATACGCTACATGATGAAGATGACAAATTGGTTGCTTTTATTTTAAGTGGAATCCTAAATGAGCGGAGACTTCTTGATGTTTCATTTATGCCATATTCAGATAATCCAACCATAACCCAGTTTATGCCAGAGGAAGAATGGGAAAAGGCTATCATTTTTGCAACGCTTTTATATGGTGGTTTTGAGAGCAAACACCAGGTTTATGATTGTTTTACCAATGATCATGGCGAGAAAAACACTGTGGCGGTACCACGCGAAGAAATAGTGGGTAACGGAGAAGTATCAACTTGGCAAAGCGAAATAAATGGTATATACTGTCTGGTGAGAATTGAGTGCCCATATGTCAGCATGCCACAAAGGTATTTAAACACGATTAGATTCGATAATACTGATGGTGACGCTTTTAATTTTGAAGGCGTCACAAGCGGAACATACAACTGAATAATGCGTATTCGTATAATTATGTACACCTGTAAGCATTTATAAAAACATCTCTTTATATATTGACAAAGAAATCCCAATGTGATATATTTGTACTATAAAGATACAAATATATCACGTTGGGAGGGTTCGGTTATGATAAAAAAACAATTTTATATGGGATTTGTAGGATTGATGGGTTTCATGAGTTTTAGATATTTTTATTCAGGTAACTTGTTAGATTTAATGTATATTGGTTTTTTTGCTTTCTTTGCAAACTTTTTTATTGGTAAAATTAGTGGGAGTAAAGAGGATAAGAGATATATTGAGGATAAAAAAACAGCATTAGCTTTTACTGGTCAATTGGCTATTATAGAACTATTTATTATATGGTGTTTTACTATGGTTGTAAAGAATATTGAATTAATAAGTATATTAATTTCATCAGTATATGCTATTATACTAAATGTATATGCTATAAAATTATATATATTAGAGGAAAGATAATATGGTAGAATTCGTTTGTAATCTAAAAAAGTATAGACAATTAAAAGATTTGACCCAAGAAGAACTTGCAAACATAGTGGGTGTAAGAAGGGAGACAATAATGAGACTTGAGGCAGGAAAATATAATCCTTCATTAAAACTTGCTATAGATATTTCAAGAGCAGTAGATATTCCTATTGAAAAAATTTTTATATTTGATTAGATTAATATTACTGTTACTTTTAAGATATATTCTTTATATAAGATGTCTTAAATGTAAAACCTCCAACCCTTGGGTATAATATCAAATAAGGAATTAGTTAAATAAAAAGGAGGAGAAATACTTGCCAGAAATTAGTTTGTTTTATGGAATAAGAATAACTATAAATTATAACGACCATACTCCACCCCATTTCCATGCTGAATATAATAGTATAAAAGCACTAATTGACATACAGGAAGTAAAAGTAATTAAAGGAATGTTACCTAAAAGACAACTAAAACTAGTATTAGCATGGGCAGAGTTGCATAAGGACGAGTTGATGCAAAACTGGGAATTGAGCCGTTCTCACCAACCACTATATAGGATAGCACCGTTAATTTAAAGGAGGTATAAAAATGATGGATAATAATTACTTCCCAGAAGTTTTACAGGTAATTCCTACAGAAGATTATAAAGTATATTTATATTTTGATGATGGATCAATAAAGCTATATGATGCAAAAGAAATAATTGATAAAGGAATTTTCAAAATATTAAGTGATAAGAAAACATTTATCGAAACTTGCACAGTTCTAAATGGTACATTAGCGTGGGATTTAGAAGGAAATTATGATACTAGCAAATGCCTTGATTTAGATGCCTTAGAACTTTATAACACATGTCCAGATGTTGAGGAACCAATGGATTTATTTGGTATTGACAAAGTAGAATAGTCCAAGATAGATTATATGAAAATCATAGGGGATTGGCCAAATTTACATTTCATTTAGAAGACTGGTATTAACGGTAAGAGTCAATCTTACTGTTTTTTTATGCATAAAACTCTGAACTGACAATGCGGATATACAGGTATATACTATAAATAAGAAGGTTAAGTAAGTTTAAAATAGAGGTGATTTAAATGATAATTAATTTATCTAAGTGGGGAAATAGTGCAGCAATTCGTATACCAAAGGCAATATTAGATAAATTAAATATAGACAGTAGTAACTTCGAAAGTATATGTTTTGATATAGACATAGAAGGAGAAAAGTTAATACTAAGTAAGAAACAAGAAAAAACAAAATTTGAACTATTAGTAGAAAAATCTGAAGGAGAAAAGCTAAATCCTAAAATAGATATTGATTGGGGTAATTCTGTTGGGAGAGAAGTATGGTAATAAATATGACTAAACTTGATAAGAATAATTATAATAATTTGGAATTTGGGGACATAATAAAAATTAGCTTTTCTCCATCTAAAGGACACGAGCAAAAATGCTATAGACCCGGGGTTGTAATATCCGACCCTATTACTCAAAAACAATTGAATGGAATAGTAACAGTAGTACCAATAACAAATTCAACTAGTACTTTTTTTACTAGATTGAATTTAGATAAATACAATATCCAAACTAAAGGGGATATATTAATGGATCAAATCAAGGTTTTGGATTTAAGTGAAAGACAGTATGAATTTATAGAAAAAGCACCTAAAGAAGTATTAAGCATGTGTAATATTATATTTAATGCTATTTATGAAAAATTGTTAAGTTCTTAAGGAAGCCTAGGGACAAGAATCTTGGCTTCACCATATAGCGGTGGCAAATGCCATCGCTAATTTATTTGTTTATATTATTAAAGTTATAGTATAATATTGGTAATAGTGCGAGCTGCGAAGCAGCACGCAAAAGCGTGATGTTTCCTCTTGAAATAGGAGAAACACTATTTCATTAGTAAGTTATTAACATATAGTAGGAAAAGCCTATCAGGTAATACCTAACCAGTAGCCTGTACCGAGTCCTTGGAATTGAAGCGGTAACGCTAGATTTAAGCGTAGGACAGGGAGCAAACGAGCCGAAACGAAAGTGAAGCTATTGAGCCGCGAAATTATTATCTAAATGAAGAGGTCGATATTATTATTACGATAGCAGACAACATTGTATAAATCATTTTGGTGAGATTTATATAGCTCTTCCGAGGTCTGAGGGCTTGGCGAGTTTGATGATAAATATGTTATTAGAACAGCTGAGACCCTATAGTGTCTGGAAACAGTATGCAAAATCAAGCAAGGGAACAAGTAAGATTAGCAAAAGCATTATAGGGAGTCCGACTAACTCATAGTACCGTAGAAACCTGTGAAAGCAGATGGAGGAAAGGGGTTAGCACAACATAGCTTCAAGTACACACGAGAACTTGCAGACAGGAGAGCTGATAGACATGATTAACGAGTTGCTTGGAATACAATTCAATATAGAAAAGGCTAGACTAGATGGAAGAGTACAAAACCTTGCCTCATACATCAATGAAAAGTCCTTAATGGCAAGCCATAATCAAATGGACAGAAAAAAAGCCAAAGGAATTGATGGAGTAGCAAAAGATGATTATTCAATTAATTTAGAAGCAAATATTAAACATTTAGTAATGAGAATGAAAAATGGAAGCTACAAGCCAGAACCTACAAGAAGAGTATACATTCCAAAGGATGGAAGCAATAAAATGAGACCATTAGGGATATCATGCTATGAAGATAAGATAGTTGAAAATGTCATAGCCCAAATATTAACTATTGTAAATGTCAATATAAAAATGTGCAAAAAGTGGAATATAATTATGTACAAAAAGTGGCTTAAGAGACTTCAGCATCCTTCATAGAATTATTATCTAGGTACTTAATTTTAGATTGAATTCTATATG
>JAPXKQ010000021.1:0-37066 GCA_033809995.1 Tissierellaceae bacterium
TAGCCTTTACCCTTGATGAGGATAAATATTTATGTATAATAAAAAAAGCGAAAAACATTAAAATATAGATAAACTAAGAAAAAGAAAGTATTCGTGAGTTTTTGTCCAATATTAAGGGGTCAATCCGAACCATCTTCTCTTAAGCATAACTTTATTAATTTTAATTGTTCAATTTTGTCTAATGTGACTCTATAATCATTAATTCCTATATTAAAATATAAAGGACTAAATACATCTATTTTATTATTTTGAAGCTGGGATAAACACATAATGCATATCTCTTTATCTTTATTTCGTAGAGTATCTAATACAGCACGTTATAATCCTCATCTATAAAATAAATTAAGGTGTTGTTCATGAATACTACCTACTTTCTAACATATTATATCATATGTTACTTAACCTCTGTGATATTTTCATTGCTTTCTAATCCATATGTTCCAGAATCAGCATAGCAGTAAACACAGGCAAGATTACATGTGTTTGTCATAACTAGTTCTAGTCTTTTAAGCTTTCTAGCTAATATAAATCCACTAGAATTAACATTCTTTTTACAACTATTTGTCATCTTTATCCTCTTCCCAATTATTATTTATTATTGTCAATACCTTAAGCTACTTATGGTTCAATGTGTTCTTGCAGTTATTAAGAGTAAAAAAACCTTACTTTTCATTAAATATGAAAAACTAAGAAAACATCGAGTCATAAAAAGCTATTATAGCCATTTCTAGTATGATGCTGGTTTATATTTATCATATTATATCAAATGGGCGAATCATTTTATCTTAGTGATTATAAAGAATTAAATAATCCGCATTTCCAGCAATCCAAAGTTGTACTAGCTTTAGAGAATGCCTTGAATTTTATCGTTTTATAAGGTATTGATATTTCTGTATTAAAACTTTCTTATAACGAAGTTTAAAAATTATTAAAAGCTATTAAAAAATTTCTTAAATTAATTTTTAGTTAAAGTCACCCTTTTTTTGGGTTTCTTTTTTCACACTTATCACCTCTTTAGATTTCATAGCTTGCTTTTTAATTATTGCTTTTATGCATTAGATTTTTTAAGAAAAATGCTGGAATGCACTTCCCATAGCTTATTGTAATTTATAATTCTGTCCTTTAATCTTTATCTATACCTTATCAATTTAATTCATTAAATTCAATAGATTTGGACAAACGACACTCTAAAGGGAATGAACAACATTTTTTTATCTTTAAATGTCGTTCATTCCTCTAAACGTGTCGTTCATTCCCTTTGTATTTACAAATTTAATTTTAATGTTAATATAAATATAATAAAACCTACTAGGGGAATTGTTTATGATTATAGTGGACAAGCTACATAATTATTTTGAAGTTAGATATAATCTGTCACATTTAGATAGTTTGAAATTGAAATACTCAATGGAAATTGTCTTTAATGATTTATCAAAATTAGCAATATTGTTTATAATATTTTCCATTGCAGGATACTCTTCTGACTTTATATATTCTGTGATTTCACTATTGACGATTAGACCGTTTACAGGAGGGTTACATTTAAAAAGCTATACTCAATGTATCTTATTTACTGGAGCTTTTTTTACCATATCTATACTGTTAAAAAATCATATTTTTATAACTCAAAATATTTTCTTTTTGTTAATTATAATTTCTGCACTTATAATTATAATATTTGCGCCAATTGTTGGAGAAAATAGACCAACCTTTTCAAAAAGAAAACTTTATCAGTTTAAACTTACTGGTCTTATTATATTGATCTTGCACCTAATTGTTTATTTACATATTAAAAATCACCCATATATTATAAATTCCATATGGGTGATGGTCTTACAATCTATTCAAATATTAATAGCAAGGGGGATTAAAAGATATGAAGATGAAAAAACTTACTAAAAAAGATCCATTTAAAGTCTTTTGCAACTTGTTTATTGCAATGACACCACTGATTTTGACCCAGGTAAATTGTATACTTTTATGGGGGGAACCCAATTGTCCAGATGAATTAAAAGAATTATATTCAAGGGATTAAGATTTTAAAGACAACATAATTTTCACCATCTATTGATTCATTTGATACAGTTATATTACCATTGTTTTTCCCCAAAATATTTTTTACATTAGACAAACCATAACCACGTTTACTACTTGATTTAGTAGAATATCCAGGGGTAAACATATATTTTATTAAATCATTTTTAAGATATGGATGTTTGTTCTTTATTTCTATAACATTCATATCTCCTTCTTTTTTTAGAGTAAGTATTACAATATTATTTTCCACGCCTGTTTCAAATCCATTGTCTATTAAATTCCCTATTATTTCTACAAGTTCATAATCTTTAAGACAGGTTTTAAATCCATAATCTTCAATATTTATATAAAATTCAATATTTTTTTCTCTTGACTTTTTTATTTTGCTGAATAAAAATCCAGCTAATATTTTATTATCTAATTTTAATAAGCTTCTTGTGTCAGTATTTAAATCAATATCTTTTATGTAGTCTTTTATTGAGTAATTAATTTTTTCACAATCTCCTCCAACTGTAGTAAGCATATGTAATAATTGAATATGATTATCAAATTCATGTTGCTTCGCTCTTATTTCATTCATAAGTCCATCTATTACTGGTAAATATTTTTCATAAGTAGCTAGCATCTTTTCATCATATTCATTTCTTAACCCATTTCTTATTAGAACTAAATTAACAAATATAAATTCTATTGATAGAATAGAAATAATCAATATATTTTTAAGAATACCTTCCATTTCAATATATCTATATATTAATAAAACAAGTAAAACCGTAAATACATTAATTACAATGTAATTGAAAATATTATTCTTTTTAAAAGAATATTGGAATAAAACATTTAATGGTATATATTTACAGATAATAAAGAGTATTGAAAGAATAATGCACTGTGCAACAATTCCATAATTGAAATCAAATATATCCTTATTATTAAATATTGATAATATAGCAAGAACTAGAAATTGAATGGTCAAAAGTACTATAGTAGATAAAACATATATAATAATCGTCTCTTTGAGATTCCTTCCATGTGAGATATAAATAAATATCAAAGCAACTATTCCACCTGCAATAAAACTATACTTTTTAAAAGAGGTCTTCCCAATAATACCCATTATTATTGATAAAAATATAAGAAAACCACCAATCTTGAAGTGATTCTTCCTAGCATTATTATGGGTCCCTGATATTAATTTATTAGAAATTATAAAATAACCTAATAAATCTAATAATGACATAATACTAATCTCATATAGATTCATTCATCACACCCCCCATTAAGCTTTCCTTAAATTTCCTTCCTATGGGAACTTGTACATTTATTGAGCTTAATTCAATTAAATTATTCGCCAAATCAATGCTCTTTATATAATTTCTATTGATTATAAAACTCTTGTGACATTGAACAAAATCTTCTTCTGATAATTCTTCTAGTATTTTATATAAGGTACAATTATTCACCTCTATGTTTTCTTTATCCGTTACTACCTTAATCTTTTTATAGACTGATTCTATGTAAATAATATCTCTAGTATTTATTCGATATATATAGCCTCTTTGCTTAAGACTTAGATAATTATCTTTTTCTTTCCTCCTAATGCTCCCATGATTTATTAGTGTGCTCACCACTTCGATAACTTCACTATCTTTAAAAGGCTTTATAATATAATCATAGCAATGTATTTCTTTAAAGGCTGATAATTCTTTTGTAGGTATAGCGGTAATAAACACGATAGGTGTTAATTTATATTTATCAATACTTCTTATTTCTTTTGCCAGTTCAAATCCTGAATAATCTAATAGTTGTATGTCCAATAAAAATAAGTCATATTCTTGAGTGGATGCATATTTTAAAGCTTCTTTTGCATAACCTGTTATTGTTGTTTCTATATCATTGCCTATTGACTTGATAATCACATTTAAACCTTTAGCGATGATCATATCATCCTCTACTATCATTATCTTAGCCATACATTACACCTCGCTAATAAATGTTACAATTCACAATTGAAAAGAGGGGATCCCTCCACTTCGGTTAGGATGACGCCTTTGGCTTATGCCTTAATTCCATTATATGACATTTTATTTACAAACTCAACCAACAAAAAAGAGCCACCCAAAGGTGACTCTTTTATCTATTTCTTAACTTCATATATATAATCAACTATACTTCCATCTCTATATTCAGACAATCCAATAATTCTATCTGTCTTTTCTATAGTTTTAGGTTTACCCATTATTCTTTCTGAGTATTCCTTTAAGTCTTTAATGTCAATTACGTTCAATTTTGCTTCTTTAAATGCTTCGATTAAATCTTGTCTTAAAGGATTAACACAGATTCCTCTTTCTGTAACTAATACATCTACAGTACTTCCAGGAGTCGTTATAACGTCTACTTTATCCTTGATTAGAGGAATTCTTGATGAGAATAATTTTGAAACTATAATAGATACCTTACTTCCTGCTGCTGTATCTTGATGTCCACCTGAGCCACCCATTAAAATTCCATGAGAGCCTGTTGATACGTTAACATTAAAATCTGTATCTATTTCAGTAGCTCCAAGTATAACTATGTCTAGATTATCTACTACTGCTGAAACCTCTGGGTTACCATATTGGGATGCACTCATTCTTAAGTGATTTGGATTTTTCTTTAATGATTCGATAGCTTGTAAATCAAAGCATTGTACATCAAAAAGGGAATCAAACAGCCCTTCTTCAAGCATATCTGTCAAATACCCAGTAATTCCACCTGAAGCAAAGCTCCCTTTTATATTATTTTCTATCATATAGTCTCTTAAGAATGATGTTACTGCTAAAGATATACCGCCTGCTCCAGATTGGAAGCTTACTCCATCTTTAAGTAAACCTGTAGCTTCCATTACCTTAAGAGTATCTTTAGCTATTTTTAACCCTATAGGGTCTTTTGTTATCATTGTAGTACCTGATACTATACCTGATTTTAGACCTATTGAATCTACTAATAATATATGGTCTACGTAGTCTTCAGTTATATCTGCTGGATAATTTGGATATTCCATCAAGGAGTCTGTTACTGCTACTACCTTGTCTGCCATCATACTATCAGCTATAGCATATCCTAATGTACCGCAGGAGTTAGTACCATTTACTCCTGATATATTTCCCTTATTGTCTGAGCTTGGGGATGCGATAAAGGCTACATCTATTTTGATTTCACCATTTAAAATGGATCTTGCACGTCCACCATGGGATTGCATAATTATATTTCCTTTTAATTCACCATAACTAATTGCTTCTCCCAATCCACCCGATATATAGGATGTCACAATATTTTTTATTGTTCCATCTTTCAATAATGGTATTAATTCACTATGTGTTGGGAAAAGTGAGCTTGCTACCAATGTTATATCCTTAACGCCTAAAGCTTGAACTTCCTTCATTACTAAATTTAATACTTTATCTCCATTTCTTAAATGGTGGTGAAATGAAAGAACTGCCCCATCTTTTATATTAAGTGATTTTAATAGTCCTGTAATATCTTTAGTAACTTTATTTTGCTTTTGTCCTTTTGAGGGATATTCGGATTTATCTATGATTCTTACAGTATTTAAGTTTTCATTATTTAAGTAATTCATCATATTCCTCCTTATATGCTCCACCCATCTTAAGTAGATTAACAGCACGTTTAATAATTGGTAAATCTACCATCTTACCGTCTAATGAAAAGGCACCTAAACCTTTTTCCTTAGCAACCTTCACACCTTCCATAACCCTAATAGAGTATTCTAATTCCTTTTCGGATGGTGAGAAGATTTTATTTACTATATCAACGTGTCTAGGGCTTATTAGAGCTTTACCACTCATACCTAAATCCTTAGCATTAAGAGTATCGATTTTTAAACCTTCATAATCATCTGTATCGGTCCATGGTGTATCTATTGCTTCTATTTGTAATGCCTTTGAAACTGCAATAATTCTTGATCTGGCATATCTTATTTCATCTGATTGTTTTGTTCTCTTAGCACCTAGGTCCAATGTTAAATCCTCTGCACCTAGTAATACACCAATAACTTTTTTAGATTTACTTAGGATTTCTAATGAAAGTTCTAGACCCATAGCTGTTTCTATAAGTCCAATAACTTTAAAATCTACATTATTTTCTTCTAAATATCTATCTAAAGCTTCCATTGACTCAACGCTTGCCTTTGGAAGAACTATACCTGTTATATCTAAATCTTTTACTACATCTAAATCTTCATAGAAATATGGACTATCAAGTGGGTTTATTCTTATAAATACATCTGTATTTCTTTCAAAGGTATTTATATATTCGCTTACCAACATTCTTGCTGAGTCTTTTTCGTTTAATGCAACTGCATCCTCTAAATCTATAATCAACGCATCGGCACCTAATATATCAGAATTTAGAAGCATACCTGGGTTGTTTCCTGGGATAAATAACAAAGTTCTATAACTCATTTGTAGTCCCCCTTCTGATACATGTTTTCACTCTAGCCTTTATAGTAAAGTCTAGGGCCCCCTTGTCCTTAGCGATAACTTTTGCATCCTTGATGCCTTCTTCGGCTAAAGTATTAAGGATAACATCCTTAATACTTTCACCAAATTGTTTATATACAATACTTTCAACTTCTACTTCAAGGCTTCCCTCTCCTGGTGAAATCATAACTAAAATATCGTTAGATTCAACAGAGCCAGCTTTAGCCATTTTAGTTATTTTTCTCTCTTCCATTTAAGATACTCCTCTCTACCTAATTCATAAAGGTTGTTCCCTTTAGAATCAATAATTACAGTAGCTGGAAAATCTTCTACATATATTTTTCTAATTGCTTCTGCTCCTAAATCTTCATAAGCAACTATTTCAGAAGACTTGATTTTCTTAGATATTAAAGCACCTGCTCCGCCTATAGCAGCAAAATATACTGCTCCGTGCTCTACCATTTTTTCAACTACTTCCGGTCCTCTTTTACCTTTTCCAACCATTCCCATTAAGCCTAGGTCTAATAAAGTAGGTGCGTAAGCATCCATTCTATAGCTTGTTGTTGGTCCTGCAGAACCTAGGGCTTGGCCTTCTTTTGCAGGTGTTGGACCTACATAGAATATACAAGCACCTTTTACATCTATTGGAAGCTCTTTACCTTCTTCTACTAATTCTACTAGTCTTTTGTGAGCAGCATCCCTTGCTGTATACATATATCCAGTAATTAAAACATTATCTCCTGGTTTTAAGTCCTTCAAGGCTTCCTTAGTGAACGGCGTATTTAATTTAATTTCCATATTTACCCTCCTAAAGTGTTACTTCTTTATGCCTTGTTGCATGGCAGTTAATGTTTACAGCAACAGGTAATCCTGCTATGTGTGTTGGAAAATACTCTATACTTACTTTTAATGCAGTTGTTTTTCCACCAAAACCTTGTGGTCCAATTCCTAGTGCATTTATTTCTTCTAATAATTCTTTTTCTAGATCAGCATAGAAAGGATTTTCATTGTATTTGTCCAAATCTCTCATTAGAGCTTTCTTTGCTAATAATGATACCTTTTCAAATGTTCCTCCTACTCCTACTCCTACAACTATTGGAGGACATGGGTTTGGTCCTGCTAACTCTACTGTTTCAAGTACAAAATCCTTTACTCCTTGTAAGCCTTCTGAAGGTTTAAGCATTTTTAGTCTTGACATATTTTCTGATCCAAAACCTTTAGCAGCTACCATTAGAGTAAGCTTATCTCCAGGAACAACTTCATAATTTACTATTGCAGGTGTGTTGTCCTTTGTATTTACTCTATTCAATGGGTCTTTAACTACAGATTTTCTTAAATAACCTTCTTCATAACCTTGTCTTACACCTTCATTGATTGCATCTTCAATATATCCGTTCTCGATTACTACTTCTTGCCCCATCTTAACAAATACTACAGCCATACCTGTGTCTTGACACATAGGTACTCTTTCATTTGAAGCAACTTCTGCATTTTCTATAATCTTGTCAAGTATATCTTGAGAAAGTTTCCAATCATCATTTTCTCTAGCTTGCTTTAATGCTTCCATTACATCCCTAGGTAGAAAATAATTTGCTTCTATCACCATGTTTTTTACTGCTTCAGTAATTTTTCTGGCATCTATCGTTCTCAATTTTACACTTCCTTTTATATTTCTTTAAGCTCTTCTTTTTGCTAAAGCTAAAACTCTATTCATTTCGTTATTGATAATCATATATCCTTCGTCTACACCCATACCTGGTTTAGCAAGAGTTTGTTTTGCACCACAAGCAATTGCAATGTTACAGCATACTTCAGCACTTCTGTTAGTTTCATTACATGTTCCGCCACAATATGCTCCGATACCTTTTTCCTCACAGTATAATAATGCTTCGATTGTATTGTTGATTCCGCCTAGGTCTGGAGTCTTAACTTGGATCATATGTCCAGCTTTGTTATCAGCAAAGTATTTAACATCTTCTAAAGTATTACACCATTCGTCAGCTACTAATTCAACATTGATTCCTCTAGCTTCTAATTCAGCTCTTAAATCTCTCAAAGCTTCCATTTGTTCTTTTCTTCCGCCAACATCCATAGGTCCTTCAATTCTTAATGCATATGGTTTAGCAGCTTCTTCTAGAGTTGCTAAGTAGTCAGCCATTGCTTTAGTATCATCATTTAACAATTGACCGATTGTACCATAAACGTCAATATGGAATATTGGATTGTAGTCTTCAGTAGTCTTGTATTCATTTACCCTATCTCTTAACCACTCAACATATTCCTTTAATAATTCGCCTTTAAGTCCTAATTTTTCTTCTACGTTATTGAATAACCCGTGTGGCAATACGTCTGCTCCCTTGATTATCATCTTGTCAGCATTTAAATATCTATCGTCGCCTGATTGAGTGAATATAGGAATTCTCTTTAGTTCAATATTTGTATTGTATTCTTCCTTAATAACTTCAGCCATAGTAATTTTCTTGGATTTAGCAACTGCATCCAAAATGGCTTGGGTAATACCATATCTAATTGCAGTGTGTAATCTCTTTCCATTAACTTGAAGATGGTCAAATTCTTCAGCTAATGCTTTGAAATTATCTGCATCTCTTCCTACTAATAATGGTTTAATTTCGTTTTCGATAACTGGAATGAAATCTTTTGCTAAGAACAATGGATCCCTTCCACCAGCTCCAGAGTATTGTACAGCTGCACAGTCACCATATGCTACTTGACCGTCTTCTAATATTAGCATTACGGAGATACTTTCGCCTGCTTGTCTTATAGCTGTAAATCCTTCTAATTGAGGTTCTCCTATATAGAATAAACCATCATGTTTAGCTCCCATTTTGATAGCCTTTTGGTCATCAAAATAAAAGCCTGTTTTACCTTCTGAACATACTAAATCTACTATCTTCATTATATATACCTCCTGTTATTTTTAATCCAAGGTTCAATTATTTGCCTTCTGGTCTACCGATTAATCTACCTTTACCTACTGCAAAGATGTCATCAACTGTCATTTGGAAGCTTACTTCTCTGTTTTCATATTTTGCTCTTTCTTCAAGTCTTTCTTTGTTGAAGTCAATTAGTTCTTTTGTGAAAGGAATATTCCCTATCATTAAATATCTAACAGCACCATTGTTGTCTCTTGCTGGCATCATTTTACCATAGTTATATTTTGAAGGACCAAACGGAATATCTATAATTCCGCTTTCAAAACCTTTAACAGTACCTACAGCTAAATCTCCGCCACCAATTTCAAATAGTTTTTCTACCATACATTTTGTTTCTGCTTTAATTATGTTAATTTCTAATTCTAATTCCTTGCTCATTGCCATTCTTTGACCAGATAATAGGTTTAATGTCATCTTTGTAGCTTTAATTCCAGCGGCATTTGCTTCTTTTGTTGGGATACCAATAGCTTCGTGTGGAGTTTTTACTATAACTTTTGTAGCTCCAGCTAATGCAGCAGCTGTAGAACCTAATGAAATAACTCCAAATGCCTTTGATTCATCTTCTGGGAATCCACCCATCCATTGGTGAAATACTGTAGTAACAACACAGTCATTATATCCATATTTCTTTAAGTATTCTTCAGTTTGTTCTTCTAATGCTCTGATAGCTGCAACGTCTTGAATTAAGTTTCCACATTGTCCATAACCTACTGTAATACTCTTAACACCTTGCTCAGCTGCTAATAATGCTTCAATTATAGCTACAGCATTTGATGTTGAAGGTGGTACTAAAGTTCCTGTTAATGGACCAAAGGGTTCTCTGTTTATTTCAATGCCTTGTTCTTCATAGAATCCTACTAATCTATCACAATATTGCCAGTCAGTTAGTGATTTTTCGACTGTAACACTCTTAGCATATGGGATATTGTAACTAATTCCGCCACCTTCATTTGAAGTCCAGCCTGAAGCATGAATGATTTCTGCTAGTAATCTTGAATCAGGTGTACCATGTCTAGCTTGAAGTGGTTTGTCAACATTTTCAAATACTTCTCTACAGCCTTTAACCCCATGATTTACAGCTGGAAAACCATTTAATAAAGATCTTCCCGCTTTAATTGATTCGTTAATTCCAACTTCACATTCATCATATCTATTTTGCCTTGTATATGAGTCAATAGTTGAAGGTAAAAGGTCAGCGCCACCTTCTTTTGAAAGATAGTTTAATAGTTCGATATGTTTGTCGATTAATGCTACACCTGCTCTAGGTTGAGCTAGTGTAATGCCTTGTTCTTTAGCTTTTTTTAATTTCTTTGCAAAATTCTTTTCATCAGGAACTTTTTTTAAGTAATCAACAGCTTCTTGTAGGTCAACATCTTTACCAGTTGGCCAGTGAGATAGTACATCTTTTCTTATTTCGAAAAACTCCCCATCAGAAAGCCTTTTATTCTTTAATTTCATCAATCTTCCTCCTAAATTTCAACAATATATTTTTTCAACATTCTAACAGCCATATTTGGATTTATCATTGCAAGTAGTCCCATAGCTGATAAGATATACATCTTATCGAGAAGGAACTTAGGATGTCTTGGTTTTAAGGAAGTAGGATCTTCCATTGTAAACAATGATGCTTCAAGAATCTTATCAGGATTCTTACTATTTACAATTACTCCACCTGTTCCTAAAATATATGGTAATTCCATTAGGTCTTTACCTGTTTGTGAATACATCATTCCCATAGGTGAATAGATAGGCTCAACAATTCCTGCATGTCTTTTCATAGATATGTCAGCACATACTTTTGCGATAGCCTCATCAAATTCAATTTCTGCATCAGTTTCAGCAATAAAACTTGTTTCTTCTGATCTTTTTCTAAATTCTGCTTCTATGTCAAATGCACTGTGTAAATATTTCTTCATATATTTTATGCCAACTGCATCAAATACTGACATTGCGGAGTATCTCATTCCTAAATCACCTTCAACAGTTCTCTTAGAATGAGGTTCTTCTAATCCACGTAATACTACAGAGGGTTTACTTGGTGCACCTTCTGCTATGGAATGTATATCCGTTGTAGCTCCACCTATATCAATAACAGCTAAATCACCTATACCATCTTCATCTTTTGTACCTACAGATAGTACCTCAGCCGCTTTTAAAACTGATGCTGGGGTCGGCATTAAGATCTCAGATATGGTATTTTGTACATTTTCCATTCCTCTAGCATGTATGATTTTCTTCATGAAAATGTTTCTAATTGTTTCTCTAGCTGGCTCAACATTGATATGGTTTAAGTCAGGCATTACATTTTCCGTAATATAATACTCTATATCTTCACCAAAGATTTCTTTAATCTCATCAACACAAGATTTGTTTCCACCAACAACTACAGGTATTGTAAGTTCATGGTTTTTAATCTGCTGTGCATTGTGTAAAATGCACTCACTATTTCCACCATTTGTTCCACCGGCAAGTAATATCATATCAGCATTGGAATTTTTTATTTCTAACAATTCAGCATTGTTTAAATTGAAACTATAGGTTTTAATTACTTTAGCACCTGCTCCTAATGCCGCCCTTTTTGCAGCTTCTGCCGTTAATTCAGGAACTAAACCTATAGCAATTATTTTTAAACCACCTGCCGCAGAAGAACAAGCTAATTTTTTAACTATATTGTACTCTGTATTTACCTTTTTATTTAGCTTTTCTAATGCATTGTTATAACCTATAGTTACGTCAGTTTCAACTGTCGTATAAGATTTTTCTGTAGCAATTATCTCTTCATTGGCAATATCTACAAGTGTTAACTTTGTAAATGTACTACCAAAGTCTATAAAAAGATATGCATCCATCATTATCCCTCATTTTTATTATTTATATAAGTCTTCTTTTAAGTCATGAATAGCTGTTTCAACAGATGTTCCTGGTGGATAAACTCTGTCAAAACCCATTGCTTGGAATCTCTTTAATACATCTTGCCAATCTTGTTTACCAACTACAATATTACCACCAACATATAGTAGAATATCTTTTAGTCCAGCTTCATCACATTTCTCTCTCATTCCACGGCAGTCTATTTCACCATGTCCATAAAGTGAAGAAACTAAAATTGCATCTGCATTTGTTTCTATAGCAGCATTTATAAAGTCCTCTTGTGGGGAGAGAACACCTATATTTACCACATTGAACCCTGCGTCTGATAAGGAATAATCTAGAATCTTATTGCCTACTGCATGACAATCAGAGCCGATTACACCTAATACAATAGTTTTCTTTTCCAATATTACTACCTCCTGATAAATTTTAATTATATGTACATTTCTCTAGTCTAAGGGCGTACATAAGTATTAATATAACCATCTTTATATTAACATATAAAATATAAAATTCAACAAATATTTAACAAAAAAAACTGTCAATTTAAAAAATTAACAGTTTTTAATTCACAAAATAAAAGAATAATTTTACTGCATTCATTTTTCAGAATATTCATATATCTTATATCTGTTTTTTGTATATTCTATATGTTTTATATATTTCTCCTCCAAACTTTTCTATATCTCTTTTCATATCTTCGTTATATTCCCAAATCGTTGAGCCCTCTCCAAATTCGTATCCTTTCTTTACAGCTGCAATATATGATTGAAGATAGATTGATGACGGAACACCTTTTTTTCTATACTCTGGGACTACAAACAATACAAAAAATCTTAATCTATTTATCTTACGTTTATAAAATAAAAATTTAATTATTCCAAAGGGTAATAGTTTACCATTAAGTTTCTTTAAAACTTGATTGTAGTCGGGTAAAGTGATATTAAAGCCTATAGGTTTACCATCCAATGTTCTAGCTATATATATTAAATCTGGATCTGCAAATGGTACAAGTTGTTTTTTTATTAAATCCAATTCCCCATCACTTGGAGGTATAAAGTCATCCCACTCTTTAGGCATTGACTTTTCTATTATTTCTTTTACATCCTTTAATTCCTTGTCTATATTTTTTAAGTCAACTTTATCAATCCTAAATTTGTACTTTTCCATTGCATATGGCACAAGTTTTTCATATCTCTCAATATTGTCATTTTTGATGTAGCTTCTATAGGCATAACAATCAAAATACTTTGAAAAACCAAAGTTTACAAAATAATCATTATAATATGGTTTATTATAGGTATTCATCACCAAGGTAGGATCTTCAAAGTTGTCTATTAAAAAGCCCCTATTATCATCTCCCCCAGGCAAAGAAAGTGGTCCCTTGATCAAATCCATACCCTTCTTACTAAGCCAATCTTCAGCAAATTCTAATAATGAAAAGGCAACTTCTTCATCCTCTATTGACTCAAAGAGCGATATATATCCCTCTTTAAATCCTTTTACCTGATTTAATTGATTGTTAATACCTACTAATATTCTTCCTGCTGGGATACCTCCCTTGTAAGCCACAACCTTAATATTTGGTCCTGCATCATTTAAAAAATTGTTTTTTCCTAATATATATTTTTTAAAATCTGATTTTAATGGTGAAACCCAAGCCGTATCTCCTTTATATAGTGTAAAAGGTAAATTTATGAAATCTTTTAAAGTTCTATTATCCTTCACTTCTATCAAAGTTATTTCCCTTGCTATTTTAGATTCCATTATATCCCTCTCTTTTATTTTATTTTAAATAAATGATGCCTAAAAAATAAATTAGATATAAATTATTGAATTTTTTAAAATGAATGATTAAATTGCACAAACGGTTTTGTTTGATTGTATTTCCTTCAATTTTTAGATTATTCAAAAATTAAATTTAAAAAATCTTTTTTTGTTATATTGCCAAAATATTTTTCTAGGGGTTCAGCTTCTATTATTTTTTCTACTTCTTCTTCTATATATTTAACACCCTTTAGGTTTTCCTCCAAAATATTAACATCTTCTGTTCCAAAGAAGTCTCCAAATATTTTACAATTTTCAATTAATCCATTTTTAACATTCAATCTGATATCAATGCCGCCAAATGAAAATCTTTTATAGTTTTTGTAAGTGAAATCTGGTGATTCTCCATAATTCCATTCCCATGTTGAATATTTTTCTTTAAATAATTTATTTATTTCTTCCTTTTGATTCTCACTTAATATATATTCTTCAGGAATAAGATTTTCATGTTCAAATATATTTTTAAGAAGTATTTCTTTAAAAGCCATAATATCAATATCATCTTTTAAATATGGCTTAATATTTGTAACACGTGATCTTACACTTTTAACTCCTTTAGACTCTATTTTATCCTGTTTAACATTCAAAGCATTTGACAACACGCTTAAGTCTGTATCATAAAGGATAGTGCCATGGTTTAGTACTCTTTTTTTCCAAACAGATTGGGCTATTCCTGAAAATTTCTTTTCATCTAATGTTAAATCATTTCTTCCAGAAAGTTGGGCTCTAATACCAAGTTTCTCCAGTGATTTAACTATAGGGATATTTATTTTACCAAAATCTATCTTCTCTGCACCTTTGACTTCTGTTATAATTGAGAAGTTTAAATTTCCCAAATCATGATATACAGCCCCACCACCTGTTACCCTTCTTACTACCCTAATTCCATGTTCATCAACATATTCTGAATTTATTTCCTCTAATGTATTCTGATTCTTCCCTACTATTATAGCAGGTCCATTTATCCATAAAAAAACATAATCTTCCTCCCTTGGGAGGTTTCTAAAACAGTATTCTTCAAATGCTAAATTATACCTTGGATCATTTGACAAATTTGTAATGTATTTCATAACTGCCTCCTGTTATTTACCCAATAAAATATTTAAGTCCATCAACTTACTTTGTAATTCTATTAGCCTATTTTTTAATAAATCATAATTTTTCTCCAACAATTTATCCTCGTATAGCCTATTTGATTTTGAAATCAGCGAATTGAATTGACTATATACACTTTCCAATTCATTTTCAATATCTTCTTTTAATAATGCTGGTTCGATATTCATACCTTTAATTAGTTCAATATCATTTTTTAAAATTGTATAACTATCTTTCATGTTTGGAATTATAGTTTTTATATTAAACTTATTTTCGATAATTCCTGCTAATGTTTCCGATGCTTCTATTTCTCCATGTACAATAAATACCTTTTTAGGTTTTACTTTAAAATTTTCAATCCATTTAACTAGGAATGGCTGGTCAGCATGACCTGAAAATCCTTCTAAGTCATATATTTCAAGACCAACGTAGATTTCTTCTCCTAAAAGCTTAACTTTCTTAGCTCCATCTAGTAAGATTCTACCTAGAGTACCTTCAGCTTGATATCCTACAAATACTAGACTATTCTTTGGATTCCAAAGATTATGCTTCAAGTGATGTCGTATTCTTCCAGCTGTTGCCATTCCACTAGAGGATATTATAACTTTTGGATAATCAGTTTTATTTAACATCATAGATTCTTCTTGACTTTTTATATATCTTAGATTGCTAAATATAAAGGGGTTATCTCCTTTCAATATTAAGTCTTGAGTTTTTATATTAAAACTACTTGAATTACGTTGAAAAACTTCCGTAGCATCAACCGCCATTGGACTATCTATATATACAGGTACTTTCATATGTTCTTCCACATCACTGTATTCATAATAATTGTTTAACATATAGATAAGTTCTTGTGTTCTTCCTACAGCAAAAGACGGAATAATTACACTGCCACCTCTATATACTGTTTTATTTATTACATCTATGAGCTTTTCAGTGCTTTCTTTATATGGTTCATGGACCGTATCTCCATAGGTGGACTCCATAATTAAATAATCTGCTTCATCAATAAATTCGGGGTCGTTGATTATAGGTCTGCCAGGCATTCCTAAGTCACCAGAAAATACAAATTTTGTACTTTCTGCTTCTTCTTTAATCCATAATTCAAGAATTGACGAACCTAAAATATGTCCTGCATCTTTAAATCTAATTGATATATCCTCATTTAATTTAATTTTTTGATTATAAAAATAAGTTTCAAAAAATTTCAGACTATGATCTGCATCTTCCATGGTATATAAAGGCTCAAGAAATTTTTCCCCTGCTCTAAGTCTCTTTTTATTTTCCCATATGACATCTGATTCTTGAATCTTCGCACTATCTAAAAGCATTATCTTACATAGATCATATGTGGCTTTTGTACTTATAATCTTACCTCTAAATCCATCTTTGACTAACTTTGGTATTCTGCCACTATGATCAATATGTGCATGGGTCAATATCATAAAATCTATTTCTTTTGGATCATAGGGGAAATCTTCAGCATTCATCTTTTCCAATTCATCATTTCCTTGGAACAGACCACAATCAATAAGTATTTTATATTTTTTAGTTGTAATTAAATAATTAGATCCTGTTACCACCTTAGCTGCACCAAAAAATTGAATATCCATAATATCACCGCCTAATTTTATTTGAACTTAATACCATTTTCAAGATAGTCTTCAACCTTTATTTGATTAAATACCCCATTTCTTAATGTATTAAGCCCTTGTAAGACTTCCACTAATTATTTTAACAGTTTTACAGGTTTTAATATAGTCCTTGAATCTAAAAACACATTTATTTTTTATCATTATACCATTCCTTTTTATTAACAAGTAAATCATTTTTAGTTAAGTCTTTAGCTATCCCTCATACACACTCCTAAATTTTAGTCAAAATAATAATACCCAAAGTATCCCATTAGATAAACAAAAGAGATGGCAGTATACCATCCCTATTGTAACTATTGTTCACTTGTTAACTCTGTCCAAATTCTATCATATTCCCCGATAATATCCATAGGATCTTTAAATATTTCAGTATTCTTTATCATTTCATCTGTTGGATAAGCTACTAAACTATTTTTAATATCCTCTGGTAATTGGTCCACTGCTTCTGGAACAGGAGTTGAATATCCAATATAGTCTGTGTTTTTTGCTGAAATATCTGGTCTAGTCATAAAATCAATAAATTTCTCTGCTCCTTCCTTATTCTTTGCACTTTTTGGAATTACCATTGCATCAAACCAAAGATTCGTTCCTTCAGAAGGAATTACGTATTCCAAATCAGGGTTATCCCTAATCATTGCAACAGCATCACCAGACCATACAACTCCAATAGCGGCGTCTCCACTGACTATAGCACCTTTTATCTCATCCCCAAGGTATGCAGTTACTAAAGGTTTTTGTATGATTAATTCTTCTTTTGCTGCCTCAAGCTCGTCTATATCTCTAGTATTCATAGAATAACCGAGCTTCTTTAAAGCAACTGCCAATGAATCCCTTTGGCTATTTAACATTATTATTTGGTCTTTATACTTTTCGTTCCATAAATCCGCCCAACTGGTTAACGGTTCGTCTACCATAGTCTTATTGTAAATAATACCTACAGTACCCCACATATAAGGAACTGAATAATCGTTATTTGGGTCATAATCAAGATTTAAGAATTTCTCATCTACTTTAGATAAATTTGGTATATTATTTTTGTCCAACTTAACTAA
The DNA here is from genome assembly GCA_033809995.1 of Tissierellaceae bacterium. GTDB lineage: Bacteria > Bacillota > Clostridia > Tissierellales > Tissierellaceae > Paratissierella. The sequence continues at coordinate 17,976 of JAPXKQ010000021.1, forward strand.
TAAATCTTCTCTAATCATTCTTTCAATCATATAATCTGAAGGAAATATTACATCATAACTACTTCCGCCTTGTTTCAGCTTTACATACAAGTCCTCATTAGTAGCAAAGGTATCATATACAACCTTTATACCATATTCCTTCTCGAAATCACGTATAACATCCATATCTATATAGTCGCCCCAGTTATATACATTGATGCTAGGGGTATTGTCTCCACATGCAGACAAAATAGAAGTTCCTAATATAACAATAGCTAAAAGTATTGTTAATTTTAATTTTTTCAATTTATCTTCCTCCTTCAACTAAATTCTTATCTGTTCTTTTATTTATAATCAATAATAAAACTAGTAAGCTAATAAACATTAATGTTGACAAAGCATTGATTACAGGATTTATCCCACGCCTTGCCATTGAATATATAGTAATACTTAAGTTAGAAACCCCATGTCCAGTATTAAAGAAACTTATAACAAAATCATCTATTGACAATGTAAAAGCCATAAGTCCACCTGTTATTATACCAGGCATTATCTCAGGTATTATAACCTTTCTAAGTGCATAGAAAGGTGTAGCGCCTAAGTCCATTGCAGCCTCATAAATATGCTTGTTCATTTGCTTTAACTTAGGCAATATTGAAAGTATTACATAAGGTGTGCAAAATGTAATATGAGACAACAACATGGTAAATAATCCAAACTCTAGCTTTACAAATCTAAATAAGGCCATTAATGAAACAGCAGTCACAATATCTGGATTAAGAACTGGAAGATAGTTTAGATTCAATACAATTTTCTTTCCAATTCCATTCATATTGTATATACCAATTGCGGCTAATGTCCCTATAATTGTTGAAATAATAGAGGAAGATATGGCTATTAACAAAGTATTGTACAACGCTTTTAAAACTTCCCTATCTTTAAACAATTCTATATACCATTTAAGAGTAAATCCATTCCAAACACCTCTAGATTTTGAATTGTTAAAAGAAAAAACAATCAAAACGATAATTGGTGCATAAAGAAATAAGAATATAAGGAAAGTATATAATCTTTTTAAACCTTTTTCTACCATAGGCCTCCACCTTCCCCTTCTTTATCTTTATCAAATTTATTTGTTATAGCCATAGTTATCAAGATAAATATCATTAGGATAATTGACATAGAAGAACCAAAATGCCAATCACCTGTATATCTAAATTGTTGTTCTATTAGATTTCCTATTAAGTTTGACTTGTTTCCTCCCAAAAGACTTGAGATAACAAATGTACTAACTGCAGGTATAAACACCATTGTAATTCCAGTAATAACTCCTGGAAGACTTAATGGAAATATGACCTTCATAAAGGTTTTTACTCTATTTGCTCCTAAATCTTCAGCAGCTTCGATTAAACCTTTATCTATTTTTGTTAATACAGAAAATATAGGCAATACCATAAATGGTAGGAAATTGTATACCATTCCTAATAACACTGCCTTATCATTGTACATTAAATCTAATGGATTTAATCCAATTTTAATTAATAAGGTATTAATAAGTCCATTTTTCCCTAGAAGTGTTAGCCATGCATATGTTCTTAGCAGGAAGTTCATCCACATAGGTATAACAAACATCAATATCATCATATTTCTCTTGCTAGGTTTTTCCTTGGAAATAATTAATGCAATTGGATATCCCAATATTAGTGTAACAACTGTGGATATGAAAGCTAAATTAACAGATCTAGCAAGTACCTTTAAATAAATTGGTGTAAAAAATCTTTCAAAATTAGCAAGGCTAAATTGGAACTCTGCAAAGTTTTGGCTATCTCCTGTTGTAAATGCAAAATATAATACTAATAGTAAAGGAATTGCTATGAAAATTCCCATCCATAATAAATAGGGATAAGCAGTGCGTTTCAATTTCATTAAACATTCACCTTCTTCATTATGTGTATATTCTCAGGTTTAATATTCATTCCTACTTCTGTTCCAACTTCTTTCATGATTGTAGATTGTATCATCCATTCTATCTCTTTATCTCGTACCATCATTTCATAATGGACACCTTTAAAAGTAACAGAAGTAACTACTCCCCTTAAAATACCATCGTTTACGTGTACTATTTCCACATCCTCTGGTCTTATAACTACATCCACAGCTTCATCTTTTCCAAAACCTTTATCTACACATTCAAATACCCTATTTGAAAACTCTACTGTATAATCACTATGCATTATACCATCAACTATATTACTTTCCCCAATAAACTTTGCTACGAAGGCATTTTTAGGTTCATTATATATATCTACAGGAGTACCAATTTGTTGTATTTTCCCCTTATCCATGACTACTATAGTGTCAGACATAGTAAGTGCCTCTTCTTGGTCGTGTGTTACATAGATAAATGTAATACCAACTCTTTTTTGCATATTTTTTAATTCTATTTGCATATCTTTTCTTAATTTTAAGTCCAAAGCTCCTAGGGGTTCATCAAGTAGTAATACTCTTGGCTCGTTCACCAATGCTCTTGCAATGGCAATTCTTTGCTGTTGTCCACCACTTAAGGAATCAATTGAACGATTTTCAAATCCTTGTAGATTTACCAAGCGAAGCATATCCTTAACTCTAGTCTTTATTTCATCCTTTGATATTTTTTTTATCTTTAGTCCAAAAGCAATATTGTCAAAAACATCTAAGTGTGGGAACAATGCATATCTTTGGAATACTGTATTAATCTGTCTTTCATAAGGAGGTACATTTGTTATATCCTTGCCTTCAAATATAACCTGACCTGTTGAAGGTTTTTCAAAACCGCCTATAATACGTAATGTAGTAGTTTTACCACATCCACTTGGTCCTAGTAGTGTTAAAAATTCATTTTCTTTAATGTAAAGGTTTATATCCTCTAAAACTTTAACGTCATTATATTCTTTAGAAATGTTTTTTAAATCAACTATATGTTGCCTTTCCAATTTGTTCCCCCCTTAAATATTAAAAACTTGGTGGAGTGCTAATCCAAATCACCACTGCTTTTGTTTTTCCAGCATTTGAAATATAATGATTTGAATTGGCTTTATAATAAAAACTTTCTCCTTTTTTTACCTTATATTTGTCGTGTCCAATATGAAGATTAATACTTCCGTTCACCACAAAACCAAATTCCTCCCCTTCATGAGGTGAATCTTCTTTTGTTCTACCATCAGGGTCTAATTCAATCAAAATGGGTTCCATAATATTTTTTTGTGCATTTGGAATTACCCATTTTAGTTTGTATTTCAGTTCAGCATTTTCCATTTCAAAAGCATCGTCTTTAGTAAACACGATTTTCTCATTTACAGTTTCATTAAAGAAGTCTTTAAGGTTTGTACCTAATCCTTCTAAAATATCAACTAAGGTAGCTATAGAAGGTGAAGTAAGGTCTCTTTCTACTTGAGAGATAAATCCCTTTGTCAATTCACATCTATCCGCTAACTCTTCCTGCGTTAGTGAATTCTTGACTCTCAACCTTTTAATTTTTTCTCCGATATTCATAAAATCCTCCCAGAAAAATTCACCATATATTAAACATCAGGTTTAAATTTACTAAACTTATTTATTAACTACCCTATTATAAAATAAATTAATCCAAAATGCAATACGTTTTATAAATTTTTTTATACTATTTTTATATGTATTTTACTCATATTTTTAGATGTTAATAAACTTAAAGTTTACTATTAAAAAACCTAGTTTAAAAAAGAAAAAACCAGTTACAAAACTGGTTTGAAATCTAATTATTCTATTGTATATACCTTCATATTAGCTATTGCATTGTCTATTAAAGTATTTACATCTAAAGCTTCTTCAGACTTTATTATATCTTCAACCTTCGGTCTTGTTACTGGATGTTTTGGCAAGAAAACTGTACAACAATCCTCAAAAGGCATAATTGAAGTCTCATAAGTCTCTATATCTTTTGCTATTTCTATGATATCAACCTTATCAAAACCAATTAAAGGTCTGAATACTGGAAGGTCTACAGATTGGTTTGTAACATTAAGCCCATATATAGTTTGGCTTGCCACTTGACCTAAATTTTCTCCTGTTATAAGAGCATTCATTTGATGGTAATTTGCGATTCTTTCAGCTATTCTCATCATAAATCTTCTTGAAAGAATAGTCATCTCATCTTCAGGACATTTAGTATTGATTTCTTTTTGAATATCCAATAAGTTGACGCTAAATATCTTTAGTTTACCAGTATACCTAGCAAGTATATGTGCTAATTCTTTTACCTTTTCCTCTGCCCTTTCAGATGTAAAAGGATATGAATGATAGTGAACACAAGAAAGTTCGATACCTCGTTTAGCCATCATAAAACCTGCAACTGGACTATCTATACCCCCAGACAACAGCAATAGCCCTTTTCCATTTGTACCGATAGGAAGTCCTCCATAACCCTTTATCTTTTCAGTATATATATATGCATTCTGTTTTATATCTATATATAAATATACATCAGGATTATGAACATCAACTTTTAAATCCTCAAAGTTTCGTAAAATAATTCCGCCCATCTTCTTAGAAAAGTCTGGTGACTTTATAGGGAAGGATTTATCTGCCCTATTTGTATCTACCTTAAAAGTTTTGATGCTTTTGTTTTCCTTAACCTCTTTAATTATTTCTATTACAGCTGAAGAAATCACTTCAACATCCTTTTCAACTCGCACACAAGGACTTATATAAACAAGGCCAAATACCTTTTTTAATCTATTTATCATTAGTGGATAATTGGCAATCTCCCCTTCAATATATATTTTCCCTTGCTCTTTATATATCTTTTCTATCCCTAAATCCTTTATGGCTCTTCTAATTTGCTTAATCAATTGATCTTCGAAGTATTTTCTATTTAAACCCTTTAGGGCAATTTCTCCTAAACTTATGCTCAATACTCTGTCCACTAAGATTACCTCCTAATTATGCTTCTAATTTCTTTTATAGAAGCTTTCAATACATCTACTGTATAGTCAATATCATCTTTTTCGATTTCATAAGATAAACAAAATCTTATGGTACCTTCTATTTCCTTATCACTACATTTTAGTGCCTTTAATACATGACTTTTTTCGGTACCCTTAGAAGAACAAGCGGATGATGTAGATACATATATATCCTTATCTTCCAAATAATGGAGTAATACTTCTCCCCTTGTATCTCTAAATGAAATACTTAAAATATATGGAGAAGACGTGTCATCTAAAGTAGTATTTATTCTAATATCTTCAATCTCCTTTAGGATTTTTTCTGCCATATATACTTTTAGTTCTTGTACTCTTTCCCTTTCTTCCTTTCCTTTGAGAGATAATATTCTCACAGCTTCACCAAGACCAATTATACCTGGAACATTTTCTGTACCAGAACGTAGTCCGCTTTCTTGTCCACCTCCAAATGTAATAGGTGCAAGTTTTAGTCTGTTGTGAATATAAAGTCCACCTATGCCCTTTGGCCCATAAACCTTATGCCCGCTAAATGAATAGCTATCTACATCTAACGCCTTCAATGAAAAATCTATTTTACCAAAGGATTGAATCCCATCAAGATGTAAGACAGGTTTTGAGACTGAACTATTTATTATATCTTTAATTGCTTTTATATTTTGAATAGCTCCTACTTCATTGTTCACATGGATTATAGATACTAAAATTGTATCATCTCTTAAAGCACTTTTAAATTCATCTAAATCTATATACCCATATTCATTTGTATTAAGGTAGGTAACGTCAAAACCAAGGGATTCATAATATTTCATAATATTTAAAATAGAAGAATGTTCAATCTTAGTTGTGATTATGTGTTTTCCTTTTTTGGTGAATTTTCTTATTATACTTTGAATAGCAATATTGTTGCTTTCAGTTCCGCCCGATGTAAAATATATTTCCTTACTATCAACATTTAAAAAATTTGCTATATTTTCCCTAGCATTTTTTATTTTCTTCTCTGAATTGATACCTAATCTATGAAGGGAAGATGGATTCCCAAAATCATCTTTTAAAGCTTCCATCATAATATCAATTACTTCTTTTCTAGGCTTTGTAGTTGAACAATTATCTAAATAAATCAATTTAACACCTCTTTTAGTATCCTAAATCTTCATTGACCAAATATATGGAGATATTCGATCCATTAGGTTTCTTATGTAGTACAACTTCAACATTACACATTCTATCAGGTGAATCACAATCATTGCATCTACCAGTAAATCTACATGGAGTATTTATTTTTAATCTTTCTGCATTTTTGGGAGCAGCTACTGTTTCAATTCTAGTCTTAGCTTCTTCATAATTTTTACATATTTTATTTTTACCAATAACAAAATACACCTTTTCATGACCATAGATCATTGAAGATACTCGATTTCCTGTCCCATCCATATTGACTAATTTTCCATCCATAGTAATAGCATTGGAACTAGTTAGGTAAATGCTTGCGTTTTTTGCAAGTTCGCTAGCTTCTTTTTTATTTTCTGCTTTCCAATGCCAATAAACCTTATTACCCCTATTTAATAATTCCTCATATATTCCAATTGATAGGATAGTCATAGAGCCGCCTATACCAACAGATTTATCAACACTAATTTCATTAAGCAAAGCATTTTTAACATCTACTGCAGTTTCAAAATATTTTACTTCGTATCCGTTTTTCTCTAATTTCTTAATTAAATTATTCATTATTTTCCCCCTATTTCACTTACTATACTCATTATATAGGATATCTTCCTTTAATTGAAGGATAAATTTTTTATAATTCACAGTTCACAATTTACAATCGATTCTTGTAAAGAATCGTCCTGAATTGGCGAAAGATCTAGGTCTAGCTCTAGGACCTCTTCAACTTCGCTCACCCTTAGGCTGCAAAGGATACAAAGCAGAATTATATCTTAGCTCAATAAGTTTAAAAATACCAATAAAAAGTTTGATATTTTTGTTTGCAAATATTGTCGTAATTTGCTATAATTTAATAGAGGTTATCCCCCTGGTAACCTCGAAATAAGATCTCTATTCCCAATACCCCTTTTGAACGGTTATGTTCCATCCAAATATGGATGAAAGACTCCTCGTGGAGTCTTTTTTTTTATGCTTTTTTATGATATTATGAACTTAGAAGTTTTAAAGGGGGTAATATGTTGTCGAAAAAAGTAGTTGTAATTTTCACTGGTGGAACTATCGCAATGAAGGTTGACCCTGTATTGCATGCCGCAATTCCAGCGTTAAACGCTGATGAGATAATGTCTTCAATATCAAATATAAAAGTATTCGCAAATTTAGAAGTCATTAACTTTAGTAATTTGCCGAGTCCTCATATAACTCCTAGTATGATGATGGATATAGCTAGTGTAGTTAAACAAAACATTGCAAGAGAAGATGTGACAGGTGTTGTTGTTACACATGGTACAGATACATTGGAAGAAACTGCATATTTGTTGGATTTGCTTATACATAATGAAAAACCTATCGTAGTTGTTGGAGCTATGAGAAACCATTCAGAATTGGGATATGATGGTGCTAGTAATTTATCTGCAGCAATATGTACTGCTATTTCAGATAAGGCTAAAAACAAAGGTGTATTAGTGGTTATGAATAATGAGGTGAATGCAGCATCTCAAGTTACAAAAACCAATACCCTATCTTTAGATACATTTAAATCTCCCGAATTTGGTCCATTGGGTATAGTGGATAATGATGAGGTTATTTTTTATAGAGATATTATAAAAAGACAGTTAATTGATACTGAAAAAATCGAGGATAAGGTTGCACTAATTAAAACAGCACCTGGAATGGAGTCTGATATTTTAGATTTCTATATAAATTCCTATTATAAAGGAATAGTAATTGAAGCTCTTGGTAGAGGAAATGTACCTCCCAAAATGATGCCGGGAATTGAAAAGGCAATACAAAATAATGTCCCTGTAGTTATGGTTTCTAGATGCAATACTGGTAGAGTACTTGATACATATGGATATGAAGGTGGAGGAATGCAACTAAGAAACGCGGGCGTAATCTTTGGAGGCAATTTACCAGGGCAAAAAGCTAGAATTAGGCTTATGTTGGTTTTGGGTAAGACTAATAATATGAAAGAAGTTAAGGATTTATTTGAATCAAATCTAGACTAAAAGTGATTAGAATAATTATCTAATCACTTTTTCCAAATCCAATAAATTTAATTTCAGGATGATATGAACCATAGGAATAGTCAATTTTAATTCCTTTCTCTACAGTATTTGTTATATATTTATATTTTACTAAATCTACCGTATTAGACTCTTTCCAAGTATATACTTCACTAAATGAGTCTCCATTATCCTCACTTACCCTACTCATAAATTGATTTGTTCCCTTCCAGACGACCCAAAGTTTATTTAAATGGTATATAAGTATTGGGTCCGTATGATTACCATAACCTGTTAGTTCTTCTTCCTTTTCTTTTATAATATTGCCTCTTTTTATATAGAATTTTTCATACTTAGTGGAAAAGTTTTCATCCTTATATTCCGAGTATACAAGGTGTAGATTGTTACTGATCAAAATCATATCTAAATATAGCTTATTCCTATTGTCGGTAAGCGTAAAAGATGGTGACCATATGCCATTTACCGTATTAAATTCCTTAAAGCATATTTGATTTTTAAAATAATAAGCAATACAAATACTATTATTTTCTAGTATTACTTTTAAAGGGCTTATGAAATTGTACGTAGCTATTTTATCAACAATAAAGTTATCTTCATTTCCCTCGTTATATATAATTTGTTTAACATTATATATATTTTCACCTTCTTCTGAACCCTCTATATAAAATATATATTTTTTATTATTATTAATTATTAGATTAAGTTCATAAATTGTGTTATTTAAGTCGCTACTAATCAATTCCGTTTTATTATCCTTAATTGATACAAGTTTAAGTTCTCTTTTATCATTGCTATAAATTAAAAATATATCATTATGATTAAAGGCAACATCAAAGTCCCCTACTGAATCCGTTACTAATGTTTTTTCATCTAATTCTGTGCCATCTACCAAAATACTATACATAATAATTTCATTGGTAATTTGTCTAAATATATATAACGCCTTGTTTATTTCTTCCGCTATTATTATCTTTTCATTATAAAATACCATAAGAACACCTCCAATTTATATTAATAGTTATGAGATTTGTAACAAAATTATTATAATTTGAATATATTAAAGTGAGAAATTGAATATTTAAAGAGAGGAGGACAATTATGTTGTCAGAAAATAGATCAGATTTAGAAAGTTTAAATATCAATGATAGATGTTGTGTTGGTACTACTGGATGTGAATGGGACAGAACTTTAAGAAATGTTGTTACTGAACCAATCTTTGTTCAAAAAGTATTTGATGCTACCCTAGTTAACCTTCAAGCGCTTGCAACAATTAACAACGTAAGATTTACTCCAAATTTGCCTATGGGTGCTCGAATAGTAAGTATAAGGGCTATACGTTGTAGAAGATTCTTCAACCCTGCAAATGCGAAAGATCCAAGGAATTTAGTTATAGAACCAGATACTGTTCTATCTGGCGGAGAATTTGTAAAAAATGAAAAAGGTGAATTCATTGAAGTAGTAGGTCCTGATGGATTATCTACTGAAAGACTAATATATGCAGATACATCCGAATGCGATAGAATAGAGAGAGGTACACCTGTATTTGGTACTCAAAGAGTTTTAATAAGAGGTAATGTAGTAGTAGAGATAGATTTGGTTATACTAGATAGTAGAGATAGAAGAGTTAATTTCACTATTTCAGCTAATGTTCCAGTAGCTCCTCCTAACGCTCCAATACTTCTAACAAACTTCTTTGAACTATGTATTCCATCTGTAGCTAATTCAGCTTTCTTCCCAAGATTTGCTGAGTTCTGTAACGTACTTTGTGAAACTAGATTAGGTACTAATAGCCTAGCAAGAGACATAGAAGTATGTCCTGAAACAGGGGAAATAAGAATTGATTTAATCATTGCACTTTGTATAACTTGTGAAAAGAAGATAATAGTTCCAGTTCAACTTTGTGTACTATCAACAGGGTTCCCAGAATTGTCTCCAGTTGTATCACCTATCTGTACTACCTTCCCAACATTGTTCCCAAGACAGATAGACGAAAGTAGCGTTGGTCGCCTTGAAGCAGAAGAATAATTATAAATATCCTAAGAAAAATAATAGGTGCTGTGAGCACCTATTTTATTTTTATCTAATAATTTTACTTAAATCTTCTATATCGCAGCTTATTACGTCTAATCTATGTTTATCTAAAGCTTTTGTAAATTTTAGTCCTGATGCAGTAATAATACATACTACTCTATCTTCTTCTATCAGGAAGTTGTTTTTCTTTAATTTCTTAACCGCAGCAAGGGATGTTGCTGATGCTGGCTGTACAAACAATCCTATAGATGCCAATTCCTTTTGTGATTCTAGTATTTCTCCATCACTTACATCAACTACTATTCCACCGTTTTGTTTTATCATCCTTAATACAGCATTCCCACTTGGAGGAAATGGATTTTCAATAGCATGAGCAATAGTTTTTGGATTTTCAAATCTTTCAATTTGTTCACTATTTTCTTTATACGCTTTTGATATAGGTGAACACCCAGAAGCCTGAACACATATCATTTTAGGAATCTTATCTATAAGTCCACACTCTTTGAATTCTCTAAATCCCTTTTCTATCCCTCTTATATCCCCACCAGCACTTGTAGGTACAATAACATAATCAGGTATATTGAATTTAAGTTGCTCACAGATTTCAAAAGCAATGGTCTTATAGCCTTCAACTCTATATGGCACATCTGAGTTAATAAAATAATAATTATTTTCACCGCCTAATCTAATGCTTTCTGAATATAGCTTGCCATAATCCCCTTTTACCTTAACTAATTTAGGGTTGTAGATTGCAATGGGTTTAAGTTTCTCATCAGCTATTTCATCTTTAACAAAGATGATTGTATGTAATCCAGCCTTAGCTCCATATGCTGCTACAGATGCTGCCATGTTTCCAGTAGAAACAGTTCCTATCCCCTTGTATTCCAAATCTAAAGCGCGCAGTACACCTGTGATTGTACCTCTATCTTTAAAAGACCAAGTAGGGTTTACACCTTCATTTTTAAAATACAATCCTTTAATTCCTATTTTATTAGCTAATGATTTACTATTTATCAGCGGAGTAAATCCTTCCCCTAATGATATATCATTATTAATGTTTATAAATGGATAGAAGTCAGCATATCTTTCTAGCGAGTTTTGTTCTAACACATTTCCTTCTTTGATTTTTCCAATCTTAATTAATTCCAATTCTAAAGGTTCACCACAATGATCACATCTCAAATTCACAGTTTCCTTAGAATATAGTTCATTACAATTAGTACAAATTAATTTATAATCTTTCATTTCTATAGCCCCCCTATTTAATGAATTCCCTATATACTATATTATAGTATGAAATAGATATTTTAAAGTATTAAAAAGAATTAGTTAAGCTGTACAAGCCTTAAGAATTGGTATAAGATTAATTAAGGTGATAATTATGTTAGTAATAAAAGATAAATTCAAAATTGAAATTGATTTAGAAAAATACTTCAATAGGCAAAATGTTTGTTTTATAGATATAGAAACTACTGGATTGAGTAGTAAGTTTAATTCCATATATCTAATTGGGATTATGTATTACAATATAGAAGAAAAAATGTGGTACTTAATACAGTCGTTCGCTGAATCCCTAGATGAAGAAAAAGAACTACTAATATCCTTTATAAATTTTATTTCTAATTTTGATAAGGTAGTTACATACAATGGCGATACTTTTGATATCCCATTTATAAATAATCGACTTAAGCATTACAATATTGAATATCAAATTTCTTTGGAAAATTCTTTTGATTTATATAAATATATAAGAGAAAATAGGAATTATCTTGATCTAGAAAATTTGAAACTTAAGACCATAGAAAAAAGATTGGGAATATATAGGGAGGATTTATATTCTGGTAAAGATTGTATTAAATTTTATAGAGACTATGTAAAAACAAAAAATAAAGAGTTTAAAGACATTATTCTTAAACACAATTATGATGACCTTTATTATTTAATTTTTATATTAGAAATACTTGATATTATTGATGATGTTAAATTAATTCAAATTAATTCAAATAATAATCAATTTGATTTAAAAATAGAAAAAATCAATAATTCAGGGGATTTATTTATTGTTAATGGCAGCTTTAAAGGCGATATAATCATACAATATTACGATAATAATTATAGTGTAATATTAAATGAAGATAAAACTTTCGAAATATCAATAGAGTATAAAGTAGGACTTGTAGCTCCTGATAAAAAAGCATTTTTTATAGACAAAAGAAAATTAGCACTACCTAACAAGATTAAAGATAGTACTAATTATCAAATACCTGAAAATATTTTGTTATTACAGGTGGAAAAAGAATATTGTATGGATAATATTAAAAATATTGTTAAACATCTAATCATTAAAATTCACAGTTCACAATGCATACCCACTCAGTGAAATTTCACAAAATCTAAGATTTTGGAAATTTCTACTGTCGGGCACACGGCAAACTAGGAAGACCATTTACCGCACTTATCACCAAATCTTGCTAGTATTGAGTCTTCCTCTTTTATTTCTAATATTTCGCATAGATTTGAACAACCATTACAGTCAATTCCATTAACAGCATAATCATTTTTATAAAGATCTAAGCCTTTAAAATTGGTGCTTTTCTTTAATTTTGCATTTTCCTTGCCTAAAATAGCTGCACCAATAGCTCCCATTACATCATAATTCGGAGGAATAATTAGTTTTTCTCCTAATTCCATTTCAAAAGCTTCCCTTATTCCTACATTTGCTGCAACTCCGCCTTGAAATGCTATTGGTCCCTGTATATCCTTACCCTTAGCTACATTGCTTAGATAATTTCTAACCAATGCCTGACTTAAACCTTTAATAATATCATTTTGACTATGTCCTAACTGTTGCTTATGTATCATATCAGATTCAGCGAAAACTGCACATCTACCAGCTATTCTAACTGGTGTTTTGGATTTTAATGCCATATTACCAAATTCACTTATATCTATGCCTAGTCTTATGGCTTGCCTATCAAGAAATGAACCTGTACCGGCTGCACACACCGTATTCATAGCAAAATCTACAACTATCCCATCTCGTATTATGATTATCTTAGAGTCCTGACCGCCTATTTCAATGATTGTTCTAATATCTGGATTATAGTTTAATGTTGCAACTGCATGACAGGTAATTTCATTTTTAATAACATCAGAACCCACTATAATAGATGCTAAGTATCTACCACTTCCAGTAACCCCAACACCTTTAATTGTTGTCTCCCCATAAGATTCAGATAGTTCTCTAATCCCATCCTTTATCATGTCTATAGGTTTCCCTTGAGTTCGCAGATACTTTTTATATATAAGTGAATCTTTTTCATCGATTAATATAATGTTGGTACTTACAGAACCAACGTCTATTCCCAAATAATAACTATCCAATCTTCCTTTCCCTCCTTTTGTTAATTAAATCAATGAATGCCTCTAATCTTGTCAAATAACCTGCTTCTCCTGTCATTTCATCAACTACCAATGTCATTATAGGAAAATCATAATCTTTTTCTACAGTCTTTAGAATACTTTTTGCAACTATTTCAGGCATACAATTTAACGGTAAAATTTGGATTGCACCATCAAACCCCATATTTTTGTAGTAAATTGCACTCCCTATTGTTTCTCTTCCATGACCTCCTACTAGATTCTTCAAATAAGGTCTTGCTAGTTTAAATTTTGTATTTTCATGTTTAGATCCAAAAGGATATGAATATACATGATGTTCTACCCATTTAGTCGGTGTTAATGATTTTTCAACTAAAACATTTAAATCACCTAGTTTTTTCTCTATTTCCAAGTTTACAAAGGGTTCTATTATAGTATAGATTTCCCCTATTATACCTATCCTGATAGGATTTAAGTTTTTATCAATTTTTACATCTTTTAAATCTTTCTCTGTTCTTTTTATTAACTGTATTAATTCATTTGAACCATGGGTTTCCACAGAATTTAAATAATATTTATTCATAATGCTATCTACATCTTTTTTATTCATAGCATAGGCTCTAACTTCATTAGACAATTGAGTTAAATCATCTGCCATTCTAATAAGATTTAATGCTAATCTAGATGATTTGTATATATCTGATACAGATTTTGCATTTATAATTTTGTTCAAGTTCTTTCTAAGTTTAGAAAAACCTTCGCCAATAGAGTCAAAAACTATAATATCTACATCATAACCCAGTTTTTTAAGAATATCTTCTTGTATCAACGGATACAATCCAAATCTACAGGGCCCGCAACTACCTGTAATCAATATTGTATTTGCTCCTTTTTCAATACTTTCAATATAATTTCCTATAAATATTTTAAATGGCAGACACATCATTTCGGGTGAATGCTTGCTACCAATCTCTAATGTTTTTCTGCTGCATACTGGTGGAGTTATTACTTCATGCCCCATTTCTTCAAGAAATGCTTTACCAGCTATATATACATTACCTAAGTGTGGAAAAGTTATTTTCATCTCTTTCCCTCCATTTCATCATGTCTAAAAAAGCTTCAAATCTTGTTACAAACCCTGCTTCTCCAGTTTGTTCGTCTAGGGTTATGGTCATCATTGGGATATTTTCTTCGATACACTTTTTTTCTACTAAGTAAACAAGCATAGAATCTAGACCGCATCCAAATGCACTTAAATATATAACCCCATCAATCAATTTATTATCTATTAAATAGTAGGAACTGCCTACCAATTTTCTACCTTGAGTCCAAAATATTCGTTTAATAAATTGATTCGAATATTCACGATAAAACTTTTCTGGTATATCTTCTGCAAAAATTAAATTGATATTTTCATTAGTTAGCTTATTTAAAATATTCATGTTGATAAATTCATCATAAACATTATATGGATGTCCTAGAATTAATAATTTAAAAGTCTTATTATCATCTTTCTTTTGTGGTATAATTTTTTCACGTAACCAATTATTATAATTATTCTGTGTTTCTTTTGCACTTTTAAATGATTTGTCCCTAGTTATATAATTTATATTTAACTTTTTTCCCATATTATTCGTTGCACTTCTAAGCCCATTTTTCTTTCTTAAATCAACTATCGGATCAATAATTTCTGGTAGGTCATCAATACTATTCTTTACCATTTCGGAAAGGCCTAAGTGCTTTGGACAATTATATTCCCTTTTATATAGCCCCATTATCTTTGGTATAAATATATAATCAACTTTGTCTTTCAAATAATTGACATGACCATGAAATATTTTAACAGGAAGACATGCTTCGTCTACACAAGTTAATACTCCTGAATTTAATATATCTTTGTTAGTCTTTGGTGATAAGAGTATATCGAATCCTAAAGTATTAAAATATCCTTCCCACATTGGATAGAACTCATAAAAATGCATTGCCCTTGGTATGCCTACAATTTTGGCCATTGTATCCCTCTTTTCTAATAATTTGGCACATAATTATAGCATTGCCAATTGGGCAATAAAATAAACATAGAAAATCATCCATCAAATTATTGCCCATGCTGGGCACACAACAAAAAACCATCTCAATTTGAAATGGTTTTCTAATATTTTATATATAAGTAGGAACATATGTAATCAACATACCCTGTTACGACCTTCTTTTTTGGCACGATATAAGTTCTTATCTACCAAAGCCATTAATTCTGATATATTTGTAATCCCTGAATCTTTAAAAACAGTTTGTACTCCTATGCTACAGGTGATTGTTACTTCTTTTCCTTTATAATGAAATTTATGATTTTCAATTTTTTTTCTGAGTCTGTTAGCAATCCTCTTTGCAACTCTTTTCTCAATACCCGGCAGACAAATAAGTATCTCATCCCCACCGTATCTGGCAATCCATCCACTTCCCCTGCGGAGATGAGTTTTCAGTATAAGACCCACTTCCCGAAGCACTTGGTCACCAGCTGTATGCCCATTTTTATCATTGACGCTTTTAAAGTGATCAATATCTATAAAGAGAATGCTTAAAGGTTCATCCCGTTCAAAGGAACTTTGCATATCAATCGGTAATTGTTCATCGATATATCTTCGATTATAAAGTTTTGTGAGTGAGTCTGTGATTGCCATTTCCTTTATTTTATGTATCGACAAATCTTCAAATTTATGTGGCTCTGAACTGAAGCTTATATTTTTAATAGATTGTTTGAATTCCAGCAGATATGATTCATCACTAATTGTGATAGGGAATGTGGTTATAGTAGTAACCACATCATCAATTAATAGTATTTTAAATGTAGCGTTTGCAGAACAGTAAAACATATTATCAATCTTTTTAAAACCATATGTGAAAGCATCCTGCTTGTAATCTTCCATGGAACTCTCATATATAATGTTATTATCCGTATCAGTAATACAAACCGACGTATTTGCAGATTCCAGAATATGAATACTGTTTACTGCATCCGCTAAATTTTTAAAAACCATTTTCACTCACCTTTCCTGAAGAGTAAGTTTTTATACTATTTTCCTCATATAATGCAAAATGACGCGCATGTGCGTCATTTCCTTGAACCATCTTTTAATATATTATATGCAAATATATCCTTTCTATTTTACCTATATTTACACTATTCAACTTTAAGTTTTGTTTTACAAGATTACAAACAACCATGAATAAAAAACTCCCCCTGCACACATACTAAATGTATTAAGTGAGATTGTACACCAAAAATATGTTTATGTCAATACATGAATAATGTGTATGTTATCATCTTATACACTAATATAATGTAAAGGAGTATAAGTATGAAAGAACCATATGAAATAATCCGCGGACTTCGAGAAGATAAAGATCTGCGGCAAATTGATGTTGCACAAATAATTGGAACGACACAACAACACTATTCTAGATGTGAAAATGGAGCGTGTGATTTTCAAACCCGTGCAATTATTTCGTTAGCAAATTTCTATAATGTATCAACAGATTATCTTTTGGGTAGAACTGAGTGCAAACAAGGTATTGAAGCACTAAACCAATCCGTTGTAGGGGATTATACTACTGGATATCTTTTAACAGAAATACTTTCATTAAATACTGTTGGACGACGAGCAGTAATTGAGTATATTGAGTTTCAAAAACTTAAGGAAAATATTCATAAAACTAAAAAATAAGGCAATTGAATGCCTAATTAAATATAACTGGTATACGGTTATTAAAGGCAGCAAGCCATACGAAGTGATCATGGATCTCTAACCGTGAATCCACTAATTTTAACAAGTAGAATGTATGTTGTTACAAATTTAGGCAAAAAAAAATAGATCCTTAGGATCTATTTTATATGGTGGGCCTTCAGGGACTCGAACCCCGGACCTACCGGTTATGAGCCGGGCGCTCTAACCGACTGAGCTAAAGGCCCATTATCCAATTCACAATTCACAGTTTTCAATTCACAATTGTTCGGGTCATTCTATTGGGTCTTTTTCTTTTGACCTTAGTTCTTCACTTTCATAATTGTGGCTTGCTGTGTGCCCGACAGTAGAAATTTCCAAAATCTATGATTTTGTGAAATTACACTGAGTGGGTATGATTTGTGCCTTGTCAATTGATTAATGGTGGGCCTGGGTGGACTCGAACCACCGACCTCACGCTTATCAGGCGTGCGCTCTAACCACCTGAGCTACAAGCCCCTATCTATAAATGGCAGGGGTGGCAGGATTTGAACCCACGACATTCGGTTTTGGAGACCGACGTTCTGCCGCTGAACTACACCCCTAATTATTTCGTTCTAATTTGGTGCCCAGAGCCGGAATCGAACCAGCGACACGTAGATTTTCAGTCTACTGCTCTACCGACTGAGCTATCTGGGCTTATGTATGGTGGGCCTTCAGGGACTCGAACCCCGGACCTACCGGTTATGAGCCGGGCGCTCTAACCGACTGAGCTAAAGGCCCCAAATAATCTAATAACAATTTACCTTGTAAATCAGGTTAGGATATCTTGGCGGAGAAGGAGGGATTTGAACCCTCGCGCCCCGTGAAGGACCTACTCCCTTAGCAGGGGAGCCTCTTCAGCCACTTGAGTACTTCTCCATAATAGCCAAAAACCTAAATGGCGGAGAGGGTGGGATTCGAACCCACGTGGGCCTAAACCCTAACGGTTTTCAAGACCGCCCCGTTATGACCGCTTCGGTACCTCTCCATGGTGATCCATCCGCGACTCGAACGCGGGACACCCTGATTAAAAGTCAGGTGCTCTGCCGACTGAGCTAATGGATCATATAATTGGCTGGGGTGACAGGACTCGAACCTGTGGAATGCTAGAGTCAAAGTCTAGTGCCTTACCGACTTGGCTACACCCCAATATTTATATGGCGCGCCTAGGAGGATTCGAACCCCCGGCACACGGATTAGAAGTCCGTTGCTCTATCCTACTGAGCTATAGGCGCAGATTATTTTATGGAGCGGGTGAAGGGGATCGAACCCTCGCAACCAGCTTGGAAGGCTGGGGCTCTACCACTGAGCTACACCCGCATGGTGGAGGAGACTGGATTCGAACCAGTGAAAGCTCCGCTAACGGATTTACAGTCCGTCCCCTTTGGCCAGCTCGGGAACTCCTCCATGTTATTTATATTTTATATTTTTTAGTTTAATGGAGCTGGCGAGAGGAATTGAACCCCCAACCTACTGATTACAAGTCAGTTGCTCTGCCTATTGAGCTACGCCAGCAGAAATAATTAAGAATGTAAAATTAAAAATGTAAAATGTTTTTAATTATTAATTTTTAACTTTTAATTATTAATTTAGAATTTGGCGACCTGGAAGGGACTCGAACCCTCGACCTCCAGCGTGACAGGCTGGCATTCTAACCAACTGAACTACCAGGCCAATGATAGTTATAAATGGTGGGCACAACAGGGCTCGAACCTGTGACCCCCTGCTTGTAAGGCAGGTGCTCTCCCAACTGAGCTATGCGCCCATAT
>JAPXKQ010000022.1:0-36713 GCA_033809995.1 Tissierellaceae bacterium
ATAATAATAATCCTATAATCCCTGAACCTATAGTCATAAGTATGGGATCAATCTTGTATTTATAAGAAAGCAAAAAAGCTACTCCGAAGATTGCCAAGCTTTTTAAGTCAATAAACGCTCCTTTAGTCACCAATATTGCAGCGGCTGCAACAAGCCCAATGGTGGCAGGTCTAAGACCTAAAAAGGCATTTTCAACATATTTATTGTTTTGAAACTTAAAGAAAAAGCGAGTAATTATTAGCATTACTATAATTGAAGGTGCTATACATCCAAATGTTGCGATGGCAGAACCTAGTACTCCCGAAATCTTATAGCCTACATAAGTGGACATATTAATTGCAATGGGACCTGGGGTAATTTGTGATATTGCAACCATATCTACAAACTCTGAAATGCTTACCCAGTTGTTTATTTCTACTACTTCTTGCTGCATCATACTGAGCATAGCATATCCACCACCAAAACTAAATAATCCAATTTTAAAAAAGGTTGCAAACAATCTTAAGAGTATCATTTTGTTCCTCCCATCTTTGCCTTTTTATATAAAATTCCTGAAATGGCTGCTATGATAATTATTATAACTGGTGTTACTTTAGCAAAGGCTACAATTAAAGCAACTGCTATTGGTATAATAATAGATTTTCGATTTATCTTTGCACTTTTGCTCATATTTATTACAGGAACTGCTATAAGTGCCACTACTGCCGGTCGTATTCCCTTAAATATTCTTTCCACAATTAAACTATCCTTTATACCTACAAAAATAGATGCTACTATAAGAATTATTAGAAATGAGGGTAATACAGAACCTAAAGTTGTAGTAATTACTCCTGGAATGCCAGCTACTTTATAGCCTACAAAAACTGAGGTATTCACTGCAACTGGACCTGGTGATGACTGTGCAAGAGCTAGCATATCAAGGTATTCCTGCCTTTCAATCCAATTCTTTTTATCTACTACTTCTTTTTCTATAAGGGGTAACATAGCATAGCCACCACCAATTGTAAAGGTCCCTATCTTAAAGAAACATATAAACATTTCAAAATACTTTTTCATTAAAACACCACCTATAATTAAGCTATAATTCCTTTTATCGTAGTAACTTCTAATCCTTTTTCTCTCAAAGCTTCTACAAAAGGATTAATTCCTACAGAATCACTAGCTATATGACCTGACACTATAATATTGCCTTTATTTTCTTGCTTAAGCTTTATGTAGTCAGAATAAGAAATATGGATATATATAACTGTGTCTACTCCGTTTTCAAAATATGCATTTGCAACTGCATATCCCCCATTAGTATAGGTTCCATGTGCCACTACAGTTTTTCCTGTTTTTTTCTTTTCATCACCTATAAGTAACTCAACATTAGTTCTTGCAGCTTGCATTTCTTTGAAGCTGCTTAATGCTTCTACAACGTCCTTAAGTGTTGCATCTTCATCATTACATACTTCATCAACCTTATCCTGCATCAGTCTTCTTCCTATCTCATCCAATGGCTGATGAATATTTAAAAATGGCATTTTGAGCATTTTTGCAACGGATATTGTATCATCATAATTTTTGGATTGAACGGATATTCTTAACTCTTCATATTTACTCTCTATTGCTTTTATTGCAGCTTCTTCAAGTACTCCAAATTTTTTCATTATCTTCACATGGTCTTTATAAACCTCATTGGAGCTGATTATATTTGCTTGAGGATGATGAGCTATTACGGCATCATAGCCGTTGGCTTTAGCATAATATAAATCTGAACTGTCTATATCTATTCCAAATAGTACCTTTTTGATTCCTTCGCCCTCCACATAAATCTCTGAATCTGCAGGTATATAGTCAAAACCCGCCATTTCTAGTGCTAAATTCATTATCTCATTTGTGTTCATATACTATAATTCCTCCTATTAAACGTTATGGCAGGCTACTTTATGTCCGCCTTTCTTATCTTTTAATTCTGGTTCAATTTCAGTACATATATTGCTTTTTTTATAGCATCTATTATAAAATCTACATCCTTTAGGAATATTTATAGGGCTTGGTATCTCACCTTCAAGCTTTATTCTCTCTTTTTTATCCCTGGGATTAGGTGAAAGAATTGCTGAAAGGAGAGCATTTGTATATGGATGCTGGGGATTTTCAAATAAATCATTCCTATTTGCCATCTCAACTATTTTCCCTAAATACATAACAGCGATATTATCGCTAATATGTTTTACTACTGCTAAATTATGAGCTATAAACAGATATGTAAGATCAAATTCATCTTGTATATCTTGTAAAAGATTAATTATTTGAGATTGTATGGAAACATCCAAAGCTGAAATGGGCTCATCGCATACAATTAGCTTTGGATTGCAAGCAAGGGCTCTTGCAATACCAATTCTTTGTCTTTGCCCACCGCTGAACTCATTCGGATATCTATTATATACCCTTGATCCAAGTCCTACTACATCAAGGAGGTCATTAATTCTTCTTTCTCTCTCTAGGCCTCTAGCAATATTGTTAACATCAATAGCTCGTCCAATTATCTCGCCAGCAGTAAGCCTTGGATTTAAAGAAGAATATGGATCTTGGAATATTATTTGCATATCTTTTCTTTTTTTCCTCAATTGAGATTTATTTAAAGATGCTATATTTTCTCCATCGAAATTTATTGTTCCTTCAGTTGGTTCAATTAATCTTAGTACAGTTCTTCCCGTTGTGGATTTGCCACAGCCTGATTCGCCTACTAAACCTAATGTCTCCCCTTTTGCCAACTCAAATGAAACTCCATCTACTGCCTTTACATATTCTAGAGATTTATTAAAAAACCCTTTTTTAATAGGAAAATATTTTTTTAAATCCTTTACCTCAAGTAAAATATTACCTGATTTATCCATTAAATCACCTTCTAACCTACAAATTTATGACATCTTACAAAGCTATTATTTACTTTTACCAATTCTGGTTCCTGAACTAAACATTTATCACTTCTACTGCTGCATCTTTCTACAAATCTACATCCATTAAAATCCAAACTAATATTAGGAAGGTTTCCTTCGATAGACTTTAGTCTATCACCTTGCATATCAAGTGTTGGTATTGAATCTAAAAGACCTTTCGTATATGGATGAAGGGGATTGTCAAACAAGTCTTGAGCATTACTATACTCCATCATCTTCCCTGCATACATTACTATTATATTATCTGCTACATCAGCTACTACTCCTAAATCATGTGTAATAATAAGTACAGACATATTAAGTTTGTTCTTCATCTCTTTAATTAAATCCAATATCTGAGCTTGTATGGTTACATCCAAAGCTGTAGTAGGTTCATCAGCTATAAGTAGTTCAGGATTACATGAAAGTGCCATGGCTATCATTACTCTTTGTCTCATACCGCCACTCATATTATGTGGATAATTATCCATCCTAGCCTCTGGCGAAGGTATACCAACCATTTTTAAAGCTTCTATTGCTTTTTTTCTTGCTTCTTTTTTATTTACTTTTTGATGTATAGTAATTGCTTCTATCATTTGATTTCCTATTGTGAATAATGGATTCAAAGAGGTCATTGGGTCTTGGAATATCATTCCTATCTTTCCTCCTCTTATCTTTCTCATCTCACTTTCTTTCTTGGAAAGTAAATCTTCACCATTAAATTCAATGGAGCCTGATACAATTTTCCCTGGTGGATGAGGAACTAGTCGCATGATTGAGCGGGCAGTGACACTTTTGCCACTACCCGATTCACCTACAATACCCAATGTTTCACCCTTAGATATTGAAAAACTAACTCCATCAACTGCAGGTACGACTCCATCAACTGTAAAAAAGTGAGTATTTAAATTCTTTACTTCTAACAGTTTCTCAGTCATGTTCTCACCTATTCCATATATGCATTATTTAATAAGAATTGATCTGTTGATTCAAGTATTATTCCCTTTAAATTATTTCTTGTAGCTAAAGTAACATTGCCATGATACAACGGTATCCAAATTGCTTCTTCTGTAAATTTAATATTTGCTTCTCTTAAGTAGGATTCCCTTTCTTTTTGATCTACAGTAGTTCGAGTCTTTAAAATTAAAGCATCTCCTTCAGGATTATTATATCCTGTACGGTTTGAAGCACCTATATTACCTGAATAGAATTGTGGAAATAATAATTCAGCACCATCTCCTGTTACATTTGCCCAACCACCTAACATCATTTCATGCTTCATATCCTTTGTATATGTCAAATAAGATGCCCAATCCATTGTGTTTAGCTCGACTTCTACCCCAATCTTCTTAAGCTGTGCTTGAACAAATGGAGCTATCTTTGTATAAGTATCCGTATTTCCTAGTGTAAGTGTTACCTTCAACCCATCTGGGTATCCAGCTTCAGTTAATAATTGTTTCGCCTTCTCTATATCATAATCATGTCCATGACTTTCTATTTCTTCGTTATATCCTATAAGTTTTGGTCCAATAATTCCATTAGACTTATATCCTAATCCATTTAAAGTTGGTATATATTCATCTACATTAATGGCACTAGCAATTGCTTGTCTAACTTTTACATCGTCAAATGGTTTTACACTAACATTAAATCCTAGATAGGTAATATAAGTTCCGCTCATTTCAGTTACAGTAATATCTGAATTACTCTTAAGTCTATCAAGATGTTCTGCTGGGATTCTAGTAATCATATCTGCTTCCCCTGTTTCTAGCATTAATACTGCCGTTGACATTTCAGGTACTACCTTAAATGTTACAGAATCTAATTTTGGAGTTCCTGCCCAATAATTCTCATTTTTTACTACAGTTATGTGATCCCCTGATACCCACTCTTTAAATTCAAAAGGACCAGTTCCTGCACCCTTTGGTTCTCTATTTATATCGCCTGCTTGGTCAGCCGATGGACTTACAATTGATAAGTTTGGATGTGCAAGGGCTGTAATCATGATTCCATAAGGTGTAGAAGTGTGTAATACTACAGTATATTCATCTGGTGTTTCTATCTTATCTACGGATTTTATTAAGCTAGCTCTTGGTGAAGCAGTAGCCGGATCAAGTATCTTTTCAAATGTATACTTTACTGCTTCTGAATTAAATGGAGTTCCATCTTGGAATTTGATATCTTTCTTTAACTTTATAATCCATGTATTTTCATCTGGATTTTCACATCCTTCCGCAAGCAATGGTACTAGTTCCCCTTTTTCTTCATCCTTAACATAAAGAGTCTCATAAATGGTTCTTATAACATTTGTTGAAGGTGAATCATTTGTAAGAATAGGAGATAATCCTACTGCATCTGTAGCTGAAACAAATGTCATATCACTAGGCGCTTGTACTTTTGGTTCATCTCCTGAAACTTTAGAGCTTTCATCATTATTGGAACTTGAACTACATCCTGCTAAAAAGCCTACACTTACTGCTAAAACTAATAATAGAACTGTAAATTTACTAAAAAGACTTTTCTTCATTTTTTTCCTCCTTTGATTGTTTAAACATTTTTTAAATTTGGATCCAATGCATCTCTTAATCCATCTCCAAGAGAGTTAAATCCATAAACTATAAGTATAATTGCAAAACCTGGAAGTAGTGTTAGATGTGGTGCTTGATAAATAAAGCTTCTTCCAGTGGAAGCCATTGCACCCCATTCTGCCAGTGGTGGTTGTGCCCCTAGACCGAGAAAGCTTAAAGTTGAAGCTGAAAGAATAGCTGTTGCAAGTCTCATTGTAGAATAAACAACTATCTCCGACATACAGTTAGGAAGTATATCCTTAAACAATATCATAAAGTCAGATTCCCCCAATGCTCTTGCAGCAGTCACATAATCAAGTTCCTTTGTAGAAAGAACTGTTCCTCTAACAACTCTTGCTATTGTTGGTACAGACCAAATACCCACTGCAATAATTACATTGATAATTCCTGTTCCAAGTATAGATACTATGGCAAGTGCCAATAAAACCCCAGGAAAAGCAAGTAATACATCTATTATTCTCATTACTACATTATCAACTCTTGGATAATAGCCCGCAAAAAGGCCAAGGGTGACCCCAACGGCTAATCCAAAAGCAACTGAACAAAACCCAACGATTAAAGATAATCTTGCCCCATAAATAAGCCTGCTTAGCACATCTCTACCATATTCATCTGTTCCAAGTAAATGTCCTTCGGATCCTATACCTAAAAGCCTATCTTCTATAATTTGCTCGTAGGGATCATAAGGTGCTATTTTAGGAGCAAAGATAGCTATAATTACCATAAGTAAGACTATTGATAATCCAATAACAGACACCTTATTTCTTTTAAACCTTCTCCATATCTCTTTAATTTTGCTACTTTTCTTGTTTTTAATTACTACTTGGGTACTATTCATAGTACTAATGGCTTCACTCAAAATAAACACCTCCTCATTAATTATATTGAATTCTTGGATCTATAGCTGCATATAGGATATCAACTATTAAGTTGACCAATACAAAAGTAATAGCCACCACAAGAACTGAACCCTGTACCATTGGAAAATCTCTGGCAGCAATTGCTTGTACCATAAGCCTTCCTATGCCATTTATAGCAAAAACTGATTCAACAACTACAGCTCCTCCCAATAGATTGCCAAAATTTAACCCAACTATTGTAATGATAGGTATAAGTGCATTCTTCAGTGCGTGTTTTAAAACAACTAATTTTTCTTTTACACCTTTAGCCCTAGCAGTTTGAATATAATCTTGATAGATTATCTCTAACATAGAAGAACGTGTCATTCTTGATGTCATGGCTGCTGAACTAAATCCAAGTGTAATTGCAGGCAATATCACACTTTTAAACCCATCTTTTGTCCACATCTTTCCATTGAGTACTGCAATAGGTAGCAACTTCAATTTAACACTAAAGATTATTATCAATAAAAGTCCTATCCAAAAACTTGGAGCTGAAATTCCAAAAGTAGATATAGCCATACATAATCTGTCAAAAATAGAATTTCTTTTTGCGGCAGCTATAATTCCTGTACAAACGCCTACAATCATGGCTACTATTGCACTAAATAATGCAAGGCTAAAAGTATTTAAATACCTAGTAGAAATAGCTTCGACAACAGATTGACCTGTTTGATAGGAATATCCTAAATCACCCTTTATAACTCCACCCATATACTTTAAATATTGCAAATGTGGAGGTTGATCTAATCCAAGTTTTACAGAAATATTATGTATTTCTTCTGGCGTTGCCATAGGTCCTGCTATAACTTCTGCCGCATTCCCAGGTATTAAATAAATCATTAGAAATACCGCAATGGAAACTCCTAATAAAACTGGTATGAGTTGAAGTATTCTTTTAATGATGTATCTTGTCATTTTTTATTACCTCCTTTCAAGATTTTCTAGTGTGGTATAAATTTGAGTTATTGATGATATAGTTTATTAAGCAACAATCGTGCCAAAATTTAAAGAAGAAATATTATTTTGAATATTTAAATTAATTAACTTAAAAACTTTAATACCATAAAGCAGAAAAGGTTTTCATTCTTGTTTTATTAAAATATTATTTTTATTATTTTAAATAAAATAGGTTGTTTTTTTACATCAAAAAAAGTATTAGGTGTTTATTTAGTTTAAGTCAACCTAAATAAACACCTAATATTATGCCTAATCTCCTATTTCATTTGTTCCAAAAATACTTTACCCTTCTGATTTATTACCGTTCCTTGTTTTGTTGTACCTATGTCAACTAACCCAAATTTCTCCAATGCCTTTAACTTTGTTCTAATTTGTTCTGGAGAGAAGTTTAGTCCTCTTGTTTTTAGAATAGCTGCAAGTCTGTTTCTCCCAATTTTAATATTAAAATTACAAGCATCTTCCAGTATTTTTAATATTGCAACTAAATCATCTACTTCTTCCGCCAAGAATATATCATATGGAAGTTCATTTAAAGTTGATTTATTCTGCTCTAAATTTACTTTAGATTTGGCCGTAAACTCTTCAGGTAAATCTTCCACTGTAACAATTTGTCTTTCAACTATACTATCTAAATAATAGATTAAGTTTTCTAATTCCCTAATATTACCTGGCCATGGGTATTTTTTAAATAATTCTATTACTTCATTGCTTAGTTTTTTCTTACTATTTAGTTTATTGAAGAAATATTCAGCCAATGAAGGTATATCCTCTATTCTCTCTTTTAAAGATGGAACTCTAAAATGTAATACTTTTAACCTATAATATAAGTCTTTTCTGAATTTCCCTTTTAATACTAAATCATAAAGATCTTTATTGGTTGCAGCTATAACTCGTACATCAATTGGTATAATCCTAGATCCACCAACTCTCATAATATTCTTCTCTTGTAATACACGTAAAAGACTCATTTGTATTTTTGGTGATGTATCTCCTATTTCATCTATAAAAATGGTACCTTTGTCTGCTTGCTCAAAAAATCCGGGTTTGCCACCTTTAGAGGCACCTGTAAATGAACCCTCTTCATAACCAAAAAGCTCACTTTCTGCTAAACTTTCTGATAATGCGGCCATATTCACTGCAACGAAAGGTTCTTTTTTTCTCTTTGAAGCTTTATGTATACCATTTGCGAATATTTCCTTACCCGTTCCATCTTCACCTTGGATCAACACAGTTAAATCACTATGTGCAATTTTTTTCGAAACTGCAATTTTATTTTGCAATTTTTCACTATTTCCAATTAAATCCTCAAAGTCATATCTAGCAACAAAACCCTTATTTACTAATCTTTTTCTTACTTCCTTCTCTAAGTTTTGAATATGAACGACCTCTTGAATTCCCACTACATGCCCTCTTAAGTGTTCTCCTTGATATAAAAGTGTTTTATTTAGCATAAGCTCTCTATTATTTATATTAATAATTTCACTGTTCCTATGTTTCAAATCTAAAATAATATCAATAATATTCTTATCTTTAATAATCTCAGAAATATTTTTAGATATAAATTGGCTGTTCTTATAGCCTAATAAATCAATAAATTTGTTATTGCAAAAAAATATATCCCCATTCATATCCAAAGCTACAATTCCATCATTAGTAACCTCAAATGTAGCCTTCAACATTTTATTTATTTCGCTATGATATTTATTTAATCTAATCATCTCTTTGTTATATCTCGCAGACAAAATATGCAAACCATCAGTTGGTAGATCTAGCTTTAGAAATATTTCGATAATCGAGGAGATATCAATAATCCTTAATCCTATGTCAATAACTCTTTTAACTCCTGATGGAACTAGATGGCTTCCACCTGCAGTTACTGCCACATCAAGTATATCCACATCACATCCTGGGTAATATGGGGTAAAGTCTATATGCTCAATACCCAATTCTTTTAAAAGCCTTATGGTTTCATTGGCTATAGAAGGAAGATTGCTTACTAATAGGACTTTCTCCCCTGTATCAAGACCTATCAGTTCCGATATATTACTTACATCTATGGTCCTTTTAACAGATACTATTGGAACCTCCTGATTAATTTTAGCTTTTATACTATTTTCTATAAGTTTACTTGAGGAAACTACCAAATCCAAATTTCTTACATCTATGGTTTCACATTCATCTAAAAGTATTGGTACTATCTCAACCTCATTACCAAAAACATCCATCAATTGCTTGCTTAATGCATCGTTAGCAAGATGATCTACAGTAACCATTGCAATTCTCTTTTTAGTATTCATTCTATCATTCCTCATTGTATAAATATTCAAAATATTAAATAATCATTTTATCATAGTTAATGTAGACAAACAATAGATAAATAATGGGGCTGTCCCGCTAGCATTATTTAAATGCTAGTGAGACAGCCCCATTTTATGAGGTTACATTTAGCCTCTTATAACTACTGCAGTTCCAGAAGCTGTTACCATTAACATATTATTTGCGGAGCCTAATACTTCATAGTCAATGCTCACTCCTACGACTGCATTAGCACCCATATTCATAGCTCTTGATTCCATTTCTCTTATGGCATCTTCTCTTGCCTTTATTAATTCTCCTTCATAGGAACCAGATCTGCCACCAAAGAAGTTAGATAATCCTGCTGCAAAATCTTTTATAAAATCCACTCCGGATATAACCTCTCCAAAGACTATGGACTTGTATTCTATGATTTCTTTTCCTTGGATTGTTGGGGTTGTAGTTATAATCATTTTTGACCTCCTCGTTTTTAACATAATAAATGAGTTTGCATCTTTAATCCTTAAATTTAATTCCTTTGTTTGTAAATTCTATTATCTCCTCTTTATAAAGCTTCCCAATAGCTCTTTTAAATCCAGATTTACTCATATCCAATTCTTTCTTTATTTGTTCTGGTGAGCTATTATCATTTAAGTTTAAAGTTCCTTTATTCTCTCTTAGCTTATTTAGTATAATCTTCGCATCTTCATCCATTTGTAAATGTGCCCTATCCCTTAGGCTAAGATCTAATTTACCATCGTCTAATACTTTGTTTACCCTTACTTCGATGGTTTCGCCTACTTCATATGCTCCATACAATTCTCTTTTGGGAATAAGGCCATCATATTTATCTTCTACCGCCACGAAGGCACCTATATCTCTATTTATACTATAGATTGTACCTTCCACCCAATCATTTTCTTTATATGGAGAATCAGTTCTGAGTAAGTCTTTTACCTTCATAGTGACGCATATTCTATTTGATTTATCAACATATGCTCCTACTAGATAGCTATTTCCTACTGCAACAGATCCTACCGTTTCACTAAAGGGTAAAAATATGTCTTTTTCCAACCCCCAATCTAAAAATGAACCTATTTTAGATTTACTTACTACTGTTAAATGAGCAAGCTCCCCAACAGTGATTTTAGGTTTTTTTGTTGTAGCTATTATTCTATCTTTAGAATCTTTATAGATAAATACTTCAATTGCATCGCCTAATTTTGCATCTTTTGGAATTTGCCCTTTAGGTAGCAACACATCTTCATCTTTTGCATTTTCTTCGTTTAAAAATGCACCTACTGAAGTGAATCTTTTTATTTTTAAATTTTGATATTCGCCTAAATTTATCATAATACACCTATCTTTCTTTTGTTAGCTATATTTTACCACAAAATATAAAATTTATCTAAGATTATTTAACATATTAATGATTAAAAAGAGGAGATTTGATTCAATTCACAATATTGTAGGACTTTCCTATTCGTTATAAAAAGACGGGTATTCTCCCGCCTTTACATATCCAATAATTCTTTTTCTAATTTTACTATTTCATCTAATGCTTCTTTTGGAAGCTTATCAATACCACCCTTGAAGCTTTCCATATCTAATAAAAATCTCTTTCTATAGTTAAGACTATTTTTCCACATGGACTTATAGCCTTTATCCTTCATATCAGGCTCGTAACCTTCTATTTCTAAATATTCAATCTGGGAGAAACCTCCTAATTTTTTAAATTCAGCCTTTTTAAGAGCTAATTCTTCCAATATCCCCAATGTAACTTCTTTAGGTATCTTCTTATCAAGAAAATAACCAGTATTTATTATATAACATTCTACATTTCTATCTTCAAATAACTCTTTAAATTTCCCATAATCATTTGCTAAAGGGTATGTCCTAAATGGATTCGCATATGGTTCGATAACCAATCTATTCATATCTTCCCCTTCAGCAAGTTTTTCAGCAGTGGTTCTTTTGGTAGCAAGAGTTGCACCCATGACTGAAGCTAATATTGGATTATTTATTTTTAATATTGGTGGTAGTGTTGAATCCTGCATTAACCAAGCTATGGCATCAACAGGTTCATCTATTTTATTTACTCTATTATTAGACCAAAGGATAGATTTTACAGCACGTCCATTTCCATTTCTTATATCCTCTGCAACGATCACCTTTTTACCATCCTCATCCAATGTTATACCACAGTTTTGAACTGTCAATAAATATTTATTTGCTGGGTGTGTGGTTGGATAATCCTGTGTCTTATCAAAATAAGCAGGCTCTAAAGCAATGGATGAACCATCTTCTGTAGATATTATGTAAGCATCATCATGAAGTACATTTATATTATATTTTCCATCGTGCTTTTCATGTGTTAGAGTTGATTTACCAGACCCTGACAATCCGAATACTCCTATGGTAAATTTATTACCATCCGCAAAATTATATCTTTTCATTCCACCATGACAGGAAGCAAATCCATTTCTATTTGCTAATCCCCAGCCAAGTGTCAAAGTACCTTTCTTATGTTCTCCGAAATATCTCATACCCAATAGCATCGCGCAATTATGAGTTGGATCAAATAAAGCCAGCCCATTTGGATGCGACGGTGGAAGATAGTCTGGATCAGAGAATACATACAAATCTCCTTCTGGATACACCTTAGAATTTTTATACATTTGCATATATTCTTGACTTAAAAATTGGAAATTTAGTAGCCATGAGTACATAATATTTTCATGATTTTCAGGAATCAATAGATGTGCCTTTATCATAAAATCAGGGTGTAATCCAATGATAGCTTCAGAATGATATAATTTCTTAAATCTACTTTCGTATACAGCTTCTCTAGTTATTAACTCATATTCTTTTGTATCTACATTGGGTTCACCTATTATTACCCTGGCACCTGCAAATCTACCTACAGTTGCTCCATCATTAAATAACAAAACCTTTGAATCCGAGTCTAAGCCTATTTCTTCCGGACTATATACTGGCATATCAGTTTCGATAGTTCCCGGAGAATTTTTAGCTAATCTATAGGCTTCTTTTAATGAATTGACTCTAACTACGTTGTTTCCATAAAAATTGGTTTCAATGGTAGAACGAATGGAGCTGAATATTTTATTGTTTTTTACTATCTCTTCTCTTGGAAAATTTTTAATTGTTGACAAAATATCCCTCCTTAAACACTTATTAACTTAAGTATATCATGTTTAAATAAATTGACAACAAAAGGAGAATTGCAATTCACAATTCACAGTTCACAATTCATTAATTTTCAATTATCAATTGTCCATTTTCAGCTGTACTGTTTATTTTGTTTTTCCAATTCCTTGTTTTAAACACCCAATAACCGTATAAACAGACTATCAAATTGCTAAAGCTCATAGAAAACCATATCCCTTGAGAACCAAAATTGGTAAAATGTTTAAATATAAGAATCATAGGAAGTCTGACAAACCAAAGTCTACCAATCTCCATTGCCATTGAATATTTCGTGTTCCCGGAACCTTGGAATATCCCTTGAAACACACTAAACATTCCCATTAAAGGCATAGAAAATGCAGTATATTTCATAAATGTTAAACTTTCCGTTATAACTTTCGGGTCATCTTTTGATTGTATAAAGAACGCAACTATTTCCTTATTAAAAATGAATAAAATTGCACACCCTATTATCCCTATGGTTAATGATATAATAGATGATTTTTTAAATGATTCATCTACCCTATCTAATTGGTTTGCTCCAATATTTTGACCTACAACAGCTGTCAATGAAGAGCCTACGCTCATAGCTGGTTGCATTACTAAGTTAGAAACTCTATTTACCATTCCAAAAGCAGCCATCGTTGCTGTACCATAGGATACGATAAAACCATTTAAAAACATAAATCCAACAGACGCACCTATCTGACCTATAGATGCAGGAAGACCTACTCTTGCTAATTCCTTTATTATCTTATTATTAAATTTAAAACCTCTAAAATTAGGCTTTATTTTGTTATTATCACTAAAAATTAATTTCATTCCATATAGGGCACATAAAACTCTAGAAAGCACTGTAGCCCATGCAGCACCTGCTATTCCCATATTAAATGTAAAGATAAATATAGGATCTAAGATTACATTTAATATAGCTGCAATACCACTTAATATAGTAGGTGTAAGGGTATTTCCTTGTGCATTCATAGTTGAGTTAATATTGAAAAATAAAAATAAGAAAGGTAAATCAAAAAATGTAATTCTTAAATAGATATTTGCTAATTCAGCAAATTCCCCTTCCGCACCCATTGCTTTGATGATATAGGGACTGGTAAACACTCCCATTATAGTAAATATTACGCCTAAAATAATAGAAATAACAACCAATTGATTGCTATATTCTTTTGCATCTTTTATTTTACCTGCTCCCACCAATTGAGATAAAAGGGATGTACCTGCAATAGATATTCCTAGCCCTATAGCTATAAATAGGAAATTAATTGGCCATACAAAAGATGTGGCGGCAAAATGTACGGATGATATTTTACTAACCCAGATTCCATCTACTAAATTATATAATGTTTGTATTATACTATTGATCATAATTGGGATGGAAAGACTTATAAGGGCTTTGTATATATCACCCTTTAATATTAGTTCTGTTTTATCTTGTTTATTCATTTTTTCACCCTTATTTTATTATTAAATTCAATTCACAATGCACAGTTCACAATTCACAATTAAAAGATAAGACAAAATGATTAATTATGAATGAGTAGTACACAATGAAATATTAAAGCCCTAATTTATTGCATGTTCCAACGATAGCGAAATCTGAACTTATATGGGATTCTTCACTATCGTTCAGAATGACAGCTACGCTGGACAAAAGAGGAGATTCCTCAAATCAATTCACAAATCACAGTTCACAATTCACAATTGAAAGAGGAGATCCTTCGTTAGCAGTGATTATACTGTCCGTCTCAGGATGACACTAGCAGTAATTTACTGTCTTTCACCATAATTCACTGCAATTAGCCATTCTGGACCTGCGAAGAATCTCCCATCTTTTCCGTTATTCCCTATTCACTTTTCACTAATTGTGAACTGTACATTGTGCATTGTGAATTGTCTATAGTACTCTTGCTTCTCCTTTGTATACCTGACCTGTTGAGCTATCTACTGTAACTATATCTCCATCTTTAAGTAGTTTTGTAGCATTATAAGCACCTACTATAGTTGGTTTTTCTAAGTTTAATCCAACAATAGCCCCATGGGATGTTAGTCCTCCTTGCTCTATAATAAATGCAGAAGCTCTTTCCATAAATTTAACCATATCCCTATCAGTATATGAACTTACGATGATATCATTATCCTCAAATTTAGCCAATAGTTCTTCTTCTGTATTAGCTATACATATTCTTCCTGTCCCTACTTTATTACCAATTCCTGTACCAGTTATCAAGACTTTGCCTATTGTATGAACTTTAATTAGATTTGTAGAGCCTGACAACCCTACTGGGATACCTGCTGTAATCACAACCAAATCCCCTTCTTTAACATATCCATGATCCATAGCCGAAATAATAGAGAATTCTATAACTTCATCTGTTGTAGTACTCTCCGATGCTAAAACTGGATATACCCCCCATACTAAACTTAGCTTTCTTCTAACTGTATCTTTAGGAGTAGCAGCTATTATTGGAGCTTTAGGTTTAAATTTAGATATGGCCTTTGATGTATAGCCAGATGAAGTGGCTGTTATTATTGCCGCAGCTTCTAAATCCTGTGCAGTTGTACAAGTTGCCTTTCCAATAGCATTTGTTGTTGTAAGTTCATGCTGCATCGATTTAGCTCTTAATAGCTCTGGATAATTCAATGAATTCTCAGTAGTTACTGCAATATTATACATGGTTTTCACAGATTCCAAAGGATATTTACCTGCCGCTGTTTCACCTGACAACATAATAGCACTTGTTCCATCAAATATTGCATTTGCTACGTCAGTTACCTCAGCTCTAGTTGGTCTAGGATTTCTAATCATAGAATCCAACATTTGGGTTGCGGTGATTACAGGTTTTCCAGCAATATTACATTTCTTAATTAATTCTTTTTGCACTAGTGGAATTTCTTCTGTTTGAATTTCAACACCTAAATCTCCCCTAGCAACCATTATCCCATCTGAAACCGCAATTATTTCATCAATATTATCTACGCCTTCTTGATTTTCGATCTTAGAAATTATTTCAATGCTTTGCCCATTATTTTCTTCCAATATTCTTCTTATTTCAGTTACGTCGTCTGCTTTTCTTATAAAAGAAGCAGCTATAAAATCAATACCGTTTTCAATGCCGAATAGAATATCGTCAATATCTTTCTTTGTTACTGCTGGTAAATTAATTTTAACATTGGGTACGTTTACTCCCTTATGGTTTTTTAAAATTCCACCATTTAACGCTTCACATCTAATATCAGTACCATCAATTACTTCTAGTACATTTAATTCCACTAATCCATCATCTATTAATATTCTATCATTTGGACCAACATCATTAGGCAATCCCTCGTAAGATACATAGACGATTGATTTATCTCCTAAAATATCCCTTGAGGTAAGTGTAAATATATCTCCCTGCTCTAATTCAATAATTCCATCTTTGAAATCCCCTAGTCTAATCTCAGGACCTTTAGTATCCAACATAATCCCTATAGGTAAATTCATTTCTTCTCTAACTTTTTTTATAGTGTCTATTCTTTTCTTATGCTCTTCATGGCTTCCATGGGAGAAATTTAATCTACATACATTAAGTCCATTTTCAAATAACTGTCTTAGAACCTCTTCTGATTCGGAAGCTGGACCGATTGTACAAACTATTTTCGTTTTCTTCATATATTCATCCTCCTAAATAGATAACACTTTTGCTGTGTTATATCTATTAATGTCAAATTGCTTTTTTACTGCCAATGCTTCACTTATATCCATGTCAAAAATATCATTGCATTTTATTCCTAATGCCCTACCTGTTTTATTTTCTAATAAGAGTTCAACAGCAATTTTTCCCATTTCACTAGCAAGAATTCTGTCAAATGGCACAGGTGTACCTCCTCTTTGGATATGTCCTAAAACTGTTACCCTGGTTTCTATTCCAGTTTTATCATATATTTGTTTTGCCACATCATAAGCATTGCCTACACCTTCAGCCAATACTATGATATTGTGTAGTTTCCCTCTATTTTTACCTTGCAATGCTTTTTTACATATCTCATCTATATCAAATGGTACTTCCGGGATTAATATACTTTCTACTCCTCCAGCTAACCCAGAGTACAATGCAATATCACCACAATGTCTACCCATTACTTCAACAATATTTGACCTTCCATGGGAATATGATGTATCTCTAATTTTACTTATAGCATCAACAACTGTTTCAACTGCAGTATAAAATCCTATAGAATAATCAGTATAACCCAAATCATTGTCTATAGTACAAGGAATTCCAATAGTTGGTATACCTTTATCTGCTAATACCTTTGCACCTCTAAGGGTTCCATCACCACCCAATACGATAAGACCATCAATATTAAAAACATCTAAAACATTTAAGGCTTTTTGCTGACCTTCTTCTGTTTTAAACTCATCACAGCGTGCAGTTTTTAATACTGTTCCACCTCTT
This sequence comes from Tissierellaceae bacterium, assembly GCA_033809995.1. Taxonomy (GTDB): domain Bacteria; phylum Bacillota; class Clostridia; order Tissierellales; family Tissierellaceae; genus Paratissierella. The sequence continues at coordinate 17,325 of JAPXKQ010000022.1, forward strand.
TGTATAATATCAGAAACTGATGAAATATCCATATCATCAATATCACCAGTAATTAGACCATTAAATCCTTGTCTAATACCCATCATCCTTATATTGTTAAAAACGCCTGTCCTTATTACTCCTCTAATAGCAGCATTCATTCCTGGGGCGTCTCCACCACTTGTCAATACACCAATAGTTTTCATAATTTCCCCCTTATCATATTATCCCTAATTCAATTAATGTAGTTTGGACATCAGATGCCTCAAAATTAGGTGCTAGAATCTCATAAAGTTCTTCTCCATCTCCAAGTGAAATAAGCTTTTTCTTTACAAGGAATCCTTCAGCAATTAATTTATTCTCAATCTCAATTGCCCAATCCTCTCCTGAAGCTACATAAACAGTCGTCCACATTGTTTATCCCCCTTGAAATATCTATCAATATTATATCATATGGTATAAATATTTTTAAGTTTTTTCAACAAGTTTTGACATTATCGTTTCCAATTAAAACTTTTAACTCATTGATAACTTTATCGTCCAATTTAATCCAAAGAGATCTATCTGCTATTACAGTTTTATTTTGTTTCTCCAAAAATAAATACACTGGTGTGTCCCCTGAATATTTTCCTAAGACTTTTTTAATATCATTTAAGATATCTATTCTACTGTTCATTGCAATTTTTATATAAATTTTATCCAATTTATACTTATTTAGTGGGGATATTTTTTCACAAATAATCTTAGGTTCTTCTACCTCTGAAACTGACAATCTACCCTCAACAACAACTACTTCATCTTCTATAATTAGCTTGTTGTATCTGTCATAAGTGGTAGGAAATACAATACATTCGATAGAACCATATAGATCTTCTAAAGTAATAAATGCCATCATATTATTATTTTTAGTAATTTTATTTTTCTTCTCAACAATTATCCCACCAATTGTGACCTTTTGTCCATCCCTTATTAAATTAGTTTCTAATGATATCTCATCTAAGTTATCTGCTAAATCTGATGTTGTTATTGTTGATACTATTTTTAATTCTTTCTCATATGGCTCCAAAGGATGTCCTGATACATAGATACCAAGCATTTCTTTTTCCATATCAAGAAGGATTTTTTGTGGAAACTCCTTTAAATCAGGTAAATTATCCATATGATATGTTTCCTGGGCATCGTCAAATAATGAAAACTGCCCTTCTATATTTCTCTTCATATCAGCATTTATTCCATCTATTGTTCGTTCAAAAATGGATAATAGCTGAGCCCTATTTGCTCCCAATGAGTCCATAGCACCACATTTTATCAAGCTCTCTATAGCTCTTTTGTTTATAACTGTAGAATCAATCTTAACTATTCTCTCAACGAAATCTGTGAAACTTTTAAAAGGGCCGTCGTTCCTTGCATTTACGATTACCTTAATAAACCCCTCTCCAACATTCTTGACCGCACTAAGACCAAATTGTATCTTATTGTCTGTTACAGTAAATTTGCCATAGGATTCATTTATGTCTGGGGGCAATACCTCTATACCTAATCTTTTACATTCTTGAATATATAAAGAGACAGATGTAGTACTATTCATAATAGATGATATTAAAGCTGCCATAAATTCTACAGGATAATAGTATTTTAGCCATCCTGTTCTATATGCTACCACTGCATAAGCAGCGGAATGAGACTTGTTGAAAGCATAGTTTGCAAAATCAATCATCAAATCAAATATCTTTGAAGCTGACTTTTCGTCAACACCATTTCTAATTGCTCCTGTTAATATTACATTACCTTCTTCGTCTTCCTGACCATAAATAAAATTCTGTCTTTCTTGTTCCATTACATCCATTTTCTTTTTGCCCATTGCCCTACGAACTAAATCTGCCCTACCCATGGAATATCCGCCAATATCCCTAACTATTTGCATTACCTGTTCTTGATAGACTATACATCCATAGGTGACGTTGAGTATAGGTTCTAATTTCGGGTGAAGATATTTTATTTTGCTAGGATCATGCTTACACTCCACAAAGGTAGGTATCTGATTCATAGGTCCAGGTCTAAATAGTGAATTTGCAGCAATTAAGTTCTCAAATACATTAGGTTTCAACTCTTTTAAGAAAGCTCGCATTCCCGGACTTTCAAATTGAAATATCCCTAATGTTTCAGCTTTTGCAAACATCTCTAGTACCTTTGGATCATCGTAACTCATATTATTAAAATCAATCTTAATTCCATGATTTATCTCTATCAAATTAACTGCATCTCTAATTACAGTCAATGTCCTTAAGCCTAGAAAATCCATCTTAAGTAGCCCTAATTCTTCTAATTCTATCATATTGTACTGTGTAGCAATAATATCGTTATTTCTTAGAAGTGGTGTGTAATTGGTTAATGGGTCCTTTGAAATAACAACACCTGCAGCATGAGTTGAAGTATGTCTAGGCAATCCTTCTACTGCTATTGCTAAGTCGATTAAGTGCTTTACCTCTTCATTATTATCATATTCATCCTTTAGTATTTTGCTTATTTCCAAAGCCTTACTTATATTTATTCCCATTTCATTTGGAATTTGTTTTGCTATATAATCAACTTGCCCATAGGGCATATTAATAGCTCTACCAACATCTCTAATAGCTCCCCTTGCTGCCATAGTTCCAAAGGTAGCAATTTGGGCAACCCTATCAAGACCATATTTTTCAACAACATAATGGATAACTTCTTCTCTTCTTTCATAACAGAAGTCTATATCAATATCTGGCATTGTTATTCTTTCAGGATTTAAAAATCTTTCAAATAATAAGCCATATTCTAATGGGTCTATATCTATAATTCCAAGGCCATATGATATTATACTACCTGCAGCGGAACCTCTTCCAGGTCCCACCATAATATCATTATCCTTAGCGAATTTTATAAAATCCCAAACAATTAGGAAGTAATCAGTATATCCCATATTTACGATTGTATTAAATTCGAATTCAAATCTATCCTTTATTTCCTTGGTAATTTTTCCATATCGTTTCTCTATACCATTTAAGCTTAAAAGCTTAAGATATTCTACATTTGTATACCCATCTGGCACCTTATATTCAGGTAAGTGTAATGTATCAAAATCCAATTCCACATTGCATCTATTCCCTATCCAGACGGTATTTTCTAGGGCTTTACTTTGATTTTTGAATAAGCTTTCCATTTCCTCTGGAGATTTTAAATAAAACTCGTCATTTGGGAATTTCATCCTATCATTTTCATCTATTGTTTTACCTGTTTGGATACATAGTAAAACATCATGTACTATGGAATCTTCTTTTTTTAAATAGTGGACATCATTAGTTGCTATAAGAGGTATGTCCAATTTATTGCTAATATCTATTAAAACATTATTTACATTAATCTGTTCTTGTAATCCATGATTTTGTAATTCTAAGAAGAAATTATCCCTTCCAAAAATATCCTTGTATATGGATGCTACTTCTATGGCCTTTGGGATATTATTATTTAATATATGTTGCTGAACCTCTCCACCTAAACAAGCAGATAAACAGATGATACCCTCACTATATTTTCTCAAGATATCATGGTCTACCCTAGGTTTATAGTAAAAGCCATTTACATAACCTTCTGAAACTATTTTCATAAGATTTTGATAACCTATATTGTTTTCAGCCAATAAAACAAGATGGTATTGGTTTTTGTCCTTTTGCTCTTTTTCTGTATATTTATTTATTGCAACATACACTTCTGAACCTATTATTGGCTTAACACCCTGTTTTTTTGCTTCTTTATAAAACCCTACAACTCCAAACATAGAACCATGATCTGTTATAGCCACTGCCTCCATGCCCAATTCTTTCGTCCTTTTGACTAAATCCTTTATCCTTATGGAACCATCCAAAAGACTATATTCAGTATGCACATGTAGATGAACAAATTTTTCTATAGTCATTGCACTTTCCCCTTTTATATTTGTTTCGTTATTTTTATTCTATCATATAATTGATTGAATTCACAATTCACAGTTCACAAAAAAATGCACAAAAAAATAGGAGATTCCTCAACGGTGCCCAAGATGACAACAATTACGCTGAAAGCATCATCCCGAGCGAAGTCGAGGGATCTCTAACTTTTCACTAAACAAATTATCAATTGACTATTGTATTTTAATGTCCTAATATATCGATTACATTTTCCATGAGAGATAAATCTATAGTCATAAAATCATCTAGAACCCTTTTGGTCCAGTTAGGTGTATTCTTATTTTCAAGAAACTTCTTTGTTGTCAATATACTTTCTTCAAGTATAGTCAACCCTTCTTCATCTAGATTTTCCTTACCCTTGGATATAATTATACTCTTGTACGGAGTTTCATTTGGTTTTACACTCCCTGACAATGGATGCGTTAACAACTTATGTCCTTCATGGAGCCTATCCCTTACATAATAAAGAACATTTAAGTAATCCATACCTTCTAGATAGACAACTTCTATTCTATCCTTGTATTTTTCATATACAAGGGTATTGTTTGTAACAATTATACTTTTCATCATTCCTCCGTTTTTAAACCAACTTAAAATCATTGTTAAATAACTTCTCTAATTCTGCAATCAATTCCTTTTCATCATGACCTTTTGCTATCAAAGTAATATCTTCACCTTGAAAAGCGCCTAAAGACATAATCCCGATTATACTCTTACCATTTACTCTTTTGCCATTAGCTTCGATTTCTAAATCACTTGAAAATTTGTTAGCAATTTGAACAAATAAAGCAGCTGGTCTTGCGTGTAATCCTTCTGGGTTGGTAAGTTTTAAGGTTATTCTCTCCATAATTAATTCTCCCCTTTCAATCCATCGGCTATTTCCTCTAATTTTTTGAATCGATGATTTACACCAGACTTTCCAACTGGTGGATCCAACATCATTCCTATCTCTTTAAGGCTTGCTTCCGTATTTTCTAACCTTACTTCTGCTATTTCTCTTAAGTTTTTGGGCAATTTATTTAATCCCATCTTCTTCCTAATGGTCTCAATGCTTTCTATTTGCCTTAATGAAGCATCTATAGTCTTGCTTAAATTTGCAGTTTCACAATTGACAATTCTGTTGATGTTATTTCTTACATCCTTTAATACCCTTATATCCTCTAACTTTAACAATGCTTGATGAGCGCCAATAATATTTAATAAATCAACTATTTGTTCTCCTTCTTTTAAATATACTACAAAATTATCTTTTCTAGTAACTATTTTTGAATTTAAATCAAAAGAATTAATTATATTTAACAAGTCCATGGCATGTTCCTCATTGTTTGTTACAAATTCTAAATGATATGTTTTTTCAGGATTGCTTATGGATCCTCCCCCAAGGAAGGCACCCCTTATATAAGAACGTTTGCAACATCTTTTCTCAATTAATTTTTCTGGAACCTTATAATATGGTTTAAAAATGCTTAAATTATTTTCATCAATAAATCCAATATCTTGTAATATTCTATTAGATATATCCTTATCATTTACAACTATTAAGTAATTATTATTCTTTTTTAATTGTCTGTTTCTTCTTACCATGACTTCAACATCGGTATTGTAAATCATTTTTAAAATGGAAAAAATCCTTCTAGCTATTGCGGCATTTTCAGTATTAAATTTTAGATTTATCTTACTCCTACCTGATATCTGTATCGTACCATTCATCCTTACCATAGCTGCTAATTCAGCCAATGCGCAACAACTATCTGTAATTGGTATTCTTGATAATTCATTTTTGGCTGTTGAAGAGAAGGACATAATATCACCTCATTTTATAACGAATAGGAAAGTTCTACAATTCAGTTTTTATTATTCTAAGGACTTTCCGTTTATGAGTTTCATAAAAAGCTTCATTAATTTAATTATAATTCAATAGAGGCTTTTTTTATTAACTCAATACCTTTAACAATTATTTTTCTTTCATCAGCATATCGAACTAAATCCTTTGCTTTATCTATATGCACAAACATGGCATCTATAAACCCTTCCTTCCTTTGAGGTGTGCAATCCATAGTATTGCTTTTCATCAAATACCAATGAACAGTTTTTGATACCAGCTCATCTTCTTTTAAATTCTTATAGTTATAATGTACTGAGCCTAAGTAATCGATAATTTCACCTTTAACTCCAGATTCTTCTAGTACTTCACGGAGTGCTGCTTTTTTAATATTTTCACCTTTTTCTAAGCGTCCTTTAGGCAGTACCCAATCTCCATTATATTTCTTTAATAATAAAATAGTATTTCCAAATACTACTACACCTCCAGAGCTTATCTCTTCCATCTTTACCAACTCCTGATAAATCGTAATTAGAATATTGTTTCTATTATACTATATTTGTCAATACTTTTGAAGGATTTTAATGCTAATTTTAATGCTAATAAAGAAAATAAAGAAATAATATATTATGCGTATGTTTATGGTGGTATAATAAACGTATAAATATCAAAAGGGGGTATTGTAAATGGTTATATCAATGGATTATGTTTTAGAAAAACTAGAAGTCTTATTAAAAACTCCAAGTCCTACTGGAAATACAGAAAAAGCCATTCAATTCGTGGAAAATGAATTTAAGTCCTTGGGAATTGTTACTAGTAGAAATAAGAAGGGTGCCCTTATTGCCACAATTGAAGGTAAAAATAAGGATAAAGAAATTACCCTATCAGGTCATGTTGATACATTAGGTGGTATGGTAAAGGAAATTAAAGGCAATGGCAGATTAAAAATTACTCAATTGGGCGGATATGTTTGGAACACCATCGAAGGAGAACATGTAGAAATAGAAACATTAGAAGGTAATACTTATACAGGTACTATAATGACTACAAAAGCATCCTCACATGTTCATGGAGAAGAAACTAAAAATGTTGAAAGAAATATGGCAAATATGGAAGTAAGAATTGATGAGGTAGTAAATAATGCTGAAGATGTAGAAAAGCTTGGAATCAATGTGGGGGATTTTGTTTCATTTGACCCTAGAACTTTTTTTACAAAGTCGGGATTTATTAAGTCTCGTCACCTAGATGATAAAGCTGGTGTTGTAGCTTTATTGAGTATTGCAAAATACTTAGTGGATAATAATGCAAAACCTGAATATACTACAAACTTTTTCATTAGCAATTATGAAGAGGTTGGTCATGGTGCGGCAGCATCTATTCCAGAGAAAACCTTTGAATTTATTGCTGTTGATATGGCTGCACCTGGTGAAGGACAAACCTCTGATGAGTTTTCAGTTACTATTTGTGCAAAGGATAGTTCTGGACCTTATGACTATGAATTAAGAAAAAGATTGATTGATTTAGCCAAAGAAAATAATCTAAATTATAAAATTGATATTTATCCATACTATGGCTCAGATGGCTCTGCGGCTTTAAGAGCTGGACATGATTTCAAAGTTGGATTAATAGGACCAGGTGTGGATGCATCTCATTCCTTTGAAAGAACTCATAGAGATGCTATTGAAAATACAATAAAATTGGGAATAGCTTATTTATTGGGTAAATAAAAGTAATTTGTAAATAACCATTAGAAAAGGGAAAGCAGAAAGCTTTCCCTTACATCTAAAGTATAGAGTTAATAATATTATTCATATTATCAACTAATCCTTCCCAAGAAAAAGCCCTTATTTTATCTTCCATTTCTTTGTGGAATTCTCTCTTCTCTCTTACTTTTCCAACTTGAGTCAATATAGCCTTCTTTAGGTTTTCTTTAAATTCTGGTAAATCTTCTTTAACTGGTTTATCTATATCATATATTCTAGGAAGTGGAACATATTTAATTATACCAGAGTCTGTTATTTCTTCTCCTAAAAATGCCATTAATGCTTCTATTTCTGTAGTCACTACATACAGTCCACAGGCTAAACTCTCTATAGCCATAAGACCTAAACCTTCATAGTAAGAAGGCATGATAAATATATCTTTTTCCCTTAACTCATCTCCTAAAGCTACCTGATCTTTTACATTATATACTCTTATAGTACTATCATCTTTAATATAATCTTCTATTTTATTTTTGTTTTCTTCATCAGGACTTCCTATAATATCTAAAGTTAAATTATCTAGCCCTAAAGATTTATAAACCTCTATAAGTTCATAAATTCCTTTTGATGGGTCTATTTTCGCACAGAATACAAGTCTGATTTTATCAGAATAAGTCTTTTGTTTTGGAGGATAGAAAATATTTTGATTAAATCCTCCTCCTACTGCAATTATCTTATCTCTGTCTATGCCATATATTTTAACTATTTCATCCTTTTGCTGTTCAGATGCCGAAAATATATAGTCTAGCTCATGTATTTTATCTACATATTTTTCTTTAAGATTTGGATTCATTTTTGCTTGTCTTAGGTCTGTATTATGACACAAACCTATGATTTTTGTATCCGGAAATACTTCTCTAACTAAAGATGTCAAAATCCAAAGGTGATGTGAAAATATAATATCTGGTTTAAAATCTTTCTTTGCTTTTTCTAATCTTTTTCTAAAGGCTTCTTTCCAAATATCCACCATTTCCTCAGTCATAGATGAATATAATGTGTTTTCATAAGGCATAACATCACTCATTCCAACTAAGGGAAATGGCAATTCTTCACTTTTAAAAACTACAGGATATTGATATTCATCATCTAAAATATTCCAAAGATATTCATCTTGATATCCAAAAATGGCTTTTTGCTGGTAATTATATTTTTTAAAACCTTCTATCATATTAGAGTAATATACCCCTGACCCTGTCTTTGATGGCAATTGTGCTATTACATGTAATACTTTCATATTTCCCTCTTTTCCATTTCTATATATATTTTATCACCTATTTTAAATTCCTCTTCGTTATTGAGCCTAATCATTGTATATTTCTTACTTTTATATTCTATAATATACTCCATATAAGAACCTTTAAATATCTTTTCTACCACAATGGCTTCTTCTCCATCTTTACTTATATTAATAGATTCTGGTCTTATATATGATCCATTCTCTATATTAGCTGCTCCTAAGAAGTTAAGAGCAAACTCAGTTTTGGGGTTTAAGTATATATTCCTTGCCGTATCCATTTGTTCAATTCTTCCTTTATTCATTAAGATTATTCTATCAGCTATTGAAAATGCATCTTCTTGATCATGGGTTACAAATATCATCGTAATATTGAAAACATCTCTTATTCTAAGAAGCTCTTCCCGCATAGTAACCCTAAGTTTTGTATCTAGATTTGAAAAGGGTTCATCTAATAATAGTAATTTAGGTTTAACTATTAAAGCACGGCCTAAAGCCACCCGTTGCTGCTCTCCACCTGACAATTCTGTTACCTTCTTGTTTTCGTAACCTTTCAAGTTTAAAACTTCAAGCATCTTTTTGCCTTCTATTAAGGCATCTTTTCTCTTATATTTTCTAAATTTTAGCCCATATATTATATTTTCTATGACAGTCTTATGAGGAAATAATCCATAGGACTGAAATACTGTGGCTGTTGCCCTATCTTCCGGACCAATATTCTCTATATTTCTACCATCCAATAGAATTTCACCATTATCTATTGCAATAAATCCGCCTATAGATTGAAGTACTGTAGTTTTCCCACAGCCTGAAGGTCCGAGAATACAGATTATTTCCTTTTCCTTTGCAGAAAAAGAAACATCCCTTAAAGCTTCCATATCATTATACTTTTTTGTTAGATTTTTAATTTCAAGAAACATCTTTACTACTCCTATTAAATATTCTATAAGATACTAAGCTAACAGACAAACATATTATAATTATAATACAAGAAAGTACTGAAGCTATTTTATATTTTCCACTGGATACTAAATCAAATAATACTAATGTTGCCAGTTTTTTACTTGGATACACTAAAAATATTATTGATCCTATGGTGGTCATTGAAGATATGAATGTATTAGTAAAAGATAGAAATAATCCTGAATAACTCATAGGAAATACTATATCCTTTAAAATATATAAGTTGTGAGCCCCTAGATCTTTTGCTGAGTTTAAAGTTGATTTTTCTATTTGAGTCATACTATTTTGTATTGTCCTAATAGACATAGGTAGTTGCCTAAAAAGTAAATTTAGTATAACTATAGTTGCCGTTCCTGTTAATTTTAGTGGTCTTCCATTGAATGCAAAAATATATCCAAGTCCAAAAAAAGTTCCTGGTACTATGTAGGGCATATTTGAAATAAAGTCTAATACCTTCATATATCCATTATTTCTAATATAAGAATAATATGATAGTATCAAGCCTATTAAGCTTGAAAATACTCCTGCAATTATAGAATATACTATACTCCTTATGAAGCTATCTTTTATGTAAGGAATACTATCTAACACATTGTTTATGGTAAGATAAGTCTCTCCCCTATATTTATCTGTAAAAGCTGATATGAAAATTGCTAAGTACTGAATTATTAGCCATAAAATAAAAGATAAGCCTAAAATCTTTATTAAATGATATAAGCCATTCTTTCTTAACACTCCCTTGGTTTCTCTTAAGGTTTTGGAAGCACTTTGCTGTTGTTTTGAAAAGTAATTATATATCATAAAAATTATTACCGAGGGAATAAAAAGTATTACTGACATTGCAGATGCCCTAGTAGAATTTCCCTTCGCTATAATAGATAAATAAGATTCTGTTGCTAAAGTGTTGAATGCCCCTCCTATTATCATGGGGCTTGAAAAATCTGCCATGGATCTAATAAAACTTAATAAATAACTTACAGCTATGGCTGGTTTCATAATCGGAATTATTATATCTAGTAGAATACTAGTAGTATCAGCTTTTAAAGATCTGGCAGATTCTATCATAGTATTATCGAAGGAATCTAAGTATCCTATTAGTAATACTGCATTTAGTGATGTAAAACCCAAAGTTTGTACAGATACTATGCCCCATAAACCATAGGGATTTATCGATAAATTCAAGATTCCTTTAGTAATGAATCCATTTCTTCCAAACAATTCTATATAGGTTAAAGACCCTATAAATGGCGGTGAAACCATAGTAAGAAGCAATATAAACATTATAATTTTCTTTTGTTTTTCCGTAATGAAAAATGTCATAAGCCCTAAGGACAATGCAAATATAGTGGATAGCAAAGCTGTAATATTTGCAGAAATTAATGAGTTTTTAACTAAATAAAGTTCGTCCTTTAAAAATGAAAATTCTGAAATATTAATTTGCCCATCTCTATATAAAGCTTTACTAAATACTGATACAAAAGGGTATAAGATAAAGACTAAAATCAAAATAACAATACATACTTTTAGTATTAAATCCATTATATCTAAAGCCTTTTTCTTTATACCCATTCAATATCACCTATATTATTTTCCTTTAGTCAATTCTTCCCATCTAGTTAATATACTTTCTCTCATAGTACCAAAGGTAGAAATGTCTTGTTCTATTAATTTATCCTTTGGTAAACCTAAATCATATCCTTCTATTCCTGCTTTTATCATTTGGGCACTATCTTTTCCGTCTAATTCTGCAAGTATTTTTTGATTTTCATCCCTTAACATAAAATCTATGAAAGCTTTTGCTATATCTACTCCTTCTCCGCCTTTGAAAATTGCTACTCCTTCTGGTACCCATGGAATACCATCTTCTGGATAGATTACTTTTAGATTATTCTTCACTGCTACGTCAAATGAACCTTTATCTGCAGGTATGATACCTATGGCAAATTCTCCTGCTACTGTCTTCTCTTCAGGGTCTTTTCCCCTTTTGCCATAGAAAGGTATATTATCATTTAATTTTTTAAGGTATTCCCAACCTTTTTCTTCTCCCATCATATCTAGAATACCCTTTACAGCACCATAGTTAGTGCCTGATATAGCTGGATTTGCCATTATTATTTCATCCTTATATTTAGGGTCTGAAAGTTCAGCCCAAGTTGTAGGCACTTCTAAGTTTTTTTCTTGTAATAATTCTTCATTTACTAAAAATCCAACAACTGTTAGACCTTTAGAAACCCAGTAATTATCACTATCTATAAAACGTTGATCTATTTTATCTACTTCCTTTGGTACATATTGCTCAAGCAATCCTAAAGTCTTAGCAGCCATAAAAGCATCTATTCCACCACCAAACCATAAATCTGCCATAGGCTGGCCACCTTCTGCCTGAATTTTGGCAATAACTTCCCCACTACTCATAGATAAAAATTCAACTTTAGCATTTACTTCTTTTGAAAAAGCATCAAATAATTCTACATATTTTTCAGATGTAGTAACTACATTCATGGTTCTCCCTTTAAAGTCGTATTTATCCTCTTTTGTTTCTTCTACATTTCCTGTACCTACGTCTTTGGTTACTTCTTCGTTTTTATTTGAACAACCTGTATAAATTACCATACTAAAAATAAGCAATATGATTAATAAAGCTCTTTTTTTCATAATCAATCCCCTTTTTAATAAATATTAGTTTTGTTTAATGTGCTTAATCATAAACACCACAAATAAACCTAAGTAAATTAGGCAAGAAATATATTTTAAATTATATAAATTGGAATTTTTCGTTTATAGTATTAGATTAAGCCCTTGATATATTGGCATATTTTGTTATCTTTAACAAAGACCATTTAATTCTCATATCTAAGAACTTAATAAACATAATAAGATCTGATTATTGGAAAAGCCTTATGAAAAGATAACAATATTAAAAACTATCTCCATGCCATGAAGTATTAGTCCCTTGTCATGTGAAGAAATTTGATAATAAATTTAAATACATTTATTTCCACTCCTTTCATATCAATTTTAACATAAGAAAAATGTTTCTACAATACTAAGATATATGGGCAACATGAAACGGGAAGGCGTGGAAGCCTTCCCCTACATAGCTGTTGATTTAGAGTTTGCAATATCAATCAACAATTTACTTAATTCTATATTATCATGACGAATATAGTCCTTCTTTATATCTATTAGATTGTCAGAAATAAGAACTATATTTTTATTTCTTAAAATGATCTCATCTTCTTCCTTTGTTACTACTGGTCTAGACCCATCTGTAATATATTTTTCTAGGGTTTCTTCTGGTATTTCTTCCGTATTAACTATTACATAATCCAGTAAATCCTCTCTACTATGGTCAAGGATTGCCTGAACGTGTTCCAGCATACCATAATTATCAGTTTCACCCGGTTGAGTCATTACATTGCAAATATAAACCTTTGGTGCTGTTGCATTATATATTTTTTCCACCATATTGTTTACCAAAAGATTTGGTATAACTGAGGTATATAGACTACCTGGCCCTAAAACTATTAAATCAGCGTTATTTATTGCATCAATTGCATCTTCTAAAGGATAGGAACCTTTAGAATCTATAAAAACCCTTTTTATTTTACTTCCTGTTTTTTTAACTTCTTCAGGTATATTGGATTCTCCTTCAATTATCATTCCATTTTCCAATTCAGCATATAGATTTACATTATCCAATGTCATTGGAAGGACCTTACCAGTAATTGACAATACATTGCTAGTTTCTTTAACAGCCATCTCGAAGCTTCCATATATTTCGTTCATAGCTGCTATAAATAAATTTCCAAAACTTTGTCCCTTTAACATACCGTTTTTAAATCTGAACTGAAGTAATTTTTCCATAGTCGGTTCTGTATTTGCCAATGCAAGTATGCAGGCTCTGATATCTCCTGGTGGCAACATTCCTAAGTCTTCTCTTAGAATGCCTGATCCACCCCCATCGTCTGCTACAGTAACTATTGCAGTAATATTTTGAGTAAATTCCTTTAATCCCCTGAGTAAAATCGATAAGCCTGTTCCTCCACCTATTACAACAACATTAGGACCTTTTATCTCTCCAATACTACTCATTATATCTTCCCCTTTAAGTCTCTATCTCTATGACTAATTATAGTTCTATGTCCATTTGTTATAAGAATTTCTCCTATTCTATTAGCTATTGCAACAGAACGGTGGAATCCGCCAGTACAGCCTATACCAACTACCAACTGAGTTTTTCCTTCTTCCACGTAATAAGGAATTAGAAACTCTAACATTTCAATCACCTTTGAAATAAAAATATTTGTTTGCTGCCATTTAAATACATATTCCTTAACACCTTCAGTTTCACCTGAGTACTCTTTCAATTCAGGAATATAGTATGGATTTGGCAGAAATCTTACATCAAATATTAAATCCCCATCTAATAGAATTCCATGCTTAAATCCAAAGGATGTTATGGATATAGTGATATTTCGTTTTTCTCCACCCTCTAAAAATAACTTTGATATTTCCTCTCTAAACATTCCCAAGGTTAATTTCGACGTATCAATGATATAGTCAGCTCTTTCTTTTACATCATGCAACAATTCACGTTCTTTTGTTATTCCATTGATTAAGCTTCCATCAGGTGTCAAGGGGTGTGGTCTTCGGAGTTCCTTATATCTCTTTATCAATACATTATCTGAGGCATCTAAAAATAATATCTTATAGCTTATCCCATTACTAGATAACTCATTTAAACTTTCGAATAGATGGTGAAAAAACTCCCCACCTCTAATGTCTACCACTACAGCTACCTTATCTATAGGTTTTATAGATTCTCTACATAATTCAGCGAATTTTGAAAGTAAGGCAGGTGGTAGATTATCCATACAATAATACCCCATATCTTCCATCACTTTCATTGCCTGGGACTTACCAGCACCAGACATACCCGTTATAACAAGAAATTTCATCTACTCACCCTCTACTATTATATTTTTAATTCTCTCAAATGGTACCTTTGCTTCCTTGGCTTTTAATATGCCTTTTTCAATATTACCCACATCCTCTGGTCTATGGGCATCACTATTTATATAATACTCTACTTCTATATCTTTAAGTAAATTTAAACTTTTAACAGAAAGCTCACTATGCTTTGCACTAATCTCAAGGGCAGTACCAACTCTTTTTGCCTTCTTGGCTACCTCAACAATATTGACCTTTGCCTTAGAGCCTGGATGGGTAATTATATCTATTTTATAATTGTCCATAGCTTTTAAATATGCCCTTGTATTCATTTCTATAACTTTTTCTTCATTTATTTTAATTACTTTTGATATTGGATTGTAAACATAAAGACCTAATCCATCTCTAATAGATTTTGGCATTGCGCCATAATGATATCCAGTCAATAGAATATCTATTTGACTAATAAACTTTTCATCAACATCAAGGACACCATCTATTCCAACTAAATTGGCTTCAACACCTAATAAAATCCTTAATCCCTTTGGAACATAGTACTCATTTAGTCTTTTTATTTCTTCTTTCATTAGTGGAATATTCTTATCTCTAACACCGTATAGATAGTGACCAGGGCCATGTTCGCTTATTACCAATGTTTTCAATCCTTTGCTTAATGCAACCTTCGCATTGTCTTCTATTGTGCCTATGGCATGGGTACCTTTCTTTTTAAAGCCACTACTAAAAATTGTATGGGTATGATAATCTCCCAATACCTTAATCATCTAATCCTCTCCAATTAATTTTATCTCCATTTCCAATTCTACATCAAATTTATCCCTAACTGTCTTTTGAACCACTGAAATCAGATTAGTTACATCTGCACAGGTTGCATTATCAATATTAACAACAAATCCACAATGCTTTTCAGATACCTGTGCTCCCCTATATCTTAACCCTCTCAAACCAGCATCATCAATCAATTTACCTGCAAAATGCCCTTCAGGTCTCTTAAATGTACTACCAGCGCTAGGTAATTCTAAAGGTTGTTTTGATGTTCTTTTATATGTTAAGTCCTTCATTATAGCATCTATTTCTTCATAATTACCAGGCCTTAATTCCATCTCCATTGACAATACTATTAGGCCTTCATCAACTACCCTACTGCCCCTATATCTAAAATTCATTTCTGAATTTGTATATTCTAGTATATTATTATCCTTATCTAAAACTCTTACTCTTGTAATTACATCTTTTACTTCTCCACCATAAGCTCCTGCATTCATGGTAACAGCACCGCCTATTGTTCCAGGAATTCCATTGGCAAATTCAAATCCTGTAAGAGAATGACTCAACGCTAATCTGCTAACACCAGTTATCAAGGCACCAGCTTGACAATATACTTTATTTCCATCAACGACTACCTTATTCAATCCCTCATTTATCTTTATAACAGCACCTCTCATACCACCATCTCTAACTAAAAGATTGGTGCCATTACCCATAATATAAAACCCAATATTATTATCTCTACATAATTTAATAGCATTTACAAGTTCGTCCTCGCTATAAGGAATAATCATCACATCAGCAGGACCACCTATTTTAAATGAAGTATGATTTTTCATAGGCTCATCAAATATTACCTTACCTATATTTTTATCGCTAAAAATCTTGATTAATTCATTCTTTTCCAAAATTCCACCTCCCACATCATTCTTACTTATTTTATCATATACAATGAATTTATACCATATTCATATTATTATGTAAGAATTTGAAAAGGGTTATCAGTGTTCACAGATATAACCACCTTTTAAGAAAATAAAAACTCCCGCTACTAGTTAAGTTGCGGGAGTTAAACTTGAAGACATAATTTATTTCTTTAATATCTTATCTATTGAACTAAATTTTAATTATAATTTTATCTAATACGCGTGTTTTATAAAAATATGTTTTAACTTCAAGTACAGATTATGCTTATAATCTAATTGACCAATTAAAAATATTTCTCCTCACTTTTTGACTTCCTAAAAACCATTATAATTCCTGCTATACCAATAACTAAGAAGATATGAACCCAATACAGACTTAAATCAAATACATATTTGATATCCATAACTTCAAACGTTAAGGTCAACAGTATACTAAATAAAATCAACGCTATTCCTTACATTTGTTTTCTCATATGCCTGCCTCCTGGAATATATAGAAATTCTTGTTTGTTTTTATTATATTAATTTTCATTACTTCACACTTTGCTACTTATACGCAACTTGCTATTTGCTTTTTTCACTATATACTGTCATCTTATCTATATCTATTATCGCTCCTACTTCATTTAGAAAATCCATACCTAGTATTCCGTTAATATCAAAACCGTAATCCATAACCCCAACCTCAATTGTAAAGTTGCTAATTCCTAGATCTCCAAGGTTTATTCCATCAATATTTTTCATATATACAAACTCTACTCCACCAACTCCAGAAATGGTCTCAATTGCATCATCATCTTCTATTGTAATGCCTAATTCATCTACCTTGTCCATTTTAAAAACAGTCCCACCAGAACCAGTATCTAATAGAACATTATCAATTAACATACCTTTTCCTTTATATGTAAGATTAACAACACAAAATGGAAGACCAAATTTATATTCTAAATTAACCATGTCTTCTTACTCCAATCCAATTTCTTTCTTCTATTATTAATTTTTCATTCTTTGTATGATAAACATACATTTCTCTACTCTTTTCTTTTTTATGCTTTTCAGAATACTCCTTTAGAGCCTCTCTTCCTTCATCGAAAGCATTTATGACTGAAATATCCTCAACTACTCTTTGTCCATCTATAGAATATGCTTCTATGGCTTCAAATAATAACCACTTATTTGGATAATTTTCTCTTGCTTCAGACCACTTCATAATCAACTACCTCCTTCATTTAAAAAGGTATTTTCCCAACTTATAATTTGTAATTTAATTATATCATACACAAATTATAATTTTATGCAAAGTTATAATAAAATTACTGATACTATATTATATAAACCAAGAATTTTAAAGGCTTATATAACAGGTAAGGTTATCAGATGACACCAATGGTGGGTTGAATAATCGATACTTATAAATACAGGATTTATTTTCTTCTTTGGCTTTACTTTGAGCATGTAATTCTATAGCTATTCATTAACCCTGATACCTATAATATATCAACTCCGTTGAGATTTCTTAATAAAAAACATACTCATAATTTTCTAGCCTTAATTACTTGTTTTTAGTCTAGGATTTTGTCTACAACCATCAATACCTTAGTATGATGATGTCCTGTAAAAGCTGAGAATAGAGTCCCTTGGACTTTAATGTGCTTATTTTTATATTGTTTTGCCATATCTACATAAGGACTTCCTCTCAGTACTAGCTGAATTTCTAAAACATCAGATATACTCGAATTAACCATGTCAGTATCTTCAGCAATTACTTTTATTGGGCCATCTAACTGTAAAATAAATGGATATTCCTGTTCATCATTATCAGGGTCCTCTCCATATCCCGGTGGCCCGTAATGTAACCTTGTAATTAATGTACCTTCAATTATTGAAACATTTGGTTCAAAATAGTATTCCTTTACATCTTTTGAACTTACTGCTTCTACAAAATCTACCCCAACGCCTTCAGCCCTATATCCAGCAAATTGTTCACCCAGTATATCCCTCAAGTCTGTAATAATCTTTTCATCCTCACCAACGTATTGAACAATCAAGCTTCCCCTTTTATAGAAGTGAGGATAAGAAACCCAACTTACTTTCAAGGATTTATTACCATTGGTATAACCACATCCATCTTTATCAATATTTGCTGCTTCTTCTTCCATCTCTTTATCACCGTTAAATATGTAGATATCTAGCATATCATGGTTAAATTCCATTCTTTTTCTTGTAGTTGGGAGAAAATCCTCTTCTACATCAGTGATTTCAAAACTATATCCTTTATTTTTCATGGAATCTCCAAATTGTTGCAAAGTAAAGGTACTTTGATGAATATTGGTGTCTTTACATCCCATTTGCATCACAATTATTAATAAAATGATTAAACTCACACTGACATAGCTAGAATGTTTTTTCATTATCCTCTTCCCTTTCAAATTCCATTGAATATAATTTATTTTAAGTGATATTAATTATATTATATTATTTTTATCATCTATATTCTTGATACATAAGTTGAAAATTTACAACAGAGCCAAATTTACTTGTAATTATAGGTGTATATTCTTGTGTCTCAAAATCATAGTAGAATATTCATCACTTTTATACTTCTAAATCATTAGTTAATCTATAGATATCAGAAATGGAATTTCTTTTAGATTAGTATAAACAAGAGTTTTATTCATATTTGGACAAAAAACTTTCCACTCTATCACAGTATTCCAGATTGCGATCTATCCACATCTCACAATGTCCATTCTCATCTACTGTCCAAATTTCTTTATTCTTTCCTTGGATGGTATCATAAATATCCTTTCCCATAAAATAAGGTGTCAATGAGCCATGGACCAATATAACTGTCTGATAATTTTTACTATTTTGTGAATCTCTCGCATAGATATAATCCGCGGGTATCACATGTGTTTATCAAAAGAAGAAGTAATCTCTAACTCTTCCATCTTATATGTGTTACAAAAGCTTTCATAATTCATAC
>JAPXKQ010000023.1:0-33927 GCA_033809995.1 Tissierellaceae bacterium
TCCTAATGCTTATATTATACCACATTACGATAAAATACGAAAGATGAATTTGCAAAATTTGACAAAAAAATAAAGCCTTTCCAATGGCTTCAGCGATTTTTTTATTGTTCAACTGTCAAAGACCCGGGTAAAGTATCACCAAAGGGTATAATCCTAGAAAAATATTACGGTAACAAAGTTATTGAAGAGAACATCAAAATTGAAAATAAGAATATTTATTGGGAGTCACAAAATAAATTATTTGACAAATTAGTTGTAAAAGCTGAATATAATAATGGAGAAGTATTTACTAAAGAAATTTGGAATAAAAATTGATAGTCGGATGCTGGATATAGATATATTAATTAAATAATAGGATATTGTATGAATAATAAGATGAAAATAAATTAAATAATTGTGCTTATTATCCTACTTATATTCTATCTTATTATCTATTTCTACATTAAACAAAATGAATATGATAATATGATAAGAGGAATATTGATATATGGAATCTTCTGAAGTACTTTTGATAAAATAGTGGCAAGTGCTAAATATTTGGATAGTAAAACTAAAACCTTTTTAAAATAAATTTTGAATATTGTAATATTAAGTAACAATCCAATGAATTACTATACATGGTAATTCATTTTTCTATCACATAAAAAGGATTATAAGGGATTTGTTATCTCATATTATGTTATAATTATATAATGGTGTGAGCTGCGAAGCAGCACGCAAAACGCGTGATGTTTCCTATTGGGATAGAAGAAATACTATTTCATTAGTAAGCTATTAACATATAGTAGGAAAATCCTATCAGGTAATACCTAACCAGTAGCCTGTACCGAGTCCTTGGAATCGAAACGGTAATGTTAGATTTAAGCGTAGGGCAGGGAGCAAACGAGCCGAAATGAAAGTGAAGCTATTGAGCCGCGAAATTATTATCTAAATGAAGAGGTCGATATTGTCTTTATGGTAGCAGATAACATTATATAAATCGTGTTGGTGAGATTTATGTAACTCTTCCGAGGTCTGAGGGCTTGGCGAGTTTGATGATAGATATGTTATTAGAACAGCTGAGGCCCTATGATATCTGGAAACAGTATGCGAAATCAAGCAAGGGAACAAGCAAGATTAGCAAATATATCATAGGGAGTCCGACTAACTCATAGTACCATAGAAACCTATGAAAGTAGGTAGAGGGAAGGGGTTAACACAACATAGCTTCAAGTACACACGAGAATATGCAGACAGGAGAGCTGAAGGCCATGATTAACGAGTTACTTGGAATACAATTCAATATAGAAAAGGCTAGGCTGGATGGAAGAGTACAAAATCTTGCTTCATACATCAATGAAGGTTCTTTAATAGCGAGTCATAGACAAATGGACAGAAAGAAAGCCAAAGGAATTGATGGAGTGGCAAAAGATGATTATTCAATTAATCTAGAAGCTAACATAAAACATTTAGTAATGAGAATGAAAAATGGAAGCTACAAGCCAGAACCTACAAGAAGGGTATACATTCCAAAAGACGGAAGCAATAAAATGAGACCATTAGGAATATCTTGCTATGAAGACAAGATAGTAGAAAATGTCATAGCCCAAATATTAACTATGGTATATGAGCCTAAGTTTTACAATACATCATATGGGTTTAGACCCAATAGAAACTGCCATCAGGCAGTAAGGGAAATAATAGAAGATGTGCAATATCATAAGGTTAACTATATTGTTGAAGCAGATATAAAAGGTTTCTTCGATAATGCAAGTCATGAATGGATGATTAAGTTCTTAGAATATGATATAGCAGATAAGAAATTCATAGAAATAATTAAGAAATTTCTAAAGGCAGGAATTATGGATGATGGGAAATTCCTAGACAGTGAAAAAGGAACACCACAGGGAAATGGAGCATCTCCAGTACTTGCAAACATATATCTTCATTATGTATTAGACACTTGGTTTGATGTAAAAGTAAAACGACAATGTAAAGGTGAGGCATATTTAATAAGATATTGTGACGATTTTGTCTGTTGTTTCCAAAATAAATGGGAGGCTGAGGATTTCTATCGAAATCTAATAGAAAGATTTGCTAAGTTTGGATTAGAATTGTCCTTGGAGAAAACAAAGATATTAGAATTTGGGAGGTTTGCCAGGCAAAACAGAGCTAAACGAGGATTAGGAAAGCCTGAAACCTTTGATTTCTTAGGATTTACATTCTATTGTAGTGAAAATGGCAAGAAAGAGTTCTTTCGATGTAAGGTCAAAACAAGCAAGAAGAAACTTAGAAGTAAGATTAAAACAATGAAAGAATGGATAAAGAATAATCGAAATATACCTGTGGAGGATTTGATTAAGAAAGTTAATCAGAAACTAAGAGGACACTATCAGTATTATGGGGTAACAGATAATACGAGAAGTGTACAAAGTTATCTAAATGTGGTCAAATGGCTACTATTCAAATGGCTTAATAGAAGAAGTCAAAGAAGAAGTTATACACTAGATACATTTTATAATGGACTACTGAAGACTTTTCCGTTGTTAGAACCAAAAATAAGTATAAGCTTATTCTATAGATGATTTAAATATGATGTGAAGAGCCGTATGCCTTAATAGGGCACGTACGGTTCCATAGAGGAGCATGGGCGGTGACGCCTATGTTTACTCAAGATAAAGATATTAAGGAGAATCATATGAATTATAATATTATCGAAAAAGAAAATAAAATAATAATAAAAAACATGTTGGATTTTGATCCAAAACATATCTTTGAATGCGGTCAATGTTTCAGATGGCATGTAGAAGAGGACGTTAGCTATACTACTATAGCTTATGGCAAGGTAATCAATGTAAAGAAGGAAGAAAATGATATAATCTTTTCTAATACCAATATGGTTGATTTTAAAAATATATGGTTTAAGTATTTTGACTTAGGCAGGGACTATGGAGAAATAAAAAGAGAATTATCTAAAGATCCAATACTAAAAGAAGCCATAAATTTTGGACAAGGTATGAGAATATTAAATCAGGAACCTTTTGAAACTACAATATCTTTCATTATATCTGCTAACAATCAAATTCCTAGAATTAAAAAAGCAGTAGAGCTTATATCTAATGATTTAGGAGATTATGCAGGTACATGGAATGGTGTAGATTATTTTGGATTTCCTGCTCCTGAAAAGCTAGCCAAATTGGATGCAGAATATATTAAGGAAAAATATAGAGTAGGTTTTAGAGCAGAAAGAATTAAAGAAGTAAGTAGATTGGTATCAAACAAGGAATTTGACTTAAATTGTATATATGATTTATCAAGAGAGGAAGGTAAAAGCCTATTAACAACATTACCAGGGGTTGGACCTAAGGTAAGTGACTGTATACTTTTATTTGCATTTGATAAAAGTGAGGCATTTCCTGTTGATGTTTGGGTTAAAAGGGTTATGGAATATTTTTATCTAAAAGAAGAAACCAATGTAAAACATATTGGTATGCATGGAGCTAGAATATTTGGAAAGCTGGCAGGATATGCCCAGCAGTATCTATTTTATTATGCGAGAGAGTTAGGACTGGGGAAGGAACCAAAGGTAATAGCTAAGAACTAATATGTAATAGTGAATAGTGAATAGTTGAAGAAAAATTAATAATTAAAAGATAAAAATTAAGAATGAAAACCCTAAGACAATATTTCAAAAATTAGATTCTTAATTCTTAATTTTTAATTCTACATTTTTAATTACTTTGTAACCATTACGTAAACCAATTGTAACTACTTTCCAGATTTCTATTGATATAATAAAATAAGCCTTAATATAGATAGGGGGATATTATGAAATATTTTAAATGTGTATTTTTAGGGGTTACACTTATATTTCTAATATCCCTCGTTTTTGTATTTAATAAAGATTATATTACTATGGATTATAGTTTTGCTGATATTGATGGTGATAAAAGATGCGAAAAGGTAATTCTAAAAAAGAAGATATTTAGTAAATATGGAAGTGAAGTCATTATATATTCCAGTGAAGGAGAAGAATTATATAGAGAGGATTTTTCGGATTTAAAGCCATGGAAAATAGCAGTGGGTGATGTTGACGGTGATGGTATCAATGAGGTTTCAATAGGTGTGTATAAAGAGACAATATTTCATCCTGTAATGGACAAAAGACCTTTTATATATACTTTTAAAGATAATAGGCTGCATCCCAAATGGAGAGGATCAAGACTTTCAAGACCTTTTACTGATTATTTGTTTTATGATATAGATAATGATGGTATGGATGAAATCATAGCTATTGAGTTTTTAAAAGATGGGCAAAAGGCAATAAATACATATAAGTGGAAGGGATTTGGGTTTGAAGGACTTTTAGAGAGTGAAGGCTATAAAGATATCGGCAATCTACAACACAGGGACGGATTAATTTATGTTGATGTGAAGGGACAAAAAGACAGTTTCAAAGGAGTACTAAAACTTAAAGATAATAAATTATTATTAGAAAGGGTGAATAAAGAATGAGAAATAAGAATTTTTTAACAATCATATCATTTGTTTTAATATTTTCAATTATATTTACCGGATGCGTAAGTAAGAAAAACACAAAATCAGATGATAACGCAAATATGACTAATAATGAAGAAATCGTGGAAAATACCTTTGCATTAGAAAGATATCAAGCTACAAATATTGATGTTCCTTTTGAAAAAACCATATTTAAAGCTGAGGTACAGCCTTACCAAGTCAAGAAGGATTTGTCCAATATAGCCAATTTAGAAAAGTTTGGTGATTTTTCAAAAGAACAATTGGAACTAATTATTAAAAATAACTTTGTGGTAAATCCAACAAAGGAAGAACAGCTTTTCTATATATATGAGAAAAATGAATATTTGGAGATTCCATCTTTTATTACTACTGATTCAGTACTGCATACTTACCATATCTTCTATGATTATTATTTAAGAACTTTAGAAAGTGAAAAACTTCTGGGAATTCTTGTGGAATTAACTGATAAAATGCTTAAATCCTCCACAGATATTTATAATAAAATCAGTAATGAAGATGTTAAAAATGCACAACTAAAAAATATAGCTTTTTTGTCTACGGCACAACTTTGTTTAAAAAAAGCTTTACCAAATAATATTCCAAAAGAAGCAAGGGACATGGCGATTAAAGAATTTGATTTGATTGAAGGTCATTCAGGCTTTAGTCAATCGGCTATATTTCCCTTTGATTTAGATTATAGTCAGTTTATTCCAAGGGGACATTATACGAGAAATGAAGACTTTCAAATATATTTTAAGGCTATGATGTGGTATGGGCAAGCACCATTTCCTTTATATATTGAAAAAAACGGGGCAAAGGAAAGAAATATTGAACAGACTCTGCAAGCACTCCTTTTAACATATAGTGTATATTCGAATAAAGAGTTTTTTGATAAATGGGAAAATATCTATGAACCTACAAACTTCTTTGTTGGAAACTCTGATGATTTAGGAATTTTTGAATACGGTGACTTATTGTTTAAGATATATGGGGATAGTCCAGATTTAAATAAATTAAATGATAAAGACAAATTAGATAAATTATATGAAGAAGCAGACAAATTACCTGAGCCTAAGATAAAGGCTAAATATACTGATGTTAGCACTCCTGTTGGGAAACAGTTTAGATTTATGGGTCAAAGATATGTCCTTGATGCTGAAATTATTCAAGAATTAGTAGAGCCAATTGTAAGACCAATCCCATCTGGACTAGATGTAATGGGGGTTCTAGGGTCCAAAAAGGCGGAAGAAATACAAATGGCAAAGGAAGAAAATCAATATTGGGAAATGTATCCTGAAATGTTTAATAGACTAAAAGATAAATTTAGTAAGCTTAACGATGGTGAATGGCAATCCAATATGTATCAGGGATGGCTATGGACCTTAAAGGGATTTTTTGAGCCTTTTGGTAAAGGATATCCATCATTTATGACCAATGATGCATGGGTAGATAAGGATTTGAATACTGCTTTGGGAAGTTGGTCAGAACTAAAACATGATACTATTCTATACGGTAAACAGAGTGGTGCTGAAAAAGGTGGGGGAGGTCAGTTTGTTGTTGGATATGTAGAGCCTAATATAGAGGTTTATGAAAAACTATTGTGGCTTACTAAATTTACAAGGGAGAATTTAAAGGCAAGAAACTTAAACATTGAAAGTATAGATGAAAAGATAATAAAATTTGAGGATTTGCTAAGTTTTCTTATTAATTGCTCAGTAAAACAACTTAAGAATGAAGAACTAACTGAGGATGAGTATAATAGAATTGGATATTATGGTGCTATTCTTGAAGATCTGATGAATTCTTTTGTAGAGGGAGATGCCAGATGGTTTGAGATTACCTCAGATACAGATAAGAATATGGCTGTAATTGCTGATTTTCACACTATCGCTCCAAATCAATTTAGTGGTCCAGGGTATATGGAAGCAGGCGTAGGCCCTGCATACGAAATATATGTAGTAGTCCCAATTGCAGGTGAACTTTATCTTACAAGAGGTGCTGTTTTTAGCTATCACGAATTTATTTCAAACGAAAGGCTAACTGATGAAGCTTGGCAGGAAATGATTAAGGAAGATAAACAACCTTCCATGCCTGAATGGACTAGTTCTTTTATAAGAGAAGGCAAGGGTGAAATACCAAATCCATACTATTAGTGAATAGGTAATAGTGAATAGTGAATAGGTGAAAGAAAGAGAGTAGGTAAGAATTAAGAGTTAAGAGCTAAAACAAGTTAACAACTAACAGTTAACAGCTAACAACATCTTAGTTGTGGTATCTACTCATTTAATAGTATTACCAATGCTAGAGTCATACTGAGCAAGGTGAAGTATCCCGTATTAGTTTTGAATTTTATCATAAACCCAATGATTTTTATTAAAATCTTGGGTTTATATTTTTTCTTCAATTGACAACCCATCGTATTACAACTACAATTAGAATAATTAACCATAATTATTTCCATTGTAAATTGTGCATTGTGAATTGTGAATTGATAAGGGGTGTTTTTATGCTTGGTACCATAGTTAATAGTATTGCAATTATAATAGGAAGTTTTGCAGGAATAATTCTAAAAAAGGGTATAAAGGATGATTATAAGAATACAATAATGGATGGAATAGGGCTATCTGTCCTAATTATAGGGATAATTGGAGGGATTAAGGCACAAAATATAATCCTGATTATAGGTAGCATAGTATTGGGAAGCATAATTGGGGAGATAATAGGCATAGAAAGAAGATTAAACCATTTGGGAGATAATATGGAGAAGAGATTTGGTAAAGGTGATTCAAACTTTTCAAAAGGCTTTGTAACAGCATCTCTGGTATATTGTATTGGTGCTATGGCAATTGTGGGTTCATTAGAATCAGGTCTTATAGGGAACCATGAAACACTATTTGCTAAGTCTGTACTTGACGGTATTTCAGCCATTATCTTTGCATCAACACTTGGTATTGGAGTTGCATTTTCAGCCATTCCTGTATTTTTATATCAAGGGAGCATTACCCTATTAGCAAATGTTGTAAAAGATTTTATGACCCCAGATGTGATAAACGAAATGTCTGCTGTAGGCGGAATTCTAATTATGGCAATCGGAATTAATATATTAGAAATCAAAAAGATAAAAATAGGAAATATGTTACCTTCTATTTTCATACCAATTATATATTTTTTATTAGCCAGCTTATTTTAATTATAACGGTAAAGATGTGTTGCAATCAATGTTGTAATTACTGTGGCAATCACCTTGGTTTTTTAAAAAGATAAGATAAATTAAGGAAATTAAAGAAAAAGTTAGATAAATAGACTAATTTATATAAAATAGTGGATAAGATGGAAATATTAAGGATTTATTAGGCTTGATAAGAAATCTAATTTTCTATAATATATATTATGTAGTTGTTAGCACTCAGTAACAATGAGTGCTAACAAAATAAGATGAATACTGTATAATTTAAGGAGGTTATAAAATGAACTTACGACCATTAGGAGACAGATTAGTAATTAAAAAGGTTGAGGTAGAAGAAAAGACTAAAAGTGGTATTGTACTACCAAGTACTGCTAAAGAACAACCTTCAATGGCAGAGGTTTTAGCAATTGGTAGCGATATTACTAACGATGAAAAGAAAAAGGACACTATAAAAGTTGGTGACACAGTAATATTCTCTAAATATGCAGGAACAGAAATCAAAGTTGACGGTCAAGAATTAACAATTTTAAAATTAGGCGATATTTTAGCAATAGTAGAATAATCTAATTGTCACAGACAATTAGATAAATTAAAAATTTAAAATTAAAAGTTAATAATGTATTGTGAATATTAAATAGTTTGATTTAAACTATTTTTAATTCTTAATCATTAATTCTTAATTGATTAAAGGAGTGTGTATATAATGGCAAAGGAAATTAAATTTGGTGAAGACGCTCGTCGTTCAATGGAAAAAGGTATAAACCAATTAGCTAATACTGTAAAAGTTACATTAGGACCTAAGGGAAGAAACGTTGTTTTAGATAAAAAATTTGGTGCACCACTTATTACAAATGATGGTGTTACAATAGCTAGAGAAATTGAATTAGAAGATAAATATGAAAACATGGGTGCTCAATTATTAAAAGAAGTAGCTACTAAGACCCAAGATATTGCAGGAGACGGTACTACTACTGCTACATTATTAGCACAAGCAATCATAAGAGAAGGACTTAAAAATGTAGCTGCTGGTGCTAATCCAATGATTCTTCAAAAAGGCATTAAAAAGGCAGTAGAATCTGCAGTAGAACAGATTAAACACTTCTCAGTAAAAGTTGAAACTAAAGAAGCTATTGCACAGGTTGCTTCCATTTCTGCAGGAGATGAAGAAATAGGTCAATTAATTGCCGATGCAATGGAAAAGGTAGGAAACGATGGAGTTATAACTGTAGAAGAATCCAAATCAATGGGAACTACATTAGAAGTTGTAGAAGGTATGCAATTTGATAGAGGATATGTATCTGCTTACATGGTAACTGACACTGAAAAGATGGTTGCAGAATATGATAATCCATATATTTTGATAACTGATAAGAAGATTTCCAACATACAAGAAATCCTTCCTATTCTTGAGCAAATAGTACAATTGGGCAAACCACTTGTAATCATTGCTGAAGACATTGAAGGAGAAGCTATGGCTACATTAGTAGTAAATAAATTAAGAGGAACATTTAACTGTGTTGCTGTTAAAGCACCTGGCTTTGGCGACAGAAGAAAAGAAATGTTACAAGACATAGCTATTTTAACTGGCGGTACTGTAATATCTGAAGAATTAGGATATGATTTAAAAGAAGCTACAGTTGATATGTTAGGTAAAGCTGCAAAGGTTAAAATAGATAAAGAAAATACTGTTATCGTTAATGGTGAAGGAAATTCTGAAGAAATCCAAAATAGAATTAAACAAATAAGAGCACAATTAGAAGCTACAGAATCAGAATTTGATGCAGAAAAGCTACAAGAAAGACTTGCAAAATTATCAGGTGGAGTAGCTGTAGTTCAAGTAGGTGCTGCTACAGAAACAGAATTGAAGGAAAGAAAGTTAAGAATTGAAGATGCATTGTCAGCTACACGTGCAGCTGTTGAAGAAGGTATGGTACCAGGTGGAGGAACTGTACTAATCGATGTTATACCAACTGTTGCTAAATTATTAGAAGCAACCCAAGGAGACGAAAAGACAGGTGTAAATATAATCGTTAGAGCATTAGAAGAACCAGTAAGACAAATTGCAGCAAATGCTGGTTTAGAAGGTTCCGTAATAGTTGAAAAAGTAAAAGCTGAAGAAGCTGGAGTTGGATTTGACGCTTTAAGTGAAAGATATGTAAATATGATTCAAGCAGGAATTGCAGACCCAACTAAAGTTACTCGTTCAGCATTACAAAATGCGGCATCAGTTGCAGCTATGGTACTAACAACTGAAGGAGCAGTAGCAGATATAGAAAAAGAAGATCCAATGGCAGCTATGGGTGGCATGGGCGGCATGGGTGGCATGGGCGGAATGATGTAGGAAGCCCCTGGGAAAACTGTTGACCCGCATAAATAAGTTATATAAACTAGAGACTTTTCATAAGTGTACTAAACTTATGGAAGGTCTCTTTTTTTATACCATTTGCAATATGAATATATGTTTTTGCATCATCATCGATATAATCAATACCATCCATAGGCTTCTTTATTTTGATATAACTATCATAAGTGTAGACACAAAATAAAGTTATATATATACTAGTAAATGAAGAGGGAAATATCCATAAATGTTTAAAAGAAAAACCATGCTAAGGTAAGAGGAAGTTAATAATCAATGGTCGGATAACTATGATAATGATGTAGAAAAGTCAGAGAATAACAATCAATACCCCTTTGCTAGTGCTAGTGATATGATAATAGCAAAAGAAAAAGATAAAGACATATGGGATGACACAGAACATTATCTAATTGCTGACCAAATAGCTAATCTTTTGCCTGACTTAAAAGTTAATTTTATGAAAATATCTTATTGTTCAGGAGTTCTAACTATAGAGAAATAAGAAAAGCATCTAACGATGCGTTAAGGTAGCTTTTCTTGAAACTCATTTACGGAAAGTTCAATAATATAAAGGAAATTAAAAGTAGAACTTTCCTATTCGTTATAAAAAAATGCAAAAACTATAAACAGTTATTTGGATATAGTATTAAATAAAGTTTTGATATGGAGATGTAGTGGAGGTGGAATGCCTATGGAGGATAATTTTATTATTACAAAAGTAGAGAATTCAGAAGAAAAAGGAGAAATTGTTTCAGAAGTATTATTAGATTTACCAGAATGGTTCGGATTGCCAGAGAGTACTAAACATTACATCCAATACTCAAAACAGCTACCTTTATGGGTTGCGAGAAATGATGTGGGAACTATTGGGTTTATTACTTTGGCTGAAAGCAGTGTGGAGACTGGAGACTTGCACTGCATGGGTATCAAAAAAGCTTATCATAGAAAAGGTATTGGGAAGCAACTGTATTTGGCATTAGAACAGTATGCAAAAAACAAATATAAATATCTACAGGTAAAGACTGTAGATGAGGGACATTATAAAGAGTATGATCAAACAATTGCTTTTTATAAAAGTGTCGGTTTTTCTAAACTTGAAGTATTTCCAACATTATGGGATGAATGGAATCCTTGTTTAGTTATGATAAAAGCCTTATAGATTTTATTTTATCTTTCAAAGAATTAAGGCAGGATAGAAGAATCGGGGACAAGCCCCGACTCTTTAACGAACTTAATTTTACACTTAATCAACTAAAATATATCACAGTTACAGAAAATAATTACTAGTAATAAGAAAAAGAATAGTAAAGAAGTATCCATCCCTCTATCACAATCTCTTCTACCGCCTAATAAATCAGCCACAATAAGCACCTCCTCTTAATTTTTGGACTTTAGCTCTTATTTTTATTGCAGTCTCTATCTCTATCCTTGCCTTATCACAATCTTTATCTTTACATTCTAATAAATCGTTCGCGGTAGCGCCTCCTACTATAGTGAGAGTAATGCTCTCACTATAGAATATGAGAGGCAGCTATAAAGTGTTAATTATCTATTTAGGAAAGATAAATCATACTAGCTAATCGTATTTCTAGGCCTTTTGTCAATAAAACAATCAACTTGTTTTGACAACAATCGTATCTCATTATGCATTAATAATATTCCCTTGTTTTACACTTTATTTTGTTATGATAATATATTAGTATATAATATGTATAAGTATAAGGGTAAGGTGAAAAGATGAATCTAAAAGAATATATAGATAAGAAAATTAAAATTACATTAAATGACGGACAAATACTTGTTGGTGATTGCATCGAATATACTAATGCAATTGAGAATGACCCTGAAGTTGATAGTATAGATATAAAGATTAAGAAAGATATATATGAAATATATGTAGATGAAATAAAAGAAATAGAAATAATTTAGATAGGAGGGAGTCAATTGTCAGTTCTGGTTTGTGGTGGAGCAGGTTATATAGGTTCTCACTGTGTATACAGGCTAATTGAAATGGGAAAAAAGGTGGTAGTAGTAGACAATTTGCAGTCAGGGAATAGGGAGGCTGTCCATAAAGATGCAATATTTTATGAAGGAGATATTAGGGATATCAATTTTCTAAATAGGGTATTTGAAGAACAAGAAATTGATTCTGTGATACATTTTGCTGCAAATTCATTGGTTGGGGTAAGTATGACTGAACCTCTTAATTATTTTGATAATAACGTATACGGTACGCAAGTCTTGTTGAAGGCAATGGTTAAAAATAATGTAAAGAAAATAGTATTTTCCTCAACTGCAGCTGTATATGGTGAGCCTAAGTCTGTTCCAATTAAAGAGGATGATGAAACTAATCCAACAAATCCCTATGGGGAAACAAAGCTTGCCATGGAGAAAATGATGAAATGGGTTGACTTAGCTCATGGTGTCAGGTACGTATCTCTTAGATATTTCAATGTTGCTGGTGCCCATGAAAGTGGTTATATTGGAGAGGCACATAATCCTGAAACCCATTTAATACCCTTAGTATTACAGGTTCCAATGGGAAAAAGGGAAAAGGTGCTTATCTTTGGTGATGATTATGATACAAAAGATGGGACATGTATCAGGGACTATATACATGTAGTGGATTTGATAGATGCACATCTATTGGCGCTAGAATACCTTGATAATGGTAATGAAAGCAATATATTTAATCTTGGGAATGGTATGGGCTTTTCTGTTAAAGAAATCATTGATGCTGCAGAAGAAGTGACCGATCAATATATAAAAAAGGAAATTGCGCAAAGAAGATTAGGTGATCCTGCAATCTTAGTAGCATCATCACAAAAGGCTAAAGAAATCCTAAACTGGGAACCTAAATATACAAATATAAATGATATTATAGCATCAGCCTGGAATTTTCATAATACACATAAAGATGGTTATAACAAGGTGATTAAATGATTGATATAAACAAAGAAATAAGAGACTTAACAGAATATGCTATATTAAAAGAATTGATTGTGAAAAGAGATAGAATTTATTGTATAAATAGACTATTAGAAGTCCTAGAATTAGACTCCTATAATGAACCATTGG
The DNA here is from genome assembly GCA_033809995.1 of Tissierellaceae bacterium. Lineage (GTDB taxonomy): Bacteria > Bacillota > Clostridia > Tissierellales > Tissierellaceae > Paratissierella. Next base: position 13,143 of record JAPXKQ010000023.1, read on the forward strand.
ATAATTATAATAATGAATTAAAAGTTGAAGACATTTTAGAAAATATAAGACTTTGGGCAGTAGAAAATAAACGCGTAGAAGATGATAGCAATGATTTACTAGACTTATATGATACAAAGATCATGGCCCAGTTAATCAAAATGCCTTCAGAGATTGAGAATAAGTTCTGGTACCTTTACGATATTTCACCTTCTATGGCGACTAATTATTATTATGATTTTGCTATTAATTCAAACTATATAAGAGAAAAGAGAATTGCTAAGGATATAAAATGGAAGTATAAAACTGATTATGGGACATTGGATATAACAATAAATTTATCAAAACCTGAAAAGGATCCTAGGGTGATTGCAAAAGCTAAAGAAATAAAATCATCAAATTATCCATTATGTTTATTATGTGCTGAAAATGAGGGATACGCAGGTAGACTTAATCATCCAGCAAGGGGTAACCATAGAGTAATAGGGCTAGAATTAGCAGATGAACAGTGGTATTTACAATACTCACCATATGTTTATTATAACGAGCACTGTATAGTTTTTAAGGAAAATCATGAACCTATGAAGATAACAAAACAAACCTTTAGAAGGCTACTAGGGTTTGTAAATATATTCCCTCATTATTTTATAGGTTCCAATGCGGACTTGCCTATTGTGGGAGGTTCAATCCTTAGTCATGACCACTATCAAGGTGGCAATTATACTTTTGCAATGGCTAGAGCCAAGGAAGAAAATCAAATATTTTTAGATAATGGAGTAGAGGCTAGCACACTTCACTGGCCAATGAGTGTAATTCGTATCAAAGGCAAGAATATAAAAGTACTAGCTGACACAGCCTATGATGTATTTTTAAAATGGAAAGGCTATAGTGACGAAGAAGTAGGTATATTGTCTCAAAGCAATGGAGAAGAGCATAATACCATAACTCCGATTTGCAGGTTTAAGCATGGATTGTATGAATTGGATTTAGTATTAAGGAACAATAGAACAACAAAGGATAGACCTTATGGACTATTTCATCCAAGAGAAGAATTACATCATATAAAGAAAGAAAATATCGGCTTAATTGAGGTTATGGGGTTGGCTGTATTGCCATCAAGATTGAAAACTGAGATGGAATTGCTGAAAGAATATCTTTTGATCAATGATTTAGAAGGTATTAAAATTCATAAAGATTTGAGTAAGCATTATAATTGGACACTGAGAATCTTGGAAAAGCAAAAAATATCTAGGGAAAATGTTGATGATATAATAAACAATGAAATTGGAGAAGTATTTTTGAATGTTTTAAAGGATGCAGGAGTTTTTAAGGAGACATTCGAAGGTCAAAAAGCATTTAAAAAGTGCATGCATGTATTGTTATCAGTTTAGGTAAAAGGAGAATTAGATGTTAGAAATAAATGACTTAAAAGATGTTGCCATACTAGTTGATTTTGATGGCACAATTACCACTAAAGATACCAATGATGTTTTGGTCCATAAGTACGGAAATGAAAAAGTAAGAGAGTTTGATAATAAGTATGATCAGGGGAAAATAGACTTAATTGACCTTTTCAATGGAGTATTTAGTGAAATTAAATTAACTGAAAAAGAATATATTGATTTCATATTAAATGGATTTGAATTATCAGATGGATTTATAGAATTTTATAGACAAGTCAAATCGCATAATATTCCTTTTGCTATTGTTAGCGGTGGTTTTGATAATGGAATAATACCATTGTTAAAGAAATATGGAATTGAGAATGTGACTATCCTTTCAAATCATTTAATCTTTAATGGTCAAGATATTACCGTAAAATTCCATGATAAGGATTTAAATTGTTGTGAATATGGTCCTTGCGGCAATTGCAAGGTAAATCATTATAGGAATTTTAAAGAGAAATATAAAAATGTCATATTCATCGGGGATGGTAGCACAGATAAAAAGGTAGCAAATATTGCTAGCTTGGTATTTGCTAAGGATACATTATTAAAACATTGTATATCAAATGGAATAAATCATATACCTTGGAATGATTTTAATGATATAAATAGGATCTTATTTGAAAAAAATTAAAATAATAGGGGGAGGGAATAAAATGTTTGGACTTAGTAAAGAGGAATGGAGAGAACTGAACGGGATTTATACATCAACAGAGATATGTCAACAACCGGAGCTTTGGATTGAAACATTAAATATTATAGATTCAAATAAGGATAAGATTAATAGATTTCTTGACGAAAAACTTAAAACAAAAAATATTAGAGTAATCTTTTCCGGAGCAGGCACATCAGCTTATGTAGGGGAAATCTTGGTTCCATATTTAAATGAGAAGAAAGAATATATTTATGAGGCTATTCCTACTACGGATATAGTTTCGAATCCAGTTAAATATTTAAAGAAGGATATTCCAACTATATTGGTTTCCTTCGCACGATCAGGGAATAGCCCAGAAAGTGTCGCTACCTATAATCTTGCTAATCAAATTGTAGAAGATATCTATCATATATTTATCACATGCAATCATAAGGGAGAGTTAGCGGAAATATCTAAAGATAAAGACAATATATTGTTATTACTAATGCCTGAGAAATCCAATGATAAGGGTTTTGCCATGACTAGCAGTTTTTCATGTATGACTCTTGCTGCAATGTTAATCTTTGACATGGAGAACTTTGAATCCAATAAAGACGAGATTTTAAGAATGGAATATATTGCTAATGATATTTTAAATGATAAATATAAGATGTTAAATGAAATAAAGGATTTGGACTTCAAGAGAGTTGTATATCTTGGTTCAGGCAGTTTTTATGCTCTTTCAAAGGAGAGTGCACTAAAGTTACTAGAATTAACTAGGGGTCAAATTACATCCCTTAGTGAAACACCTTTAGGTTTTAGACATGGTCCCAAATCCATAATTAATGATGAAACTTTAATATTTGTTTATTTATCAAACAATGAATATTCAATAAAATATGATATGGATTTAATTAATGAAATTTATCATAACACAGGAAATCATAAAATAGTTGCCATATCAAGGAATTGTAATGAAGATATTAATAGGATATCTGATTATTACCTATGCCTAAATACTGGTTCTGATATTAAAAATGACATATGTGTAGCACTTTTATTTGTATTATATGCCCAAATATTTGCTCTTTTTGCATCAGTTAAAACAGGAGTTGAACCTGACAATCCAAATCCTAGTGGAATGGTCAATAGAGTTGTACAAGGCGTAGTAATTCATAATTATAATTAATTAAGGGGTGATGATAAGTCACCCCTTTAATGGCACTAAAGCAGCTTGGGTGGATTTGTAGCACTACCTATTGAAGGCATAAACTCGACTTTGTAGTTAAAAGTTTATGTAGATATTGATAAGATGCATTTATTTGATAAAGAAACTGAATTGACTATTATTTAACAAAAATAATATTTGAAAGAGGTTATATTATGGATATTATTTCAACGAGAGAATTATTGCTAGATGCTAAGAAAAAAAGTTATGCAATACCTGCTTTCAATATTCACAACCTAGAAACTCTAAAAGGGGTTTTGGAGGCTGCAAATGAACTATTTTCACCTGTAATTATTGCTACAACTCCTGGGACAATTAAATATGCAGGTATGGATTTTATTGTAGCTATGGCAAAGGCAGGAGCAAAAAATTATAAGATACCTATAGCACTTCATCTAGACCATTGTACTAATGTGGAATTACTAAAAATATGTATAGAATCAGGATATAAATCGGTAATGATAGACGCGTCATTAAAGGAATATAGTGAAAATATCAGAATTACTCAAGAAGTAGTACAATTTTCTAATAGATATAGAGTAAGTGTAGAAGCAGAACTTGGTTTAGTTGGGGGAGAAGAGGATGAAAGATATATAGATGATAAGGACTTGTCACTAACTAATCCTTCCATTGCAGTTGATTTTGTTGAAAAAACAGATATAGATTCCCTTGCAGTTGCAATTGGAACTCAACATGGAGTTTATAAATCTGAACCAAAACTTGATTTTGATAGATTGGCTAAGATTAATAGCATTGTATCAGTACCTTTGGTACTTCATGGAGCTTCCGGTGTACCAAATGAGAGTATTACCAAGGCAATAGAAAATGGTATTTGTAAGATTAATATTGCTACAGAATTGAAAATACCCTTTGCTAATGCCATAAGAGATTATCTTAATGAAAATCCATCGGCAAGTGATCCTAGACATTATCTTAAACCTGGGATAGAGGCAATAAAAAAGGTAGCAATGGAAAAAATCATATTATGTGGTAGTAATAATCGTATTTAATTATAAAGGGAGTGTTCAGTTTGATTTTAACCATTACTTTAAACCCTTCTATAGATCGAAGATATAATATTGAAGACTTTGAAAGGGGAAAAGTTTATAGACCTACTGAATTCCAATTTACTCCTGGGGGTAAGGGGTTAAACGTAACAAGAGTTATAAGGGATTTAGGTGAGATGGTGTTAGCTACTGGTTTTTTAGGTGGATTTAGTGGCAATTATATTCAAAGAAATCTAGATGAAATGCAAATAAAGAACGATTTTTTATTTATTAACGGTGAGACTAGAAGTTGTTTAAACATAATATCTAGAGACGGTATCCAAACTGAAATACTAGAGCCAGGTCCATTAATTCTGGATGAAGATATATCAAAATTTTATGGTTTATATGAAAAATTATTGGATAAGTATGAAGTAATATGTGCCTCTGGAAGTTTACCAAGGGGATTAGATAAAAACACATATAAAAGTTTAATTCAAAAAGCAAATGAAAAAGGTAAAAAATTTATTTTAGATACAAGCGGTGAAGCTTTAAGACTAGGAATAGATGCTAAGCCTTATTTGATAAAGCCCAATAAGGAAGAATTAGAAAGATTAGTTGGACTTGTTATTACCAATGAAAATGATATAATTAGGGCAGTAAAGCCTATATTAAAAGCGGAATGTCAAGTAGTTGTAGTATCACTGGGAGAAGAAGGAGCATTGGTATTTTACGAGAACTTTATATACAGGGTGATAATACCTAAAATTAAGGCAATAAACCCAGTTGGTTCCGGAGATTCAATGATTGCTGGATTTGCAGTTTCCTTAGTAAAAAATTATGAGTTTAAAGATATGTTGAAATTTGCAACGGCCTGTGGTGTAGCAAATGCTATGGAATTGGAAACTGGAAAGGTTAGCATTGACAATATAAAAAGAGTTATTTCCCAGATATCCGTCGAAAGGGTAAATCTCTAACGCTGGGGTAGCTTTATTGAAATCTTGTTAAAGGGGGCATTGTGATGTTAATAAAAAATGTAAAATTGATTACGCCTTATGAAGTACTAAATGGATATGCTGTTGTTATAAAAAATGGTAAAATTGTAGATATTTTACCCGAAGCATCAGTTGACTTAAGTAGCTTTGATGAAGTAATAGATGGTGAAGGCAATTTCCTGGCTCCAGGATTTGTTGACATCCATAATCATGGAAATTCTGGCTATGATGTTATGGATTCGACAGAAGAGGCATTGGATAATATCGGGAAATTTCACTTAAAAAATGGAGTAACATCATATCTAGGAACAGTTATCACATCATCATATGAAGATATCATTAAAGCGATAAGTAATGTTGTGGATTATAAAAATAAAGAAAATTTATCTCAAATAATAGGTATTCATTTAGAGGGTCCTTTCTTTTCAGTGGAGAAAAAAGGAGCTCAACCTGAAATATATATAAAAAGACCTGATATGGAAGCTACAAAGAAAATAGTTGAAGCATCAAAAGGAATGTTAAAAATGGTATCTGTGGCACCAGAGATTGACGGTGCTTTGGAGGTAATTTCTTATCTTAAAGAAAATAATGTAAGTGTAACAATGGCTCATACCTCGGCTACCTATGAAGAAGCTAGAAGAGGTGTAGACTTTGGAATTTCCATAGCCACCCATATATACAATGGAATGAGGTCATTTTCTCATAGAGAACCAGGGGTCATAGGTTTATCCTTAGTAGATGATAGGGTATATTGTGAAATGATTTATGATAGGATACATCTTCATGATGGTGCAGTAAAGATTGCACTTAGGATGAAGGGGCTAGATAGGATAATCTTAATATCGGATGCCATGAGAGCTGCAGGACTTGAAGATGGAGACTATGAACTGGGAGGTCAAAAGGTAATCGTTAAAAATGGGGCAGCAAGACTTGAGAATGGTAGCTTAGCTGGATCTACCTTAAACCTTCGGGATGCTGTCCATAATTTGATTAAATATTTGGATATTCCAATTCATGAAGCTGTAAGGATGGCAAGCCTAACACCAGCTAAAGCAATCAATATAGATAAGAATAAAGGGAGTATTGAGATTGGCAAGGATGCTGATTTGATACTAATAGATAAAGATGTTAAAATTTTAGGTACAATTGTAGCAGGGAAAGTAGTAAAATTTGTTTCCTAGTACGGAGGTTCACAGTATATTAGCTTGTTAAAGGATTAATAATAATGGTATACATTAAGTACTATGCATAGTATACTGTAATAAAGGGGGGGTAATATGATGGAATACATATTTATAGGTGCAGGAATTGTAGCAGTAGTAGTTGTAATGTTATTATTCTGGAGAAAGGTACCAGCTGATAAAGCTATGGTTATTACAGGCTTAAAGAAAAGGGTATTATCGGGAAAGGGAGGACTTATGGTTCCTTTCTTGGAAACATCATGCATAATATCTCTTGAAAACATCAGTATGACAACAGATGTAAATGAAGCACCATCAAAGCAAGGGATATTTGTTGATGTAATAGGTACTGCAATAGTAAAGGTTAAGAATGAAACAGATGCAATTTTAAAGGCAGTAGAGCAATTTTGTGTAAGCGGGCATTCAAATAATACTGTAGGCGTAATAAGTACTATGGTAGAACAGATACTTGAAGGTAAATTAAGGGGTATAGTTTCAACTCTTACTGTAGAGCAAATAAATGAAGATAGAGCAGCATTTGAGCAAAGAATTGAAGATGATATTCGTGAGGAACTAAATTCCATGGGGTTATTACTAGTATCCTATAGTATTTTGAGGATATCTACTCAAGGTGGATATTTGGAAAATAGGGCAATCCCTCAGATTGCTCGAGCAAAAGCAGATGCTGATATAGCAACGGCAGAGAGAAAAAGAGATACAGAAATAAGCACAGCAAATGCAGTCAGAGAAGGTGAAAAGGCTAAGCTATTAGCAGAAACTGAAATTGCTGAAAGTCAAAGGGATAAATCTATTAAAGTAGAAAGCTATAGAGCAGAGCAGGATAGAGCAAAGGCTGATGCTGACGTTGCATACAAGCTAAAAGAGATTGAAAATGAATCCCTAGTAGCAGAACAACAAGCTGTGTTAGCAAAGAAGAATGCTCTAGTAGTAGAGGAAAGACTTGTTGCAGAAATAAAGAAACCTGCTGATGCAAAACGATATGAAACAGAGGTTAAAGCAGAAGCGGAAAAGGTCAGATTTATAAAAGAGGCGGAGGCCGAAGCTGAATCCATAAGAATAAAAGCAATTGCAGAAGCAGATGCATTAAAGATAGCGGCAATGGCACAGGCTGAATCTATAAGATTAAAAGGTACAGCGGAAGCTGATGCAATAAAGGCTAAGGGTCTAGCAGAAGCTGAATCCAAGGATAAATTGGCTGAGGCAATGGCTAAATACGGTGAAGCTGCAATTGTAGAATTAGTTGTAGCAAGATTACCGGAAATAATGGCTGCAGTAGCTAAGCCAATGGAAAAAGTAGATAAGATAACTATTATAGACAATGGTGGCAAAGACGGGGCATCTAAGCTTACAAAAGTGGTAACTGACGTAACAACAGGTGGATTTCAGGCAGTAAAGGATATAACAGGCTTGGATATTACAGATATATTAGCCGCATTTGTAAACAAGGAAACTAACAAAGTAGACGAAGATAAGGGGCAAGAGGCATTAGCTGGTAATTAATATTTAGTTTGAAAACAGTGGACTATAACTTAGGTTATGGTCCATTTTTAATTTAACCCCTAGGATTATAAAGTACAAACCCAATATCATATATATGCATATAATTAATATAATTATTTAATTAAGCTTGCAGTAGTTATTGTTTTTACACCGTTATAACTAATGTAACAATGAATGTATGCTTTAATATATTATAGTTGAGTTTTATCCTAAAACCATGTAATATATATTATTATCAACAAACAGAATGAGGTGAAAAAGGAAAATGCCGCAAGAAAAGACAATTTATATTTTATTGTCCCATAGTGGATCATTTTTTTCTAAGGCTATTAATATTTATACCAAGGATCCCTATACCCATGTGTCCATAGCATTTGATAAAAGCTTAAATGAACTATATAGCTTTGGTAGACTAAAACCCTACAATCCAATTATAGCCGGATTTGTAAAAGAAGATGTAGTAAATGGTACATTTGCACGATTTCCAAATACAAGATGTGCCTTATATTCTTTGAAGGTTAATAATATACAATATAAAAGATTAAAAAGGGAATTAGAGAAATTTAAACGAGAATCATATAAATACGGATATAATTTTTTAGGATTATTTACTGCAATGTTTAATTATCCAATGAAGAGAAAATATAATTATTTCTGCTCTCAATTTGTATCAGAAATACTATTAAATAGTGGAATTAATATAGTCAATAAGCCTCCTGAACTAACATCTCCAATGGATATAAAACAATATGAAGCACTAGAGTTTATTTTTGAGGGGTACTTAAATATTTATACTACAGAAATTAATAATAATTATTCAATGCAATTATACTAATCAATTATAATAAAAAAGAGCTTTTGAAAAAGTTCTTTTTTTATGCAGTATTTTATTTTTACTTTACGTTATAATTATTGTAGAGAGAGGAGGGGGGGCATGGATAAGGAAAGTCTTTTAATTAAAAGAACCATTGAAGGTGATGAGGAAGCATTTTCTGAAATCATAGATATTTATAAGAATTATGTATTTGCCATTATTTTAAATTTTGTCAAAGATTATAATGAAGCAGAAAATGTGGCTCAAGATGTCTTTTATCAAATTTATGTCTCCCTGGATCAATTTGATAATGTGAATTTCAAGGGCTGGATTAGTCGCATTACATCAAATAAGTCAATTGACTGGATAAGAAAAAAGAAAGCAAAATTTAAAGAAGAAACTCTAGAAAATTCAGAGGATATTATAGATATTGTAGGAACTTCTGTAAATGATAATCCTGAAATGCTTCTAGTTGAAAAGGAGAATAAGGAAGCTTTAAATAGAGCTTTACATAGTATCCCTAATATCTACAGGAAGGTTCTCGAGAATTTTTATTATCAAGGAATGTCATATGAAGAAATAGCATTAGAGGAAGAAGTATCTATAAAGACTATAGCTTCAAGATTATATCGTGCTAAAAATATTTTAAGAGAGAAATGGAGGGAAGAAAATGAAACATTATGATTATATAGAATGGTTACTATATAAAAACAATGCATTACCAGAAGAAAAGCATAATGAAATGGAACTACATTTATTTAATTGTGATATTTGCATGGAAATTTTTCTATCCCTTATAGATGAAAAAGAAGTTGAGGCAGCAGGTAATGTAATCCCTGATAATTTCAATGAGAAGGTAATAAATAAGATAACCAAAAACAAGGTTAGGGAGTTAAAACCTAAAGTTAAGAAAAAGGCATTTAACTATTATTTTGGGTATTATGTTGCTGTAGCTTCAGTCACCATATTTCTCACCTTTAGTGGATTTTATACAAATTTAGTTGATTCAGTTCCAAGGATTACCAAGTCAATTAAAGTAGTTGAGGAGGAAAGACCAAATATTATAGCAAATTTTTCGGATAAAATTGTAAATAGCACATCAGCTTTAATAGGAAATATAGAAAATATTGATAGAAACAAGGAGGTAAAATAATGAGGGATAAAAGCAAGTTTATTGCATTTTTGTTATCAGCAATACCAGGTTTAGCTCATTTTTATATAGGTTTAAAGAAAAGGGCTTTAATATTTTTTATGATGTTTTGTGGTATTCTATTTGGAAGTGTAGGGTTAATTGCATTGAGTGGTGATGGAGATTTTATTGCAATTTTTGCTCTTGGATATCCGCTAATTTGGTTAATAGCATTAATAGATATGTATTCTGCTTGGAAAAAAATTGAGGTAAGAGAGTTATACAATGGTGAGGTATATAGTGATATAAAAATAGACCAAAAATTCAATAGGAAAACTGTAACATTAGCATTATCTATTATTCCAGGGGCAGGGCATATGTATTTAGGGTATATGGAAAAAGGATTATTTTTCATGGGTGCCTTTTTCTTCTCCGTATTCTTTATGGGGTGGTTAGGAATAAGCCTATTACTATTTCTATTGCCATTAATTTGGTTTTATAGTTTCTTTGATGCAATGCATATAGTTGATGGAGCTAAAGAAGAAATGCAAGAGCAAGAATTTAAATTACCTAAAATAAAACATGAATGGGTTGGTTTTGGACTTATTGGTATTGGTGTAGTCATAATACTCGAAAGAATTCTATATCCATTAATTGATTGGCAGATAAGACGTTATATCCAAACTTCAATAGTTTCATTGATATTTATTGTACTAGGAATATATATCTTAAGCAAGAACAAAAAGGAACTAGAAATGCCTGAAGTAAAGGAGAATGAAAATAATGAAGAATAAAAGAGTTGGCACAATATCTATGGCGATTGTATTAATAGCCTTTGGGGTTTTGACATTTATTTCTCAAATAAGTAAAGTATCAGCTTTGGATATAGCATTAAAACTATGGCCCCTAATACTTATATTATTAGGACTAGAAATACTTTACTGTAGATTTATATATAAGGATGAGGTTATTATTAAATATGATATATTGAGTATATTTATAGTTTTTATAATACTAATTACAAATTTAGGCTTATTTGCATTAACTGAAACTGGTTTATTAACTAAGATATTTCAAAGTATAATATAGTAATCATTGCAAACGTATGTTTTATGTTGTATAATATTATCAACGATATTTAAGGGGAGTGATTTTAAATGACAAATGAAGACTTCCAGAGAATTGTACTAGAAGAATTAAAGGGTTTAAGGACAGATGTTAGCGGACTAAAAGAAGATGTTAGCGGACTAAAAGAAGATGTTAGCGGACTAAAAGAAGATGTTAGCGGACTAAAAGAAGATGTTAGCGGACTAAAAGAAGATGTTAGCGGATTAAAAGAAGATGTTAGCGGATTAAAAGAAGGTCAAAGAAGTTTAGAATCTCGTATAACCAATTTAGAAATGGGGCAAAGGCAGATAATTGAGAAATTGGATTCAGTTTATGAGCAAACAGCTATGCTTACTGAATTTAAGACGGAGGTTAATCAAAAATTAGATACTATTATTGAAGAAAATGTTGCAATAAAAGAAATTATTGGAGTACATGAAATAGATTTAAGAAGAATAAAAAAGATTATATAGATTAAATACTATGGAACCTATGGGATGGATACTTATTGATAACTGTCCTACTAGGTTCTTTTTTTATATGAAAATACAATCAATATTTGGCAAAATATCCAGAGAACATACTAATGATTAATTTATGTTATAATAGAATTAGTCTTGGGATATAAATCTATAGTTTTGGTAAAGATGATTTTCTAAAAAGGGTGAAATGTATGAGTATTGAAAATGTTGGAGAATTAATTTCTGAGTTTGTTCCATTAACATTAATTGTTGACAGTCAAGGGTTTATTATTTGGGCAAGTAAGGAAGCAAAAGAAGATTTCAAAATTAAACCTAAACAAGTTAAGTTTGAAGAAAAGTTTGAATTGAATCTTAAAGTAATAAAGAACAATGATGTTTTTAAGGCTGAAATAAATGAACGTAAATATATTGTAAAACCAAGATTGATTAAGCTAGAGGATGTTGAATATATTTTTGTTTTCTTTGAAATAATCTGTACTTTTGAAAATAAAAATATAAAAGTAACAGCTCTAGAAGAAATAATAGACAAAATAAATGATGGAATAATGATGAGCGACTATAAAGGTAAAATTGTAGTTTATAATAATGCAATGGAAAAACTAGAAGATAAAAGTTCAAAAGATATGGTAGGAAAATACCTTTGGGATGCTTATGGTTATGAAGGGGAGGATAAGTCGGAACATAGAAGAGTATTTCATAGTGGAGAAGCTGTGTTGAATAAATATGAAGCTCATGCTTACAACAATGGCATACCTAAATATGTTTCTTATAGCACTTTTCCATTAGTAATTAATGATGAAACAGTTGGAGTATATACAATTAGTAGAAATGAAACTAAATTGCATACTTTATTATCAGAAACTATTGAATTGAAAAGGAAAGTAAATAAAGATGAAAATAAAGAGAAAGATTTTGCATATAAAACGAATGGGACAACATTCACATTTTCAGATATAATAGGTTCTAGCGAACAAATGATAAAATTAATTAAAGAAGCTCAATCCATAGCTTGGCTTGATAATAATGTATTGATTGTAGGAAATACTGGTACAGGTAAAGAGGTATTTGCACAAAGTATTCATAATTTTGGTAAAAGAAAAGATAGTCCATTTATTGGTATAAATTGTTCTGCAATTCCAGAAAATTTACTTGAGAGTATACTCTTTGGAACAGTAAAAGGTGCATATACTGGAGCTCTTGATCATACTGGACTATTTGAGGAAGCAAAAGACGGAACACTATTTTTAGATGAACTAAATTCTATGCCAATTAATATGCAAACAAAGTTATTAAGAGTGTTGCAAGAAAGACGTGTTAGACGGGTAGGGGGAAATATTACATATCCAATAAAATGTAGGATTATTAGTGCAATGAATGAGGATCCAATTAAATTAATAGAAAAAGGAAAATTAAGAGAGGACTTATACTATCGTATAGCTGGATTTAATCTCTATATCCCTCCTTTGCACGAAAGAACCAGAGATATATATGATCTATCAGATTATTTTATAAGACAGCTTAACATTTCTATGGGTAGAAGCATTTTAGCATTATCTAAAGAATTGAAAAAGGTAATGCAGGAGTATACTTGGCCTGGAAATGTCAGGGAATTACAGCATTTTATTGAAAATTTAATGGTTAGAGTAGATGAAAATGATAGATATTTACGAATTTGCAATATACCTGATTATATAAAACATAAGATAATTAGCTCAAATGCTATGGATTCTATAATAGATGAAAATGAATCCTTACCAAATACTTTAAATAGCTTAGAGAAAAAAATAATTTTAGAGTCCTTGGAAAAAAACAATTGGAATATCTCAAAAACATCTAGGGAATTAGGAATAATTAGGCAGAGCTTATTATATAGAATGAAAAAATTAAATATTGAAAAAGAAGAGAGTGTATAAATATTATACATTGTATAATATTTATACACCAAGTATATACAACGTTATCTATCAATAGCGTATAAATTTTATACACTATAGAATGTGATGACGTTTTTTATGTTTTATTAAACGTCTATTTATAGTCTTTTTAGGGAGTAAAAAAGGTTGGCATCATATTTGCAATGTTAATGAGTATAGAAATAAATTTTATTTTGTTAATATTAACATATTCATTAACGATAAGTTAACGATAAAACGCTAAAATAGTCATACAAGTTAACTGGAGGGATTAAACCAATATGAAAAGACTAACGATTTATACAAGAAATAATAAAATTTATCTGTACGATGGAGAAAAAGTTGAAATAATTTCAGATATGAATAAATATAGAGAAGTTATAAACAATTCAAACACTGGTAAATATGGATTATTTGATAAAATAATAAATGAATTTCACGTAACTGATATAGATGCGATAAAAGACAATTTTTTATACATCTTTAATTTTATACTGATTAATAATGTAGCTAATTACATAATTGACCGTTTTATAAATGAAGATTTTAATGAATTGACCTTTGATAAATCAATTAAGGAAAATTACAAACAAATAATAAAATTATCAGGAACACTGGATGTTAACGATATGATTGGCGATGTCATAATATCCCTAATAAATTCAGATGAATATCTAAGCGGAAAAGTAAAAATCGATTATGGTTTCGCAAAACCTAAAAATAAGAACTTTGTATACGAGGATAAAGGCTTGGAATATTTCTTTAATTACCGTACAAAAGATATTGAAAATTTGAAAGAACAGCTAAAAATAGATCTAATAGCATTTAATTTTGTAAGCACAAATGAATTGACTAAAGATGGGAGATTTATCCTGCCAATTTATGTAGACGAAGAATCACTAATTTCAAAAGCTATTGAAAATTATGAAGATTATTTAATTAATTGGCAATCCATAGCATATCTAAAGATGATATCAAAAATTCATGATTATTTTATAGATTATTATAAGATTGATTCTAAAAAAGGATTAGAAAATGACAATCTAACTTTGGCTTTAATAGATTTACTTGATTCAGATATTAAACCTTATCCAATGGGATTGGAAAAGTCCATTGAAGTGGGTAGAGAGACAAGTGGTAAATGCTTCTTTATAAATGGCATTGTTGCACCTATTTCGTTACCACAGGAGTTAGCATTAATACTTCAATCAAAGGATGCATTTTCGGTGGTGCCAAAAGTATTTAGAAGCAATCGATAAATTAGAAGGGGATAAAAATGACTACAATAAATTGTAAGTTATTCGGAACCATATCTATTAAAGAAGATGGCGAAGATGTATTCATTCCATCAGGAAAAATAAGTGGATTGTTCTTTTATATACTTTCAAAAAAGGTAGTTTCAAGGGACGAAGTTGCGGGATTATTTTGGGCATTTTCAAACGATGAAAGGGCTAGGACAAGCCTAAGAAATGCTCTTCATAAATTGAAAAAATGCTTTAAATCTGATGTAATCCTTTCTCCTAATAAGTCTACTTTGGTTCTCAATGAGGATTTGGAATATGATATCGATGTTGGAAAATTTGAAAAAGATCCAATAAACAATCTTGAATTATATACAGGAGAATTTTTAAAAGGCTTTTATGTTAACGATGTGGTAGATTTTGAGTATTGGGTTACTGAAAAGAGAACTCAATATGAAGAGTTGTTTTCAAACAATATCCAAAAGAAAATAGTTAGAGATTTTGAAAATGGAAATCTTGAAAATATAAGGACGGATATTTATAATTTACTATCTATTGACAATTATAACGAAACTGCTTACAAATATCTATTTAAGTATTATCATTCAAAGGGTAGATATGACAAAGTAATTAACGAATATCATAATCTGAAAGATCTATTAGACAAAGAATTGGGCATCTCGCCATCAGAAGATATAAAATCAATCTATAATGATGCCCTCAAAAAGATAGAAGTCACTAGTGCGAAAGATGAAGGTCAGAATAAAAAATTTTTGTATAAAAGAGAATATGAATTAAAATTAATGCAAAAAAACATAGATGATTTTGCAAAAGGTATAGATAGCAAGTCGGTTTTACTAATTGGAGAGTCAGGAATAGGAAAATCTGAATTAAAAAACAGAATAATAAGTGATAACAAAGATAATTTTACAGTTTATGAAACGAATTGCCTTAGAGTGGAAAAGGAATTTGCCTATTCTACCTGGATTAAGATAATTAGGGAGATAGGCAAAGATTTAGAAAATAAACATATTTACAGGATAAACACTTGGAGTGAGATGAAGAAAAAATTATTCTTTGAAGGTGGAAGGACCAATTTGTCCTTTGGAAATATTGCTGAGAATAAAGAAAACTTCAATAAAAATTTGATTTTCAACTCACTTTTGACCGCTTTTGAAGAATTAAGTGTGGATAAAAAAATACTAATCGTAATAGGAGATTTGCAATGGGCTGATAACTTAAGCATAAAATTGCTTATAAACCTTATAATTCAGGCTAATAAAAATATAATGTTCTTGATAAGTTCCACTGAAGAGATAAATAAGAGCACCACCAGGTTGATGGATGTACTGAAGACATTAAATAAAATTGAGACCATAACTTTAAAAAGGTTTAATAAATCAGAAGTTTTATCGATTGTAAGACAGGCTTTTAAAGATAAAGAAGTTAAAGAGGAAATAGCAGATAGCATCTATGAAAAGTCTCAAGGAAATACCTTTTTACTGCAAGAATATATTAACCTATACCTGAAAAATGAAAATGAAAAACTTATTTCATCTAAGATGTATAGTCTTTTTCATGAAAAATTTGCAAATCTTGAAGAGGTTGAAATAAAATTATTACAAGTCATTTCAGCTTATTATGGAGAATCTGATATAAACAGTCTGTTGAAAGTAACGGGATTAAAAGCTTTTGATGTCATAGATTCAATTAGTAATTTAGTTAGGATGGACATTATAAAGGAAAATGCTGGTGAAGACTTTGTTAGTATTGAATTTACCAACAAGGTATATAAAGAGTATATATATAGCACGTTGCCAGAATCGGCAAAATGTGTTCTCCATGAAGAAATTGCTAAGACATTAGAAGGTAATTTGAAAAATATAGATAATGATATCACTATATATATAAAGCTACAGTTTCATTATGAAAGAGCAAATGATATGGTGAAATCACTACATTATGAGATATGTATATTGAATTATTACCTTAACTTTAATCACGAAATATTCCCAAATCTGGATGACTATGACATAAGTCATCAAGTAAAACTTCATATAAAAAATGATAAAGCACTGAATTGGATTAATGATATCGAAAATAAGATATTAAAAGTAAAGAACAATAATAGAAGTCGTGATGAGGATATAAGGCAAAGTGAAAGGTTATTTTCATCAATGAAAGGGAGATATCTAATTAGGTGCGGTAATTATACAGAAGGTGTAAAGGTAATAAACAATGTAATAAAGATGGCAAAAGCTGAAAAGGATTATCTGACACAACTTTATGGACATAAACAGATGGCAATATATGGCATACAGATTAACGATCCAGATATTATGGAAACTCATATAATGGAAGGCATAAAAGTTGCGAATAAGATAAACAGCAAGAGTGATATAGGAGTACTGTATAGACTCTACGGTGTCAATAATCTTATGAGGGGCAAATTTAATTCAGCATTAGAGCTATTTGAGAAGTCAATATCATTACTTGCAGGTAATGGTACATTGGAAAATCCAAATTCCATAAGTGTTGCAGCAAATTATAATTATATAGGTGAGATTAGAAACGCGGAAGAAGATTTTACCATTGCTATGCAATACTATAATATGGCTATATCATTATGTAAACATACAGAAGCATCCTGCTTATCAATCTTCTATATAAATGCTGGCAAGACAAGTTTTTTAATGAACAATATTGAGGACATGAAAAGATACTTAATGCTTTCAAAAGAAAAAGTCAATGAATTTGACTCCTATTGGAAAAAGTCCGTAATTGATGCCTTTATAGCATTGTTAAATTTTCTGGAGGGGGATTATGAAAGTAGTTTGGTATCTTTAAGAGATGCAGTAGTAGAAACTAAAACTATAAACAATCCAAGAGATATTGGAATGGTATACTTTGTTCAAACAATTATAAAGGTGATGATAGACGATGGTGAAGACTTAAAGGATTTGTCTCTTAAAAATATTTTAGATGAGCCTTTGGAAATGTATTTCTACAAGGCAATGAATTATCTAGATCCATTTAGAGATAATGCAGAAATAAACTATCTCAAAAGTAAAGTTAACTCGAGGTGAATAAAAGATGAACTGTTATTTATTGATAGATTTTGGAAGCACCTTTACCAAACTCACATTAATAGATATTGAAAATGCTAGGATACTTGCAAAGTCTAGTGCGCACACAACTATAAATACAAGTGTATTAGATGGATACAAAGTAGCATATGAGAGACTATTTAAAGATATTACAGAAGATGTAAATATAGTTGAAAAGTATGCCTGCTCATCTGCTGGAGGTGGCTTGAAGATGGTAGCAGTTGGACTTGCTCCAGCTTTTACTGTAGAGGCTGCCAAAAGATCTGCTTTGGGGGCAGGGGCAAGAATTTTAGCTACATATAATTATTTCTTAAAAGATGAAGATATAGAAGAAATTGAAAATTTAAATCCAGATATAATACTTCTTACAGGTGGAGCAGAGGGTGGCAACAAGAAATATATTATCCATAATTCACAGATGATTGGAGAATTAAAAAAAGATATACCAATTGTAGTCGCAGGAAATTCCTATGCCAATGAAGAAGTAGCGAAAAAATTGGAATATGCAAAAAAAGAATATTATATAGTGGAAAATGTAATGCCTGATGTTAATATAATAAATCCAGATCCTGTACGAGAGACTATTCGACAGATCTTTATGAAACGAATAATGATTGCAAATGGTATGAAAGAGGTGGAAGGCATAACTAAGAATATTCTTATGCCTACGCCAATGGCAGTAACTAATGCAGCAAAGCTTATCTCCGAAGGCACTGAGAAATACAAAGGCTATGGAGACCTTATGATAGTAGATATAGGTGGAGCCACTACTGATGTTCATACAGTATCAGAACCTGTTAAATCTAAAGGAATGTTTATAGAAGACTTGGAGGAACCATATATAAAACGAACCGTAGAGGGAGATTTAGGCATGCGTTATTCAGCCGTGAGCCTTTTTGAAAATGCAGGTGAAGAATATTTTAAAAAATACTATGATAAAGTTGAAAATTTAAAGGATAGGTGTCAATATAGATGTGACAATCCAGATTATATAGCAGATAATGAAATAGATAAAAAATTAGATAAAGTTATTGCAAGTATTTGCGTAAACTTATCCGTAGATAGACATTCTGGAAGTACAAGAGATTCCTATAGAGGTGGTAAAAATGTACTTATTCAAGAAGGTAAGGATTTAAGATATCTAAAGACATTGATTGGAACTGGTGGGTGTTTAGTAAATAGTGAAGATTATAAGGATATTCTAAAAAACTATAAATCAGAAAACCCAAGCAAATTAAGTCCAGAAAATCCTAATCTATGTCTTGATAAGAATTATATTCTATATGCTGTTGGGCTTCTAAGTATGGTAGATAAAAATTTAGCCTTTGAAATAGCGAAAAAAAATGTCTTTAAAAACTAACATTATACAATTAATGTTAAACAAAAAAATAATTTCACAAAAAAGTTAAAAACTATTTCAATGTAAACGATTTATTAACGGTGCTTTTATATAATTAATATATAAGCAAACTAAAACAACAATGATGGTATTATCAATAGGGAAAATACCTGATTTATAATCAAATAAGTTAATTATGAAAGGAGAAAAAGTATAATGAATGGACAATATGGATTGTATTACAGAGAGAAACCAGAGATTCTTTACAAGGTAAAAGCACATGGTGGTGGAT
This sequence comes from Tissierellaceae bacterium, assembly GCA_033809995.1. Taxonomy (GTDB): domain Bacteria; phylum Bacillota; class Clostridia; order Tissierellales; family Tissierellaceae; genus Paratissierella. The sequence continues at coordinate 32,536 of JAPXKQ010000023.1, forward strand.
TAAAAGACACTGACACATTAAGATGTAAAGGCTGGAGACAAGAATCTATACTTAGAATGCTTGAGTTCAACATGGAAAACGCTGAAATTCCTGAGCTATTAGTAGTTTATGGGGGTAATGGTAAAGCCGCAAGAAACTGGGAGTCTTATTGGGCAATTGTAGATTCACTAAAGAATCTAGAAGACGATGAGACATTAGTTGTGCAATCAGGTATGCCTGTTGCAATATTCAAAACTCACAAGGAAGCGCCTACTGTAGTAATGGCAACAACAAATATCATGAAAGCTACTTGGGAAAGATTCTATGATTTGCAAGATAAGAACTTAACTATTTTCGCACAATATACAGCAGCTCCATGGGAGTACATAGGAACCCAAGGAGTTATAGAAGGAACATTTGAAACACTTTCAGCTATTGCTATGAAGAGATTTAATGATGATTTATCAGGTAAGATTTATCTAACAGCTGGTGCAGGTGGTATGGGTGCAAACCAAACTTGGGCTATGAAGATGCATGGCGGTGTATGTCTACTAGTTGATACTAACGAAAAGACTTTAGAAAAGAGAATTGAAAAAGATTACCTTGATGTAATTGTTAAAGATTTAGATGAAGCTATTGAGATGGCAAAAGACTATGCAGCTAGAAAAGAACCTATATCAATAGGTGTAGTTTATAACGCAGCTGACGCATATGAGCATATACTAAAAACTGATTTTAGGCCTGATATCTGTTCAGAAATGTGTCCTTGTCATGACCCAATTTCCTATATTCCATCAGGATATACTCCTGAAGAAGCAGACGAATTGAGAATTGAAGATAGAGCTAAATACTTAGAATTAGCTAGGGAAACTATGAAGAGACAATTGGCAGCTATGATAAAACTTAAAGAAGATGGAGTAGAAGTATTCGAATATGGTACATCCATTAGAAAAGAGTGTATGGATGCTGGAATGCCAAGAGAAGAAGCTATGAAGATTAACGGATTCGTATATGAATATATTAGACCATTATTCTGTGAAGGTAGAGGACCTTTCAGATGGACTTGCCTATCAAGAGATCCTCAAGATTTAGTAGTATCTGATGATATAGCTTTAGAAATATGTAAAGGTGACAAATTAGTAGAAAGATGGATTAAACTTGCAAGAAAGAATCTACCAATAGAGGGTATGCCAGCAAGAGTTTGCTACATGGGATTCGGACAAAGAAAGAGATTTGGTCTAGCTATTAATCAAGCTATAAAAGAAGGAAGAATTAAAGGAACAGTTGCATTCTCAAGGGACAACCTAGACTCAGGATCAATTGTTAACCCAACATTTGAATCAGAAAAAATGCCAGATGGTGGAGACTATATCTCTGACTGGCCATATCTAAATGGACTATTAAACGCAGCAG
>JAPXKQ010000024.1:0-33857 GCA_033809995.1 Tissierellaceae bacterium
GTATCTTTCAGCATTATCAATAATCATACCTTCTGTAAGGGTTATACGCAGAACGATTGAGTTGGGGTTGTCCTCATCACCAACTTCATCAAACCAATTAAAGATTTTTTTAAATTTAGCTCTGATTTCTGCATTCTTCTCATCCTTAACCCAACCTAGATTTTCGGCCCTCCCCTGGAAAGTGTACCAACCTAACCCAGCGACAGCAACCTCGCTGTTCTTCTCAATTTGTAGCATTTTACCTTTTTTTGCATCTGTAGAAACATAAAATACACCACTTTCATAATAGGCGCAAACCATACGGACAGCAGGACGAGGACTGCCGGCAACATTGGGAGATAAAGATATTGTTGCAAGTGCAATAATCTCCTCTTTATCATTTCCGCAAAGTTCCTCCATAAGTTTCATTGCATTTTCGTATTTACCCATTTTAAAATTTCCCCTTTCAAATTTTCTTGGATATAACTATAGTCAAACCATTTGAAACCTACATGAGGCTTACAGCTCCAAACTTAGCCACAAAGCAGGGCGAACACCACCTGTACATTTGCATCCCGTTTCCATGTTGGAGCAGCAGCATAATAAACATAAATCTTTCCATTCAGGATTTATGCTTTGTATTAACTTATTTTTCCTTTGTCTTATCCATTCTTTAATTTCTTTTTCTCTTGCAATTGCTGAAATTACATCTGAAGTATAGTCAAAATATACCAGTTTATTTACATTATATCTTGATGTAAAGCCTTTTACTAGCTTATTTTTATGCTCATAAATTCTTGGCTCTAAGTCATTGGTGATACCAGTATATAAAACCTTATTATTCCAATTAGTTAACATATATACATAATACAAACTACCACCCCGAAAAGCTCTTTGTTCTCAGCAACACAACATACCACAACTCACTGGTGGAGGCTATTACTAAATATTCATAATTCTAATCTTGAGGAACTTGCCTAATGGTGGTGTAAATGTCAATCCCAAATTGTACATTTGGGGGTGCGGACTTTCACCAACATGTAAGTGACCAGCTTCGCTGGACACGCTCCTATTAGTTATAAAAATAGATGAAGAAAATTTAATTTCCTCATCTATATTAAAAATAATCTATTTTAAATTGTTTAAGCATTATATCATTAAAACATACCCTATCCTGATTTAATTATTCCAACTTAAATTCTGCTGATAAATAGTATTTATCATAATCCCCTGCATTTCTAAAATAATCTACATCCTTTACGATACGGTATTCTCCGGAATCCAGATTGTCATAAAGCCAGCTCCAGTCAACTTTCCACTCTCTACTATCTTCTGATGATAAATCATATCCTATACTATTAAAACCATAGTTACCATCTATAGCTACAGGGAACTGATACCATCTGTCATTTATTTTCTTTTCTAATGAAAAGAATTCACCGTAAATATATTCATTATCCGACTTGTTTTCAAGTATTACACTTACCCCCATGGTAGACAAAGTTCCTTCTTTAATTTTCATGGTAACACCTGCAAGATTATTTATAGTTTCATATATTGTAAGTTCCAAATTAATATCCTTGGCAGATGGAGCATTGCCATTCTGAGACTCTAGCATTTCTTCATAATCTTTTAACTTATCAAAAACACCTTTCACCCAACCCTCATCTTCCCATAAATGAGGGTCTCCTATCTTTCTATCAGCTGGATGACCTGTGGCAAAGGTATCAACTCCATCTTTGCTTCCAAAGTACAAATCAACAAGCTTTAATGCTTTGTCCTCAGCAGTAATTAACAATTTGGCAGTGTTTCCAGAGCCTTCAAATTGAAATGGCAATTCAAGATACCACAGTTTATCCACTGGATGTTGTCGTAATTCTGCCTGTCCAAACTCATTTTCTAATCCATAATTAACATCGTTACCACCTTTTATATCCTGTATTTGTGTTAATTCTAACATTTTATCAGCAAATCTTTGAAGATTTTCATTGGATATATATTTTTCAAAGGATACCTTTTTCTGTTTTGCAACCGCACCATTAAACAAATTTACAAATGATTTTCCAAACTCTATAATGATTTCATTATCTTTGTTATCAGAACTTTCACCCTTAATAAAAAACTCTTGGTTTGCAAGTTGCTCTAGTATATCAGTAGTAGAATTACTACTGTTGTTCTGATTAATTGATTTAATATTAGAATAGGGGTTACCTTTTTTACTTATAAAAATATCCATGCCCATTTCTGTGTGTATATGTCCATAAAATCCAAAGGGATAATTATCTTTACCACCACTAAACATAATATTATCTGCTATTATATTTTCTTTTCCATTAACCAGTTTTATTAAACTATAATAATTATTGCCCTTATATCTAATAAATAATATTTCATCATTAGATATATCCATTGGCATAAAATCAAAATCACTTCCTTCTGTTATCCTTCGTACTTGAGAACTTTCTATATCATATTCATAAATACTATATGGCTGGTTTTCCCAGTTATTATAAATTTGATTATAATCCGTTATCGTCTTAGGATCTATAGCTTCAGTAGCTGAATATAATAATTTCTTCCCGTCTAAAGTAAAACTAGGAGTCATGGCCACAAAGTCCTCATCAGTAACATTGATCATATCGAAGGATTTATCTTTATTGATATTTAATAAGACTACATTCTTGTTTTCAATCATGTCTCTACCGGCACCTTCAATTAATCCAATTATATTATTATTTGGATTTATGGCCAAATGATTTTTATAGGACAATGTTATTATATCTTTTAGCTCAGTATGAGTTTTTTCTTTTACATCATATATTCCTATTCCAATTCCGTCAGAGCTTAGAGAACCAGAAGCTGGCTTTTCCATTATATAAACATATCTTCCATCAGCTGAAATATTCCAAACAATAGGATTGGAACCTATCATTTCATCTGTAGATCTTCTGCCATCCACGATTATATTTGTAGAAAATTGTTTTTTATTTTCATCGTAATTATTCAAGTTAATTTCTACTATACCGTCATTGGACATAAAGTTTCCTTCTGTTGTAGTCCATCTACTAACTTTTCTGCCATAAACCATATCATTCTCAGAAGAGATTAATCCTGTATAATAGTATTCATCTAAATGCGACCTTCTTTCTTTAGAAAGTACATTTAATACTGTAAATCCTGACTTTTCACCTGAACCATATATTATGGATGTATCATCAATCCAATCATAGGATCTATAATAATGATTGATTCCATCATCTATTTTTTCATAGCTTTTATCTTTCATACTATATATAAAAAGACTGTCCTCCTTAGTATAGGCTATATAATTTCCTGAACTAGATATTATAGGATACTCAAAGCTATTACCATCATGGATTTTAATCTCTTCTCCACTATTTAAGTAAGAGTAATAAAGTCCGTCTTCTTTGATATATACTACAAAAGAATCATTTTCTTCTCTAGCATTGACAGGCAAAATACTACAAGCTAACGTAAATCCTGATATTAATATTAAAATCCCCATAAATAATGAAATAATCTGTTTTTTTCTAGTTGTCTTAAATGAATATATCATATTTTCTAGTCTAGTTTTTAATTGTTTGCCACTACTCCCCATAGCTGTTGTAAGTGAGGTTTTCTTTAACATTGAATTGCCTATTAAACTTAAAATGGTTTCTCCATAATATTTCCTATCGTTAATATCCATTTCCTCTACTACTTTTTCGTCTATGGAGTATTCACAGTACTTATCCATTTCTTTTAGCAATATATAAATAAGTGGATTGAACCAATGGATAGCATTTAAAATAAGTCCAAAGGCCTTTATTATAATATCCTTTCTTTTATAATGATTGAGTTCGTGTAGGAATATCATTTTTAATCTTTTATAATCTTCATCAATCTTAGGAATGAGTACTATAGGATGAAGTATTCCTATTAGCATTGGAGAGCCAATATCATTACAAGTTCTTAAGTGTACCTTTGCATTTAAATTTAGCTCATCTTTACATATATTAAATAGTTTTTGAATATCATCTTCTTCTACTTCTATACTGTATTTTAAAATGGATGATTTAAACCTTGTATAGGGTAGGATTTTTAGTAAAAATAAAGCAAATACACCCATTATCCAAATATATTTAATCATATCTTTAAAAAGATTTATATTAATTTTTATATCTTGAAAATCTTGGTTTTCTTTTTTAATTGGATAAACATCTTTATTTTTTAAATTACCTTTTGCTTCATACTCTGGATTCTGTTTTTCTATGCCTTTATTATTCTCCACATCCTTTATCTCTTCTTTTGCATTTATATTTTCGACAACTTTTGATTCCCCAATTTCCAAGCTAGAGATATTAGGTATTGGGTTTACAGGCAATTTTATAAAGTTATCTACTGGTATAACAAAAAAGGCTAAGATTAAGATGAGCATTTTATAATGCCAGGACGAGTTAAAGTGTTTTTTGGTTATAGGCTTTAAAAGTAAAAATATGAGAAATATAACACTTCCCGTAATAGACATTTTAAATGCCATATTTAGAATTTCCACGCTATAACCTCCTAATCCAATCTTTTAACTCTTTTAAATCTTTTTCATCAATTCTCTTATTATCATATAATGAAGCTACTAAAGACTTTATACTCCCATCATACATATCCTCTATAAATCCATTGGCTTGGTAAGATTTATATTCATCCTTGCTAATTTTAGGAGAATAATAGTTAACTCTCTTATCCTTTCTGACTTTAAGTACATTTTTATCCACTAGCCGCTTAGCTAAAGTAAGTATAGTTGTATGTTTCCAGAAATTATCTTCTCCAAGCTTTTCAATTATATCTGCTGTAGTAACTTCTCCATCTTCATTCCAAATGATTTCCATTATTTCATATTCTGCATCTGAAATTTTAATTATATCCAATTAGCTCACTCCTTCTTACTTCTACATCGTGTAGTATTGTTCTTATTTTACACCGTGTAGAATTTGATGTCAAGTAAAATAAGTATTTTTCATCTTTTTATCAAAATTTACATAAAAATAATGGATGCATCTGCATCCATTATTTTGAAATTATACTAAAAGCACCTCTATTTTAATTTTAACCATCCCCTTTCTATATACTAACCGGTCAATTGCAGAACACTTTCCTATCATACTAACACTGATAACCAAAGTCTTTCTGATTCTATAACTAGATCCGATACAAATTTTATGAAGGGCTCATAATTCATCGTTGTATGAGCTATATCCAATACATCATAATATTTAGCACGATTTTCATTCTTAATAATGATTGGAGTGTATCCGTTCTTCATCAATTCAAAATTTAATAAAAGCCTTGAAGCTCTTCCGTTTCCATCAATGAAAGGGTGAATTTTCACAAATTCACCATGTAATAATGTCGCCCTTACAACCGGATGATAATCTTTCCAGTCATTTTGATATTCTGCAATAAGTGTTTGCATTAAATTATTTACTTCATAATACTTAGGTGGTATATGCTTTGCACCACTTATGACCACATTTTCCATTCTATATTTTCCTGCATTTTCATTATCGATTTCTTTTAATATTAGTGAATGAATGTTCCTGATATTCCATTCAGAAAGAGGTTCTTTGTTAGAAACTAATTCCTCAACAAATAGGATGGCATCACGGTGATTAATTGTCTCTAAATGTTCAACCATGCTTTTACCACCTATTGTAATACCTTCAAGCACAACCCTGGTTTCCGACATAGTTAAAGTGCTCCCTTCAATTGCATTGCTATTATATGTCCATTCAACAATCAATTTTTCATGAAGTGAGTCTGCTAGATTTTTAGAAAAAGGCCTATACTGATCAATGGTAGCTTTAAGTGTATCAATGTAACTAAAATCATAATTTAAACCAATATATTCTTTTCGTATTCTTTCCCTTGCATCAATAGGTTTAACGGCATCAGCAGGGATTGACCAATTTCGCCCACTTTTTACTGCGCCTTCAATTCGGCCCTCTTGACATAATACTCGTATTCTTCTATCGCTTATTTTCCATTTTTCACTTGCTTCACTTGTGCTCATATACTTCATCAATATCACCTCATAATCATTTTATGCCCATATCGGAATATTGTCAAGGATGCTATACGCGTAGTATTCATTTACATCTTTTGAACTTACTGCTTCTACAAAATCTACACCCACGCCTTCAGCTCCATATCCCGCAAATTGTTCACCCAGTAAATCCCCTAAGTCTGAGATAATCTTTTCATCTTCACCAACATATTGAACAATCAGGCTTCCCCTTTTATAGAAGTGAGGATCTTTACATCCCATTTTATTAGCTGAAAATAAAAATCCATTTATAGTTCATGTACCCCATATTCATAATATAAATATTGAAATAAGCAGGAGACCGAGTATAAACCTCGATATTCCTGCTTGTAATCTTAATATGGAGCTATTCACATACATAACGATTAAACTAAAGAAAACACTTAAAAAGGGTTATCAGTTTTACCTGATAACCCCTTTAATATCTTATTAATCTCTTGCCATTCTCTTATATACTTCATATCTTGCCTTAGAATTAGCTTCTGCTTCTTTGAATAGCTCTTCAGCTTCTTCTGGGAATGATAATCTTAAGGAAGTATATCTAACTTCTGAATTTATGAAATCCATAAATGGAATTGTTGGTTCTTTTGAATCTAATGTAAATGGATTCTTTCCTTCTTCAGTTAATCTTGGGTCAAATCTATATAAATGCCAGTATCCTGAATCAACTGCTCTCTTTTCTTGCTTGATTGTAGTACCCATACCAGTTCTAATTCCGTGGTTGATACATGGAGCATAAGCAATGATTAAAGATGGTCCGTTGTAGCTTTCAGCTTCTCTAAATGCTTTTAGAGTATGGTTCATATTTGCACCCATAGCTACTTGAGCTACATATACATAACCGTATGTTGCAGCAATCATACCTAAATCTTTCTTTCTTACCTTCTTACCAGCAGCAGCGAATTTAGCCACAGCAGCAGTCGGTGTTGATTTTGATGATTGACCACCAGTATTTGAATATACTTCTGTATCAAATACTAATACATTGATATCTTCTCCTGATGCTAATACGTGGTCTAATCCACCAAATCCAATATCATATGCCCAACCGTCTCCACCAAGAATCCATACTGATCTCTTAATTAGGTAATCTTTCAATTCAGCAATGAATTTTAATATTTCATTTCCTCTTGCATTGCCTGTATCTTGAGTTAATCTAGGGATTATCATTCCAGCAGCAGCCTTTGTAGCTTTTGGATCGTTCATTCCTTCAATCCACTCACCAAAGTATTGATTTAAATCTGTATCTAATCCTAATTCAATGAATTCTTTCATAGCGAATTCAATTTTTTCTCTAATTTGTCTATTAGCTACTGCCATACCATATCCAAATTCTGCATTGTCTTCAAATAGGGAGTTAGCCCATGCTGGACCTTGACCTTTTTGATTCTTGCAATATGGAGTTGATGGTGCTGATGCTCCCCAAATTGATGAACATCCTGTAGCATTAGCTATAAGCATTCTATCTCCAAACAATTGAGTCATTAACTTAGCATATGGAGTTTCTCCACAACCAGCACATGCTCCTGAGAATTCTAATAATGGTTCTTGGAATTGGCTGTTCTTTAATGAAGTAGGCTCGAATAAATCTGATTTTGCCTTAACAGTCATTGCATATTCCCAATTCTTAGATTGTACTTCGTATTCATCTTCAAAATGTTCCATAACTAAAGCTTTTTCTTTAGCTGGACATACATCAGCACAATTTCCGCATCCTGTACAATCAAGTGGTGATACTTGAATACGGTATGTTAAACCGTCAAATCCCTTGCCAACTGGTTTTAAAGTTTCGAATGTTTCAGGTGCATTGTTCTTTTCTTCTTCATCCACTAATATAGGTCTAATAACAGCATGAGGACATACATATGAACATTGGTTACATTGGATACAATTTTCTTTAATCCAATGTGGTACATCAACAGCTATAGCACGCTTTTCATAAGCAGCAGTGCCAAGTGGGAATGTTCCATCTTCTCTACCAACAAATGTACTAACTGGTAGGTCATCTCCCTCTTGTCTGTTCATTGGAACTACAACATCTTTAATGAATTCTGGTAGATTAGTATCTTCTGCTCCCTCATCCTTAGCATCTTTCCAAGCTTCTGGTACGTTAATTTTAACTAATGAATCTATACCTCTGTCAACAGCTTCATAGTTCATATTAACAATCTTTTCACCTTTTCTACCATAAGCATCAACGATGGATTTCTTTAAGTGACCCACAGCCTCATCTAATGGTAGTACTTCTGCTAATTTGAAGAATGCTGATTGCATTATCATATTAGTTCTTCCACCAAGACCTATATCACCAGCAATTCTTGTTGCATTGATTGTATAGAAGTTAATATCATTGTTTGCAATAAATTTCTTCATACTTGCAGGTAGATTTTTATCTAATTCTTCTTCATTCCAAATACAGTTAAGTAGGAATGTTCCACCCTTCTTTAATCCTTTTAATAAATCATATTGATATACATATGATTGTTTTGAACAGGATATAAAGTCTGCATCTGATATTAAATAAGTGGATTTAATTGGTTTATGACCAAATCTTAAGTGGGAAATAGTAACTCCACCTGATTTCTTACTGTCATATGCAAAATATCCTTGTGCATACATATCAGTATCGTCACCAATTATCTTAATAGCTTGTTTGTTTGCTCCAACTGTACCGTCTGATCCAAAGCCCCAGAATTTGCATTTAATTGTTCCAGTAGGTTCTGTTTTAATAACTTCTTTAATTTCTAGAGAAGTATTAGTAACGTCATCTACTATACCAATTGTAAATCCAGTCTTTGGTTTGTCAGCTTTTAGGTTTTCGTATACAGCTAAAATTTGTGATGGAGTAGTATCTTTTGAACCTAATCCATATCTTCCGCCTACGATAACAGGTCTTAATTCTGAATCATAGAATATATTTCTAACGTCAAGGTATAGTGGTTCCCCATCTGCACCTTTTTCTTTTGTTCTATCTAATACAGCTATTTTCTTTACAGTAGTTGGTAGTACATCAAAGAAATATTTAGCTGAGAATGGTCTATATAAGTGAACTTTAATTAATCCAACTTTTTCACCCTTAGCCATTAAATAATCAACAGTTTCTTCTGCAGTTTCTGTAACTGAACCCATAGCAACTATAACTCTTTCAGCTTCTTCGTGTCCATAGTAGTTGAAAGGTTTATATTCTCTTCCAGTTAATTTGCTGATTTCTTTCATGTAATCATAAGTTACATCAACTATTTTTTCATAATATGGGTTAGAAGCTTCAACAGCTTGGAAATAGATATCAGGATTTTGAGCTGTACCTCTTGTTACTGGGTTTTCTGGATTTAATGCTCTTTGTCTAAATTCATTTAAAGCATCATAATCTAGTAATTTTTCTAAGTCCTTATAATCTATTACTTCAATTTTTTGAATTTCGTGGCTAGTCCTAAATCCATCAAAGAAATGTAGGAATGGAACTCTTCCTTTAATAGCTGCTAAATGAGCTACTCCACCTAAGTCCATAACTTCTTGTACAGAACCTGATGCAAGTAATGCAAAACCTGTTTGTCTTGCAGCCATAACGTCTTGATGGTCACCAAAGATACTTAGTGCATGTGATGCTAAAGCTCTAGCTGATACATGGAATACTCCTGGTAACAATTCCCCTGCTATTTTATACATATTAGGAATCATTAGTAGTAAACCTTGAGAAGCAGTATATGTAGTAGTTAAAGCACCTGCTTGTAATGATCCATGAACAGCACCAGCTGCCCCTGCTTCTGATTGCATTTCTGTAACCAAAACTTGTTGTCCAAATATATTTTTCTTGCCGTGAGCAGCCCATTCGTCTGCTGATTCGGCCATGTTTGATGATGGCGTAATTGGATAAATAGCAGCTACATCAGTAAATGCGTAAGATACATAAGCAGCGGCTGTATTACCATCCATAGTCTTCATAACTTTCGCCATGTAAAGACCTCCTTATATTTTTTATATTTTTTTATCTAGTAGGAGTTGTAATTTGCCCTTACTAATAATTGTTAAACTTTTTACTAACATACATTATAAGTATATAAAACAATAAAAGCAATGTCAACTTTAAAAAATCATATTTGTTACAATTTACAGTTCACAATCAAATTGAATTAAAAATTAAGAATTAAGAATTAAAAATTTAGTGAATAGTGAATACTAAAACAAATTGACAATTGACGATTGACAATGAACAATTTAAAAGATTAGATCCCTCCACGTTGGTCGGGATGACAAAAGCCAACGCCTCATTTAAAGGCACATCGGATTATATTTCCTGCACAGCATATTAGGTTTGAGACAATCTATTAACAAAAAACTCCCAAATTAACTAGGGAGTTATTGTATGTGAATTTTTTCTGTTTTCTATCTCTTTAATAATTCTATCATTCAATACCTGTGCTGCATTGTAACCTAGTCGTTTTTGTCTATTATTTCTTGCCGCCAGTTCTACAATCATCGCCACGTTTCTACCTGGTTTAACAGGTACTGTAACCTTTGGTACTTTTATACCAAGAATCTCCATTGTTTCTTCGTCAAGTCCAAGTCTATCATAAGTCTTTTTATCGTCCCAAAACTCCAATTCAACTACTAAGTCAATAGACTCGTATTCCTTAACAGAACCGACTCCATAAAGTCTCTCAACATCAATGATACCTATACCTCTAATCTCCATAAAATAGCGTATCAATTCTGGGCATTGACCGAAAAGTTTGTCCTCATCTTGCCTAATTTCCACTGAATCATCTGCTACAAGTCTATGTCCCCTTATAATCAAGTCCAATGCTGTCTCAGATTTTCCTATGCCTGATTTACCAATTAGTAGGACTCCAACGCCATAAACCTCTATCAATACTCCATGCATTGTAGTGGTTGGCGCAAGTTTTATACTTAAAAAACTAACCAATTCATTTATTACTATGGATGTATTTTTAGCTGCCCTTAAAATAGTTCTATTATGCTTCTTTGCTAGTTCAAAAAATTCTGGGAATATAGGTAAATCTCTAGCAATAATTAAAGCAGGTATTGGATAAGCTAAAAACTTATCTATGCTATCATATCTTAAAGTATATGGCAGTTCATCATAGTATAACCATTCAGCATTTCCCATAATCTGAATTCTTTCTGGCACAAATTTTTCAAAGTATCCCACAATAGGCAAGCCTGGCCTATTGACTTCAGTTGTATATATTTTTATATCTGATGCATCTGTCGCCCTATAAATTACCTCAAGCTTTAGTGCTTCAATTATCTTGTCTAATGTTACATAATTCAAGTAATCCACCTACATTCTTTCTGGTATTATTGCTGCTGCTATAAAATAACCTATTACACCACCTATTATTGCAGTAGGAAATAACATAAATATCCATATTAGTCTAATAATAGTTGGGTCAATATTAAAATACTCTCCTAATCCGCCACATACTCCTGCAATCTTTCTGTCAGTAGTTGACCTATACAGTTTCTTTTCCATCAATTCCCCTCCTTTCTTCGAAAATGATTATATAAATCCTGAGCAACCCTTATATTCATACCTTCTATTTCCGCCAATTCCTCAACAGATGCGTTCTTAATCTTTTCAATACTACCAAAATGCTTCATCAAAGATATCTTTCTTTTTTCACCTATACCTTTAATATCATCTAATTCTGATTTAAATAATGCCTTAGTCCTAAGACTTCTATGATAGCTAATTGCAAACCTATGGGCTTCTTCTTGAATTTTATAGATAAGTTTAAACCCTAATGAATCCTTATCAAGCCTATATTCACAATTATTATATATTATTCCTCTAGTCTTGTGGAAATCATCTTTTACAAGTCCACAAACAGGAATATCTACACCTAGATTTTGTAATACATCCAATACTATATTAACCTGCCCTTTTCCCCCATCAATCATAATCAAATCAGGGAAATTTGAGAACCCCTTTTTCTCAATATCAACTTCTATTAATAGTTCTTTTTCCTCAATACCTCTAATAAATCTTCTTCTTAGTACTTCTTCCATACTACCATAATCATTTGGGGTATTTAAGTTCCTTATTTTAAATCTTCGATAATCAGATTTTTTAGCTTCGCCTTTTTCAAATACAACCATTGAGCCTACTGATTGAACGCCACTTATATTTGATATATCATAGGCTTCGATTCTATTTGGTAAATCCTCCAATTGTAATGCATACTGTATGTCTTCCAGTGCTTTGATATTTTCTCTGTGCTTCTTCAGGAACTTATCACCATATTGATTTAGCATATCCTTTGCATTGTTTCTAACCATTTCCAAAAGTTCAAGCTTCTCTCCTCTCTTTGGAGAAACAATACTTACCTTGGAACCCCTTCTACCTTCAAGCCATTTGGATATGATTTCTGAATCCTCAATTTCTTCTTCAAGTAAGATTTCTTTAGGAATATAGGCAGAGCCAATGTAAAATTGTTTTACGAAGGAACTTAAAATTTCCTTTCTTTCATCGTTGAATGTGTCTTCCATTAAAAAGTGCTCTCTACCAACAATTTTACCTCCCCTTATAAAGAAAATCTGGATACATACTTCTTCTATACCCCTTGCCATAGCTATAACGTCCTGATCCTTAAAGTTCATGTTAACAATCTTTTGTTTTTCTTGTAATACCCTTAGTGAGTTAACTTGATCCCTATATCTTGCGGCGCTTTCAAAGTCTAGATTTTTTGCTGCTTCTTTCATTTTATTTTCCATTATATTAATAAGACCATCATCTTTATTATTTAAGAAGAGTAAAATTTCATCTATCATTTTCATATATTCTTTTTCATCTATATTACCCAAACATGGGGCACTACATTTTCCTATATAATAATTTAAACAAGGTTTAAATTTGCTTAAATCCTTCTCTAGATTTAATTTGCATGTCCTAATAGGATAAAGTCTCCTAATAATATCTATGGCATCATTAACAGCAGTTGCACTTGGATATGGTCCAAAATATTTAGCACCATCCTTTAATACTTGCCTAGTTTTTAGAACTCTAGGATATCTCTCATTTAACGTTACCTTAATATATGGATATTGTTTGTCATCTCTTAAGAGAATATTATATTTAGGTTTATTTTTCTTAATTAGATTTTGTTCTAAAACAAGAGCCTCTACTTCATTATCTACAATTATATACTCAAATTCATGAATATGAGAAATCATAGCATTAACTTTAGGAGGATTGTTTTTTTGAGACTGAAAATATTGCCTTACCCTCTTTTTTAAGGATATAGCTTTACCAACATATATTATCTCATCATTTTTGTCTTTCATTATATAAACACCTGGTTTATCAGGTAATTTCTTTAGTTCTTCTTCTATGTTAAACACGAAAATCATCCTTATTCTTTGATAATATTATTATATCATATTTCAATTCATAGTTAATAGTTTACAATATTACAAATTCACAGTTCACAATGCACAGTTCACAATTAAAAAAAGATAATTAAAAATTAAAGAATTAAAAATTAAAAGAGGAGATTCCTCGATCATAGCGGAGAGATCTCCTCTTTTAAGCAGTATAATATCTGCTTAACGTCATCCTGAGTATTTCCCTTAAGTTCTACTATCGAAGGATCTCTGTTTTTATAGTTCCATGGGATTCTTCGCAAGTTCAGATGACGGCTTCGCCTTTGCCAGCATTGATTATCCTGTTTTTTCAATATTCACTATTCACTCTTAGTTATTCACTAAAAAAGAAGGCGTTACGCCTTCTTTATATATCTCTCGTTTCTTTTTTAAGCCATGCTTTTTCTTCCTCGTTTAAATAAGGTGATAGCTTATCATATACTTCCTTATGATAACTGTTCAACCAATTCTTCTCTTTTTCTGATAGCATCTCTACATTGATGCAATCCAAATCGATTGGGAAGTATGATAAAACTTCAAATTTCATAAACTGACCTGAGTCATTTTTAATATCCTTATCTACAACTACTACATTTTCAATTCGTATACCGTGACTACCGGCTTTATAAACTCCTGGCTCAATAGTTACTACCATACCCTTTTCCATAGCAACATTATTAGGTGCTGTAGCTATTCTATGAGGCCCTTCATGGACATTTAACATATATCCTACACCGTGTCCAGTGCCACATTTATAATCAATGCCTTCCTGCCACAATGGGTATCTTGATAATATATCTAATACATGACCTGATGTGCCTTCTAAGAACTTAGCACTAATTAAATTTATATGTCCTTTTAACGTAAGAGTAAAATCTCTTTTCTCTTCTTCTGTTATAGGTCCTAGTGCAACAGTCCTAGTTATATCAGTAGTTCCATCAAAATATTGTCCCCCTGAATCTACCAAATACAATCCTTCAGGTTTCAATACCGCATAAGATTCTTCACTTGCTGAATAATGCATCATTGCAGCATTTTCTTTAT
This sequence comes from Tissierellaceae bacterium, assembly GCA_033809995.1. Taxonomy (GTDB): domain Bacteria; phylum Bacillota; class Clostridia; order Tissierellales; family Tissierellaceae; genus Paratissierella. The sequence goes on from JAPXKQ010000024.1 coordinate 14,507, forward strand.
AAGCAGAAATTGTTCCAAAACTAGGCTCTACAAAACCTTCATTCTCTTTTCTACATTCTAATAGCTTTTCTTCAGCAGAAATCTCATTTATTTCGATTTTACCTATATTGTTATCTAACCAATGGTAAAACTTAACTAAGGCCACTCCATCTTTTATATATGCATTTCTTTGGTTTTCTATTTCTATTGGGTTTTTAATACCCTTTAATTTTGTAGTGATATTCATTTCATCTATTACTTTACATTCTGAAGATATACCACTGAATAACCATCTATTAATTCTATTTTTATCAAGTAACACTTTAGTATTAGGTTTAAACTCTTTAACAAAATTCAAAACTTCATCATAGTCATAGACTTCCACACCATTTTGTGCTAAAAATTCTTCAACTTCCCTATCTATTTTATTTTCATCAACAAATAAATAAGCCTTATCTTTAGTTACCAATGCATATGAAATCACAACTGGATTACTAGAAACATCTCTACCTCTTATATTATAAAGCCACGCAATATCGTCAAGGCTTCCTAAAAGGTAATAATCAGCATCTTTTTTAGTCAATTCTTTTCTTACTTCTTCTATTTTTACTTTGGTAGACTTTCCTGAATATTTTTCTTCAAGTATAAATGCTTTACTACTTGGTAGGGCAGGTCTATCTTCCCAAATCTCACCAACTAAATCGTAATTGTCAACAAATTTTATATTCTTTTCTTTGAATAAGTCTACTAATTTTTCATAAGAAAATTCATCAAATACCTTCCCGTTAAAGCCAATTGAATCTCCATCTTTTAAACATTCTTGTAAATATTCTGTATAGGTTGGAAAACCAGGTATGTTCATTTTATATAGCTTAAATTCACTACCTGCAAGTTCTTTCTCCGCTTGGATAAAATATCTTCCATCAGTCCAAAGAATAGCTTCTTTTTCAGTTATTACTGCTATTCCTGCTGAACCAGTAAAACCTGTTAACCAAGCCCTGTCTTTATAATGTTCCGCCACATATTCTGATTGATGAGGGTCAGATGTTGGAACTATATACGCAGTAATACCCTTCTCAACCATTAATTCCCTTAGTTTTTTCACCTTATCATTAACTTTCAACGCATGATACCTCCCTTGACTTTTCTTCTCTTTTAATTAATATAAGTGCCACTCCTATCCCAGTTATACCCGCAACCAATTTCCCAATAATAAAAGCATTAACATTTTCAGGTGATACAGTAGATATATATCCCAATTGTCCTCCAAATGAGAAGGCACCACTTACTGCAAAAGCAGCATTTAATATTTTACCCTTCCAATTCATTTCCTCATATACTCCTAGCATAGGCACACAATTTGCCAATGATGAAACAAGTCCCAATATGGAGTATTGGTCAATATCAAATTTATTTGAAATTGTTCTAAGATGCTTATGTAACTTTCTTGAAACAAAATACAAAAGTGGGTATGCTCCTGATAAAACAATACCTATCTTAACGCAAAGCATTGCCCCTTCCTCAAAAGGTTTCATCCCTTTTACTAATTGTATTCCTAAACTAAAATCTAATATGCTAAGTATTAATCCAATTGTACATATTGCTAATATAACTTTTCCTAAAACCTTAAATATACTTATCATTTTATCCTGAGCTTTTAACAGCCCAATTATAATTATTAAAGATATAAAAACTACTGGTATAATACTAAAGAGCATATCACTTAATGGTACCTTCATCATTATCCCAGCCACTATCATACCAAGAGGTATGGTCACTATCCCTGACAAAATCCCCTTAGCAAAGTATGGAAAGTCCTTAATACTAATTAAATTTACAGCAACAGGTATTGTAAATGAGATTGTACTACCTAACATGGACCCAAGTATTATTCCGTTATATTCGCCTATTAAAGGGTTTTTAGCTACTTCTAGGCTAGCTGAATAACCCCCTTGGTCTGGAGCCAATAAACTGCTTATAAATACTGAAGGATCCGTATTTAATAATTTTGCAAGAGGATTTAATAATGGTATAGAAACTCTAGCTATTACTGGCGATAGGCAGTATATCCCAGTAATAGTTAATGCCAATGCACCTATTGCTTTAAAACCTTCATCAAATTTTACACCTAAACCATATTTATTATCAAGTAGTTTATCTATACCCGCAAGTATAGTAAAGATTAGCATTATGTTTAGCAATTTTCCACCTCGTTGTAATATTCACAAGGTAATTATACTATATGATTTAAATAATTACTATATCAAAAAAATCCACATAAAGTGGATTTTTAATAACTACAAAACCTTCTTCAAGAAATCCTGAGTTCTAGGGTGTTTAGGGTTATTGAACAATTCCTCTGGGGTACCTTGTTCTACAATCTTTCCACCGTCCATAAACAATACCCTGTCTCCTACCTCTTTAGCAAAACCCATTTCATGTGTCACAACTACCATGGTCATACCATCTTTGGCCAATCCTTTCATTACATCAAGAACTTCTCCTACCATTTCTGGGTCAAGGGCGGAGGTCGGCTCATCAAATAGCATAACTTCTGGAGACATAGCCAAGGCTCTTACAATGGCTATTCTTTGTTTTTGTCCTCCAGACAACTGATTTGGATAAGCATTTGCTTTATCTTCTAATCCAATTCTTTTTAATAGATTTAATGCAATCTTTTCTGCTTCTTTCGGTTCCATATTTTTAACCTTTATTGGTGCTAATGTTATATTTTCTAAAACTGTCATATGTGGAAAAAGGTTAAACTGTTGAAAAACCATCCCCATCTTTTCTCTTTGTTTGTTTATATTATTGGACTTATCCGTAATTGAAACACCATCAAATATTATTTCCCCACTGGTTGGTTCCTCTAATAGATTTAAGCATCTCAAGAAGGTACTTTTTCCAGATCCACTAGGTCCAATTATTACTACTACTTCACCTTTTTTAATATTTTCATTGATACCTTGCAATACTTGCAAATTTCCAAAATTCTTTTCAAGATTAGATACTTTTATCACTAGCTGCCAACCTCCTTTCAACTAAACCTAATATCTTAGATAAGGTAAATGTAATTATAAAGTAAATTATTGCTGCATAAATAAGAGGAATAAATGGTCTATATGTTATTCCTCTAAGAGTATCAGCATTATACATTAAGTCATGAATACCTATAACAGAAAGGACTGCTGATTCCTTAACTAAAACAATAAACTCATTTCCTAAAGCAGGTAATATATTTTTAAAAGCCTGTGGAATAATTATATATCTCATAGCCATTGATTTTGTCATACCTAGTGATCTAGCTGCTTCCATTTGTCCTATATCTATTGATTGTATACCGGCTCTAATAATCTCTGCAACATAGGCTGCACTATTTAAAAGTACTGCAAGAGTGCCTAAAGTCATTCTTCCTAATTCAAAGGGTAATACCGTAGGTAATCCGTAATATACTAAATATATTTGAACTAATAGAGGTGTACCTCTTACAACTTCAATATAAGCTGATGAAAAGCTCCTAGCTATTCTATTGTTTGATAGCTTCATTAAACTCAATAAAACCCCTACAATTGCACCAAATATAACACCGAAGAATGATATAGCTAATGTCATTAAAGTACCATTAAGAAAATATTTATAGTATTTTGTAAAAAAAACTATACTACTTATTAATTTTTCATAACTATTTATAAAAAAATCCAAAACTTAACCTCCTCTTCAAATAAAAAGCAAAAGAAATTACTTTCTTTTGCCTAGAATAATAGTTTATTGCTCTGATAATTCTGTTGCCTCTTGTATAAGCTTATCAATTTGATCTTCTTTTATTAGTTTATCTAAGGTCTTATTGATTGATTCCAATAAATCAGCATTTCCTTTATTTACTGCCACTGCATATCCGTCTTCTTTATCTAATATAATTTCTGCTAAATAAAGATCAGAATTTTGTTTTACATATGCTTCTGCTACAGGTTCAGCTAAGATTAAACCATCAATTTTTTTGTTCTTAACTTCCAATACTAAGTCAGTAATATTGGCTAAATATACTTTTTCTGCTTCTGTAAATTGATTCTCAGCTACATCTTCTTGTTCAGTTGATTTTTGTGCTCCTATTTTTAAACCTTTAAAATCTTCAGGACCTTTCAATTTATCAGCATCAGCTTTTCTTACTATAAGTCTTTGAACTCCTTCATAATATGGAGTTGAAAAATCTACACTTTTGGCTCTTTCCTCATCAGCAGACATTCCCGCCAAAATAAAGTCAATATCATTTGTAACCAATGCTGGTAATAGCCCTTCGAATTTCATATCGATGATTTCCAATTCTACGCCTAGGTCCTTAGCTATAGCCTTAGCTACCTCGATATCAAAACCAACTATTTCATCCTTACCATTGATTTCTTTGTGAAACTCAAATGGTGGATAGTCAGCAGCTGTTCCTAAAACTATTTTTCCAGTTTTTTTAATCTTATCAACTTTACTAAGATTGCCATCAGATTTGGCAGTACAACCTCCAAATGTAACTAACATACTAACTACAAGCAATGCAATTATAATTTTTTTCATTATTATTCCCCCTATTTTTTTAAATTTTTTGGATTAAAATAGTGAGGAACTCCTTAGACCTTTGGAAGTCTTTTTCTCATTGCTGGAAATGGACTTCCATAGGCTCTTGACATATACTTTCATATTCAAGATTAAGACCTCCTTATTCGATTTTTTAATTTAAAATCTATTATATGCTATTTTTTCATAATATGCAATAAAAGATTTTTAATGAATGTTATATTTTAAACATATTTTAAACATCAAAAGGCGAACCCACTTGGATTCGCCTTCTAAAATTAAAGATTTATTAATTTATTAACCTTCTAATCCTTCCAATGCCTTTGGAGCTGGTGCTTCTAGTGCTTTTAATGCTTCCTCTGGTATTTCAAAATCTTTAGCTTTATTTACATTTAAGATTTCCATTTCCATTTTTACTTTCAAATTCTTCAATATTTCTAATCCTTCTGGAGGTAATTGTTCCCCCATACCTTCAAACATAGATTGCATAAATGGTGTTAAATCCATATCATATTTAACTATTTCTCCCGTTTCTTCATCAATATATATAACAAAAGTTATATCCCCAATATTTGCTAACATATTAGCTGCTAATATATCCTCTTGTTTGCCTGAAGATGATAACATATCCATATATCCACCTAGCATTTCTTGATATACATCAAAAGATGTGGTGTTTTCAACCCTTAACAATGTCTTTCCATTTTCTTCATACTTCCCAAAGAATTTTACATCTTTTATAGCTTCTTTATTTAATTCTAAGCTTTCTTTTTTATCTTTATTTAGTGCAGCAAATAGCTCATTTTCTTGAGTTTGCTTAACCCATTCAATTTCACCATTAGCATTAGGCATACCCATATACATAACAAATTTATTGCCATCTAAATTATAATATAAATCCATCACATGTTGTGAAAGCTTGGTACCTGCAAGATCCATCACCATATCCGCTGTTCCCTTTACTTTTAATGGATCTTGAAATGCTGTCATCTTCATATCCATTTGAATTTGCATGTTTTGGATTTCGCCCTTTTCATTTGGTGCTGGCATAGTCATATCCATATTCATATTCGCATCATAATTTTTCCATTCATATGATTTAGCATATGCATTAAGCAATACTTCTTTAGCATCTATAGGTTCAGTTGTTATTACTACTGTATTCAATTTACTGTCCCATTGAACTTCAGAGCCAAAAGCTTCAATTACAGGTCTTATTGGTAAGTATGTTCTACCACTTTTAACTAATGCAGCTGCATCGGTTGCGATTTTTTCATCATTCTTTAAGATGAATTTCTCTCCTATAGGAACCTTAACTGTTATATCACCTTTTTTAGCTATCGCAGTTTGATTTTCATTGTCCCATTCAACTTCAGCCCCATACTTCTCCATTGTAGCCTTGAAAGGAACTTGAGTCCTTGAATTTTCATCTAGAAATGGAAAACCTAGATCTTCATTAAATTCAACTTTCTCTGAATCAATTCTAATAATGATTTCAGAATTAGCAAAAACAACAGATGATAAAGCTAAGATTAATACCAAGCTTAGTACAAAAACAAACTTCTTTTTCATTTACAATCCTCTCCTCCATATATTCTCTTTCTATATACTACCATATTTTCTACTTAAATAGAATGATAAAGTTAAAAATCTAACGATTTTTCGTCATTAGTGTTTCTTTTGAGCCTTTTTATCTTTAATTAATAGTCTATAGGTATTTTTATAATAATCGTAACCCCTTCACCTTGTTTTGAAATTGCCTCAAATTCTCCACTGAGTTCTAATACCCTATCTCTCATAGATGTCAATCCAAAACCAAATTTAATATTCTCTGCCCCAATACCTTGATCTTTTAATATAAAAACAATCTTATCATTATGTTGCTTTAATGAGAAATCAAAGTAGTTGCTTCTTCCATGGCGGATTCCATTAGTTATTCCCTCTTGCAGAGCTCTATATAATATATATCTTTGGGGTGAGGATAAGTTTGATATATATGAAATATCATACATAATAGTAATTCCAGTGTTTTTCATTGTATCTTGGATAAATGATTCTAAAGTAGGAATAAATTCCTCCCTTAAATCCCCTTCTTTAAGCATATGCAATGATTTTCTTATATTATTTAGTCCTAGTCTAATTTGTTCTTGGGATTGCTCCAATTTTTCAACCGCTAATACAGTATCCTTTCTTATCAATCTTTTTCCAGCCTCTATTTGCATATTTACAGAGGTTAATGTATGGCCTACTGTATCATGTACTTCCCTTGCAATACGAGTTCTCTCTTCAAGAATTGACCTTTCAGCTAATGCAGTGGCTATTTCCTTTTGAGATTGTTCTAGTTTTCGTGTCCTCTCTAATACCTTTTCTTCAAGGTTAGTATTAAGTTCTTGTAGCTCAGAGTAAAGCCTAGCATTCTCTATAGATATTGCCAGCTGGGAAGATATTATTTTTAATAATTCTATACGACTTGCAGAAAATACTCCTTCTACTAAGTTATTTTCTAGATATAAAATTCCAATGGACTTACTCTGATGTATTATAGGCATACATATTACAGACTTTATATTATTCTTAGATAAAAAAGGATCTTTAGTAAATATATTACCTTGACTTATATTGTTTTTTATTACCAACTCATTTGTCGTGGCCACATAGTTTATAATTGATTTAGGTGCATTTTCACAATCCTTTAATTCTATAGATTGTAAAACTTCTGTATCTATTTTATCTTCAATTACTTTACCTACCCCTTCTAAATGCAGATTATTGTCCTTATAAAGAAATAGCAAGCATTTATCTGCCCCAGCATTTTGAATTAGTATAGTAAGTATCTTCTTTAAAAGCTCCTCCAAAACGATTTCCTCTGTAATTGTCTGGTAAGTTTTTATTATTGTGCTTTTATCCAATGCCATGGTGATATTGTGTTTGTACCAGACTATGTCCTTCGTTTCCAGTATCCAAGGGAATTCTTCCTCTAATGACCTTACCTTAATTGTTGCTCCTAGGCTTTCAAATCCACGATATGCCAATACCATATATACATTACCTGTAGTCTTCATAGACCATTCATAATAAAACTTAGCTGCCAGTTCATAGCCTAAAGAAGCATTCTGTATATAATTATTATTCCTTGCAGAAATAATAGCCTGATCATAGAAAAATGCAGCACTCTTAAACTTCTTTCTTACCCTATTTGACTCAGCTAATATAAGTAAATATTTATGTCCAAAGTTTTCAGGACAACATTTTGCCCAGATTTTCATAGCTCTTATCTTTTTCTTTAATGCCTTAGTATACATATGCCTTTCTTTTAGGTTAAATACATGATAACTAGCTAATATGGATAGACAATAATAAAAATAAAACTCAGGCAGTGCAATGGTTCCATTAGCTCTATCTTCATAAACTTCTGATTCTTTAGCTATTTTAAGTGTTTCCTCATAATTGCCCATAAAATAATATATTTGTAACTTACATAAGTTATAATCAAATATTTTTCTTTCTCTCTCGTCTCCACTTCTCAACCTTTCCATTAAAATACTTTCACTTATATTTTCGTCACCAAATGATAAAGGGCTATGGGTTCTACCAAGAAGACATAGAGTGAATTGCCTATAAAGGCTTAGAAAATCATTAAGATATCTATGATTCATATAGTGGTTATACTTGGAGTAGTGCTCAATTTGTTCAAATAGTTTTTCAAGATGCACTCCCCTTACATGGAGGGATGATATATAGTGGCTAATAGAAAAGCCAGCAAATATTGGATTTCCAGATTCAGTACAATAACTTATTGCATTTAAAAAATATTCTTCTGTTGCCTCTGCATGTTCTTTCCAATGGTGAATCAAGCTTGCAAAAACAAAATAGTTTATCCCCCTATTAGCTATATCCTTGTTCCATTTTTCATCTAGCCTTAAGGCCAATTTACCTATTTCAAATCCACGATTATAGTCCTTGCTAAGTCTCATAACCAACACGCTATAAGCTACAAGTCCTCCTGGAATATTTTCATATTGTTTTCCCTTTAAAAAATGTCTAAGCTGCATTAGTGATAGATATACCATTATATTAGGGGCTGTTGTATACCCCATTGTAATCAATGCTAAATAAATTGAATTAATAACTTTTTCCACATCTGTGAATTCCCTTTGGGAAATATCTTCATCTGGCAAAGATAGAATCTTTCTAATGTTCATATCTAAAACATATGGTTTTGTAATTAAGTATTGAATTAATATACTAAATCTTGAAGGGTTCTTCTTTGTTCTAATGTTAAAATCATTAAGAAGGTTTAAACATATTTCAATCCCTTCATCCTGCCTGCCTGTTCTAAAATATGCAAAAATCTTAGCCAAGTATATATTTCCCTTTTCCTCTAATGTCCTTGCTTTACCTATAAGGATATTAAATATATCATCGGCAGTTTTTAAATCCCCAACTAGGTAGCTGCATTCATATAACCCGTAATACATTTCAAAGGCCAAGTTTCTGTCCGCACCCCAAGGATCTTCTCCCAATAACTCTAAACCTATTTTAAAGTATATAATGGCAACGTTGAAAGCCATTGAATTGGCAGATCTTTTTCCAGCCCTAAAGTTTAACCTAGCTAAATTGAACTTTTTCTCTTTATCTGTGATAATATCTCTGCTGTAGTTTAGCTGATTAACTATTTCAAGGATTTTTTCCTCCTCTTTTTCAGAGTAAAAATCTAGCAAAAAACTTCCTATATGGTGGTGTATAGTTTTTCTTTCCTTCTCATCTATTGTTTCATAGAATGATTGAGCTAGTTTGGCATCAAAAAATCCTATGGAATTATTGGATTGTTCATGGAGGATACCCAAAGTTGTAAGCCCCATCATTAGGCTTTTATATTTTTCCTCAGATAGTTCCAATACTCCTTGGATAATGTCTTTTGAAAAACTTGTTCCTAAACAGGCTGCAAATTTAAGAAATTCCTTTATCTCTATGGGAAGATTTTTAATCCTATATAAGATATAGTTTTGAATATTTTCATCCCCACTGAATGTTTTTATGGTGTTTATATCCCATAGCCATCTATCTCCGTCAAAGTCATACCATATTATCCCCTTTGTATATAGGTTATTAAATAATTCTTTGAAATAATAGGGATTTCCCCTAGTTATATAGTGTAAGACTTTAGCCAACTCATAGCTTTCATTTTCTGTACAATAAAAGGTATCTATAATCATTTGATTCGTATCATGGATTGAGATACCTTCAATATATAGATTCTTAATACTTGGATTTTTCTTTTCCATATCCTTTATTGTATCAAACAATAGTTCTTTACTCCCTTTGTTGCTACTACAGGTGCCTATAAATAGAAGGCCTCTAAGGTTTGGATCTGTGACTATACTTTCAAGAATAATCAATGAACCTTTTTCAGCCCATTGTAAATCATCCATAAAAATCACTACTGGTTTTTTCTTTTGTAAAAATACTTTTATTATACTTGATATAGATGCCAATAGCCTATCCCTAGTCTCTAAGGAAGGCACAACCTCTACCTTAGGCTGACTGCCAAGGATTATTTCCATGGAGGGAAGGTATTTTGTTATAATGGGAGCATTGCTCCCAAGGGTTTTTAAAAATAGGATTTTCCAGTCCTCCATTTCTTCCTTTGATTCAATAAGCACATATTGTAGTAAATTTTCTATTGCCTGTACAAAGGGTATATAGGGAATATCAGACCTAATGGTGTCATATCTTCCAACTGCAAAATATGAATCCTTCCCCTTCTTTTCCCTTATCCCTTCTACAAGACTTGTTTTTCCAATCCCTGATTCACCATGGATGAATATAACTTCCTTAGCCCCACCTTTTGCATTTTCAAAGGCCTTAAAAATTACATCCTTTTCCTTTTCCCTTCCATATTGTTTATCAGTTATTTTAAAAACAGAGGGGATATCTCTATTCCCTATTTCAAGTATTTCAAAGGATTTGTTGTATATGTATTGTTCTTTAAAACTTATCAAATCATTCAATAGTCCATTTATGCTTTGGTAGCGATGTTCCTGATGTTTGTTCAGGCATTTCATTATAATGCTGGACAAAAAACCAGGAACATCACCCCTTATATAAAGTGGATGTTCTATGTTTTTTGTAAAATGTTCGAGGACAAAGGATTCCAATTCGTTTTTGTCGATGGGAAGCTGTTTTGTAATCATCTGATAAAATATCACTCCTAGGGAGTATATATCCGTCCTATAATCTATAGGTTCTATTCTAATTCCTATTTGTTCTGGTGCTACATACTGGAGGGATAAATTTTTTAGACTGTTATAATCTATATCAGTGCCTATTGCTTTTATGGAGTGGCTAAAATCACTAAGGTAAACCCTAAAATTCTCCCTGTTAATTAAAAATATTTCTGAATTTAGTCCTGTATGGATATATCCGTTTTTATGCAATTCCCTAAGGCTCATTACCATTTCTATGGCAAGATTTATAAAGGTATCTATGGGCATTTTATCTTTTTGATTGATATATTCGCTCAAACTCAAAGTCCCTGCTTTTTCTATAATAAGGCTATGCATCTTTCCTGCTTTTTTTACTTCTATAAATCTTATTTCTGAGTTGGAATATAGCTTTTGCTGTAATTTGTATTCATCTTTTAAAACAGTTTCATCTAAAGCCCTGGAATAAAGTGTTAGAGGCATCTTTATAATTACTTCTTCATTTGTATCCTCTTTTATTCCCCTATATGTGTTTATATGTTCCGTTTTGTATAATAGCTTTAAAGTTTTATATCCTAATATTTCTGACATCTTTCCACTCCCAATTACTATTCTTTTCTAAGGGCTTTAGATAAATAAATGATAGCATTTGTCCTATCATTTACCCCTATCTTGTTGTAAATATTGCTTACATAGTTTCTAACTGTACCTTCCCCTATATATAGTTTTTCTGCTATTTGTTTGTTGTTAAATCCCTCGACCATATAGTAGATAACTTCTTTCTCCCTCTCAGAAAACTCTTCTATACCCATAGATATATTCTTATTAGTTGCTATATTCTTCATATTATAAGGAGTACTGTCTAATGACAGCCTATTTGCAAGCTTTATAGCTACTGAAGATGGAATCATCATTTGTCCTTTAGCCCCATCCCTTATGGCATCAATTAACTTATCTCCTGGCATATCCTTTAATAAAAATCCTTCAGCTCCATTTGCAAGTGTATCTATTATATATTCTTCATCGTCAAAGGTAGTCAACATAATTACAATAACATCTGGAAAATCCTTTTTTATCATTTTTACACTTTCTACGCCATTCATTAGGGGCATTCGCACATCCATTAAAACAATATCTGGTGAAAGTTCTTTTACTAGGTTGTAGGCTTCTTCTCCATTTTCCGCTAAGCCAATAACCTCCATATCACATTCTAAATCCAGTATGGTTTTAAGTCCGTCCCTCATCAAAGTTTGATCATCTGCAACTATGATTTTATATTTTGACATCAAAAAACTCCCCCTTCTCAAGAAATCTTTGATAGTTATAGATAATTATAGCAAAGGCGGAACAATTTAACTAGTATGCCCTTAAAACATCCATGCAAAACCTATCATTCCATTTAAATATCAAAAAGTCCCTCCTATTACAACTTATACTTAAATTATAATAGGGGGACTTGTCATATGAATAGTGGCAATAGTCATTATGACTGTCATATATTTTGTAATTTTTTTATCATATCTTTGTTAATTATTGATTAACCCCAATTTTATTAGAAGATTTCTAATGGCTGTTGCTGTTTCCGAATAACTAAAGGTATCCATTGGTGAAATTGTTGTATGGCTGGTTCCATTAAATATTCCTGCACTTAATACTTTTTTTACATCAGTGTATGCCCAATCTGAAACTTGTTCTTTGTCTGTATAGCTATCAATTCTATTATCCTCTATTACTTCTAATCCTGCAATTTTCATAGCTTTTTCAAACATTACCATGGCTTCTTGTCTTGTGATATTAGAATTAGGTTTAAATGTTCCATCGTTATAGCCTTTGACTATACCATAATCAACTGCTATTTTTATGGCATCTGCCAATGGATCTATAGGGTTTACATCGGTAAATTGGTTTTCCACTGCAACACCAGTTTTATATATACCTAAAGCTTTTACGATATATTCTGCAAATTCACCTCTTGTTATTTGACCTTTTGGGTCAAAGTTCTCTGGATTTGCAATAATTAGTCTTGCTGCCATATCCTCCACTGCTATCTTGGACCAATGATTTTCCACGGATTTTACTGTTACTCTATTACTTATAACAGAGTAAGCAGAGTTAGTAAGTGAATTTAGTTTTGCATACCATTTGCCACCCTTATTAAATATAACTGTTGGAATATGGCTATACAACCCATTAGAGTCAAATACTATTCCTGTGATAGTTTTTGAAGGCTCTATATCTTCTGTAATTTCTATAATTCTTTCTACATATCTACTAAATTTATTTATACCTTTTTCTTCTATGATACCATCTTTATTAGTATAAATTGCTTTTATGTTAAAATCTACTGGTTGAACAAGAAGCTTAGAGCCATTTTTGTTTACAATTTCCTTGTATTTTCTAGTAAGTTCATCATTAATCTTTTCTATTTGAATTTCAATCTGAATATTTTTTAATTCAGATTCTTTTAATCCTAGTTCTTGTAATAGCTCTTCAATCTTAAATTCGTTACTTGATATATTGTATTGGATATTGCCTCTATCAATGGATATTATAAAACTTTTGTCTTCTAATCTTTTGACTATATCACCTGTTAGATATAATCTCATAATATCTGAAGCCTTATCAGAAATTGGGAACAGTATTATATTTTTATTCCCTTTATTAGAATTCTTAACTATAGATTCAATTAATTTGTTGTTTACTTTGACATCTAAGATAGTTTTACCATTCTTTACTGATTTTCTTTCTGATATAATAATGCTTTCTTCTTTTTTCTCTATTTCCTTTTTTTCATTTCTTCTATCCCTAATATCTCTGTCTGGGATTACTGGGTCTTCTTTATTAGGTTTATCTGGTACTACTGGGTTATCTGGTTCATCTGGGTCACCTGGCTCTACTGGATCCTTCTTGTACCCAAACTCTACTATTACTTCTTCATCTTTAGTAGTTAGAGTTACTTCCTTACTGGCTTTATCTGCTAAAGTATAGCCTTCTATTTCCTTAGGATTTACTGCGTGAGTTCCTAGTTCCTTTGTTAATGTTTCTGTTTCTAACACATCATTGGTATCAATGTCTATATGATTGACTACTATGGTTGCTGTATCTGGGTCATCTGGATCATCTGGGTCTACTGAATTCTTCTTGTACTCAAACTTTACTGTTACTTCTTCACCCTTAGTAGTTAGGATTACTTCTTTACTAGTTTCATCTGCTAAGGTATAGCCTTCTATTTCCTTAGGATTTACTGTATGAGTACCTAGTTCTTTGATTAATGTTTCTGTGTCTAGTACTTCTTTGGTATCAATGTCTATATTATTTACTATTATGGTTGCTGTGTCTGGTTCTACTTGCTTCAGTTTCACTACTACCTTTACTTCTGCCTTTAATTTCTGTGGATTTATTACATCATCCTCAAATGTTCCTGTGAATATATATTCTCCTGCTGTATTTCCATCATACTCTGGGGTTCCATCATCCCATGTTACTCTAAGGCTTGTGCTTGTTTGATCACTTAGAGTAACTTGAACAGTAGTTGGTAATGACAATGCAGATTCTTCTGTACCATAGGCTACCTCCATATCTGCTATTGGCTCGACACTTATTACCTCTACTGGTTTTTCATACCCAAACCAATTAAAACTTATTTGTTGGGTATTTTTAAACCCTTCAGCGTTTTCAAAATAAACAGTATATATCCCATTTTCACGAACTAGGAATTCACCGTTTTCTATTAGATTCCCCTCAGGAAAGTTCCGCTCATTATACTGCCCAAATGCCCATTTCATAATAGTTGGAGTGAAGTTAATTGGTTGTACATTGATAACTACTTCCTTATCCTTGGATTCCTTATCCCAACTGATTTCCACTTTAGGTATATATTCATAAGCTCCTATATCAATATAGGTGTTGACGATTCGCTTCTCATTCGCCAAATCCTTGAAAGTATTTCGATATCGTTCAAAGTAAAGATAGTTGGAGCCTGTATCAACGACTGGTGACGACTGATGAACAGTATAATTCCCGCCACTCTCTGGTTTTCCATCGGCAGGTCTGAAATCATAGAACTGTGGATTGACATCGATATTCTTGCCACCATCATAACCAAAGTTCGTATTCCAATACCTTCCACTGCCTCCTGCACCCTCGACTAAACTATTGGAATAGTGAGGATAACTCAAGAATTGTTTTTGAGGACTTAGATTAGGGTTTAATTTAAGGGATATATTCTCTCCTTCAGTTGAGGCATTATTTCCCCAAATGATACTATTATTTACAATGACTTCGGTTACATAATTAAAGAGTCCACCACCTATATTGGCTGTATTTCCACTCAATGTTACATTCGTAAGTGTCATTATCTTGCCTTTATAGTTATGAATTCCACCACCACTGCTATTAGCCACATTTCCCGTAATCTCAGTGTTTATAATATCTAAAAAACCATCGTCATAGTAGGACTCATCGTAATAAATTCCTCCACCATCAATGGCTCTATTGCCACTGATGGTACTATTCTTAATGGTAGCCTCAACATAATCCCAGAGGTGAATCCCACCCCCCCTTTCTGATGCAATATTATCCATTATAGATACACCATTAAGGATTACATCTCCATTCTCGCCATAGTCGGTATCTTTAATATAAATTCCGCCGCCATATCTAGCTGTACTCCGAGTTACAGTGACATTCTCTAAAAGAGGTGCCCCAACGATGTATAGAGAGCCTCCTTCAGCTGCAGAATTGTCTGTGAATATGGTATTCCTAATGACTGGGCTACTTTCATAAATATTCATACCGCCACCATTAAGACTACCATGCCCCCCTGTAATAGTTACACCATCCAATATTGCGGTGGAATCCCATATCGAATTATTGGTATAAAACACATTATAAACATGTTCCCCTCCAAGATTACCAGACAATATGGTCTTATGCTCCTCCCAATCCCTATCTTCCATGCCAGTATTATTGGAGGCATTTGCAGGAAAGCCACCATAGATTGTAACCCCATTTTTCATTTCAAAGTGTTGTGTTTTTGGGTTATTTCTGGTTTGATGCCCAGTAGGTACATAGGTTCCTGCAGCGATCCATACTTGATCCCCTGGTTGGGCTTCTTCGATGGCTGTATGCAAATCGCCTAGGGCCTGCTCCCAACTGGAGCCATCCCCACTTCCATCTTCTTTAACATAGATAATATTGCCAATTATTTCATCATTATCATCATTATCATCATTATCATCATCAAAATCATATTGAATAAATACTTTATCCACTGTATGAAAGCCACTAGTGCTTTCTAAATAGATTGAATACATTCCATTTTCTGGGACGAAAAATTCTCCTTTTTTATTGATTAAAGTACTTTGATTATGAGGAAAGTTAGTCTCATCATAGCTTCCCTTCGCATATTTCATGACTACATCTTCCATATCTGCACCTGTCAATACGCTCCTTACATTTGCCCTATTATTAACTGGGTCCAGATTACTTTGAATCGACAATGCAGGTTGATTTTCACAGGCTCCAATGTCAATCACATCGTTGACAATACGCTTTTTCCCTCTAATATCTGTAGGAATATTAAATATTAGGGCTGGATCTATAGGTACTACTTTACCAGTTTTCGGGTTTACAACTTCTTCTGGTACTCTTATATTCAGTTCATTTGAACCTGCCTCTATTAATGGAGAGTCTTGATAATCACGAAATAGTGGATCTTCATCTATATTATTTCCTTGATCGATACCAAAGCCACTGTTCCACTGACCACTGCCCCCAGAGCCTTCAATTAAACTATAAGCAACGTTGATTTTTGTGGAATCCATAGTATATACATTATTACCTGATTCTTTTGCATTATTTCCCCAAATCACACTATTGTGAAGGGTGATATCTCCACTTTCATGATTAATTCCACCGCCATTTACTTTTGAATTATTTCCGCTGATGGTTACATTGGTTAGGGAAAGGGAGCCTCCTTCATGATATATACCTCCCCCTCCATTTCCTCCACTGAAATTACCAGTAATCGATACATTGGTTAATATGGGACTACTTTCGGAGCTGTACATACCACCTCCACCGCCGTTGCCCGTAAATTCATCCCATCGATTATTATTGTTTGTGATTGAGACATTATCTAGTCTTGGGTTGCTATACTTATTGTACATCCCTGCTCCCCTGTAAGTAGATGTATTATTTGTAATCACAACATTTCTTAGCCATGGACTACTGTTATAATTGTACATCCCCCCACCAAAGCAGTGCCTCCATGTCTTATCATAATCATATTCCCCTTCATAATCATGATTGGTACTGCTGTCTGCGAACCCTCCTGTAATGGTAACACCATCTAATATGGCAGTATGGTCTAATCCTAAATCGAAATGGTAAAATACGTGGTAGGATTCATCTCCCGACAGAATGGTCTTGTAATTCGTCCAATCACGATCCTCCAGGCTACCTTTTCCCTTAGAATTCGCAGGAAATCCACCATAGATGGCAACACAATTTTTCATTTGGAAATATCTGTCCTCTATGCGATATCCTTTTGGTGTATATCTACCTTCAGCGATCCATATTTGATCTCCTGGTCGGGCCATTTCGATTGCCATTTGCAAATTCCCCATGGGACTATCCCAGCTTGAACCATTCCCTCCACCATTTTCTTTGACATAAATCACCCTGCCACCAGACGGACATTTCTTTTTATATAAAAACTCTAATTCTATCGCTTGACCATTATTACTTATGGTAACTTCCTTTTTTCTATCAAGTTCTGCCAAGACATAGTATTGTATTTCGTCGTCATATTCTTTGACATATTCATTGGCATAAACTGTCCAAGTTCCCAGTGTATAAATTAAAGTTTCTTCTTCTAGTGCTTCTTTAGTATCTTTATCTATATGCTTTACTATAATTGTTCCTGTGTCTCCTGAGTTTTGAATAATTGGTATAATAGGCTCTTCTGATTGTATTTCCTCTGCAAATACTCCATATGGAAAAACATTTATTAATATGGTAATTATTAATAAAAAAATTACAATTCTCTTTAACATTAAAAAATCCCCCTATTACAGTTTATTATATAAATTATAATAGGAGGATTTGTCATATGAGTAGTGGCAATAGTCATTATGACTGTCACATTTTTTGTCATTAATGTTTCTTTTGAGCCTTTTTATCTTTAATTAAGTTTTTCTTCTCAATAAACATTGCTTCTCTAATCAATTTATTGTAGCTATTTAATCTTTCAATAGGTAATATTCCATCACTTATTGCCATTCTAACAGCACATCCAGGTTCGTTGTTGTGCTTACAGTCATTGAATTTGCAGCTTTTAGCCAAATCCAATATCTCACTGAAGGAATCATTGATACCATCTACATTGTCTAATAATTGGATTTCCCTCATACCTGGAGTATCTATGATGATACCCTTATCTTTTGTAACAAATAATTCTCTGTGGGTTGTTGTATGTCTGCCTCTTTGGTCACTTTCTCTGACACTTTTGACTGATTGTTTATTTTCACCAAGTAAGAGATTGATTAAAGTAGACTTCCCAACTCCTGAAGATCCAATAAATCCAATAGTCTTACCTGCACCTAAATATTTATTGATATTCTCTACGCCTTCATTTTCTAGAGCACTAACATATAGGGTATCAATACCAAATGCAATACCTTCAATATCATATTTTATTCTTTCTATATCATCGCATAAATCAATTTTTGTAATTATGATAATAGGGGTTGCTCCACTATCCCAACCGATAGTAATATATCGTTCTAATCTCCTTAGATTAAAGTCATTATTAGCTGACATGCAAATAAATAAATAATCTATATTAGAAGCTATAATCTGGGTATCTAGTCTTTTACCTGCAACCTTTCTTGAAACTGCACTTTTTCTAGGTAAAACCCTTGATATTATCCCATCACCATTTTTGTTGGAAGTTCTATCCACTAATACCCAATCTCCAACAGCAGGATAATCCTCTGTATCTACTGCATTTTTTATATACTTCCCTGTTACTTTGGCAAGTATATCATCTTCTTCTGTTGCTACTTTATATATACCTTTATATTCAGCTATTACTCTTCCTAAATATAATTCATTTGAATTTTTGTATTCATTATAAATATCTTCTTTTAAACCTAAATTTAATAACTTATCTATCAATTTGTTGCCTCCTATTTTTAATTTTGGGCATAAAAAAACCCATGGTTATGAAAAACTTTCTTAACACTACCCAAGGCTCAACAAAAACAAGTTATTAAATTTAACTTCATTTATTTATTCAGTTACACCTAGAGTAGTATTGTATTTAATTATATTGGTTAATTTAATTATTCTCTTTATCATACAACACCACTCCTTTCATAAATTATACTTCTAAGTTAACATCCTAGTAGGATAAAGTCAAGTACTATTTGTTAATCTTTATCTAGACCAATATTCTAATCAATAAAGGTATAGTGAAAATTGATAATAAAGTGGTTGCTAAAACCGTAATAGTTGCAAAGTCCTTTTCCTTTTCGTAACTTTCAGCAAATATGGATGTCATTGTTGCTGCAGGCATTGATGCAATTATTATAACTGAATCC
>JAPXKQ010000025.1:0-33811 GCA_033809995.1 Tissierellaceae bacterium
CTGGGTATTAGCGAAGAATCTCAACACATAGAGATCCTTCGCATACTCAGGATGACGGCTTACGCCTTGCTGGTTTGCCACCGTAGATGTCATCCCGACCAACGTGGAGGGATCCCCTCTTTTAATGTTTTAATTGTTCACTGTTCACTGTTAGTCGTTCATTTTTTTCACTCTTCACCCTTAGTTCTCACTCTTCACTAATTGTTAATTGTTCTTTGTTAATTGTAATTATCTCTTAAGATTTATCAATTCTTGAAGCATTTCATCGGATGTTGTAATGCTTCTAGAGTTTGCTTGATATGCTCTACTTGTGATAATCATCTCTGTAAATTCATTTGCTAAGTCTACGTTGGACATTTCTATATAACCTTGTCTTATAGTCCCGCTTCCTCCTGTTCCAGCAATACCTGCTACTGGCTCACCAGAGTTATTCGAATTTGCATAGGTGTTATTCCCTAATTTTGTCAAGCCTTCAGGGTTGCTAAAAGTAACTATCCCTATTTGCCCCAATAGATAAGCTTCTCCACCATATATACCAATAATTCTACCAGAGCCATCGATGGTATAGCTATCTAGTTC
Organism: Tissierellaceae bacterium; assembly: GCA_033809995.1. Classification (GTDB taxonomy): domain Bacteria; phylum Bacillota; class Clostridia; order Tissierellales; family Tissierellaceae; genus Paratissierella. The sequence goes on from JAPXKQ010000025.1 coordinate 580, forward strand.
TTTCTCATCATAGATCTTAGGAATTCTTAGTGGCTGTAGCCTTTCTAAAGATTCTGAAGGTTCTTCTCCCTCCTGAGGAATATCTAATTCTGGATCATCTGATATTAATTCAAATTCCATATCCTCTGGTGCCACACCTCTATTACCATCATATCCATAACCCAACACCCTAAGTCCATTGGCATTTACTAGATTGCCTTCATAATCTGTATAAAAAACACCATCCCTAGTATAGCTTTTAAGTACTCCTTCTGAATCCTGGGATACAGCAAAAAATCCTTCTCTCTCTATCGCAAAGTCTAAATCTCTATTTGTAGGTTGCATAGCTCCACCAGTCATAATGGTATCTATGGCTCCAACCTTAACTCCTAATCCTATTTGTTGAGGGTTTGTTCCACCTATTCCCCCTGTATTGGAAGGTGATGAGGCATTTGAAATAGTCTGATTTAACATATCTTGAAATCTAACTCTTCCTGATTTAAAAGCTGTTGTATTTACATTTGAAATATTATTTGCAATAACGTCCATCTTTGTTTGAAAATTTCTCATACCACTTACACCAGAATATAGTGATCTTAACATATAACTTCCTCCTATAATTTACTTACGCATCAGTCAGTCAGCGTAGTATGGCTTCCTTTATAGGTCCAGCCATTTATTTGATTATAATAGCACTATCTATATTTGTGACTATTTCCATATCATCACTTTGTATTGCCGTAATTATTGTACGATTGTTTACACTAGCTATTAAAGCTAAATCTTTGTAAAACATCAAGCTTTCTCTTGCACCCTTTGCTTCTAAACTATTCATAGCTTGACTTAATGTATTGATATCCGGCTCTTCCAACTTTATATTTCTCTCAAGCATCCTTTGTTTTGCATGTGCAGATATTTTGATATTATTATCCTTAGATAAGCTTTCCTGTAAAATCTTCTGAAAGTCTACATTAGAAATATCTTTAGTACCCTTCGATTTACTACTGGGTATAGGTACCATCTGCCCTCTTTCAACTCTAAAACTCATCTTTCCACCTCTTTATGTCCAACTTCAATTACAGAACCTAAATAATAGTAGTTATCTTTTACTTGAAGCATTGCAATACCATTTTGAAACTTTACCTTGTCCACTGTTCCTGTGATAGTTTCTTCTCCATCTATTACTGTGACTTCCTTACCTATCAAACTAAATGAATACTGCTGTTGCCCCATTAAAGTAAGAATACTTATATTTTCAGTTATCTGTGCCAACTGATCAAGAGTAGTAAATTGTGCCATTTGAGAAATATAATCTGTTTTGCTTCCTCCACCATCGCTTCCCATGGGATTTTGATTACTTATTTCCGCAGCCATTATTTGTAGAAAATCATCTAGTGATAGAGTGTTTCTTTTATTCTTTTCATTTGTAGTATTTTGTCCCATAACTACTGCAGAATTTCTACTTACTTCCATTGTCTTCCCTCCCTTAAGCCAAAATGCTTATTGAACTTAAACTGGAATATTTATCGGTTATAACATCTTCACTTACTTGTTCCCTTTCAAAACTGAAAAGTTGATTTCTCTTAAAATTTTCACGGTTGTTTCTATTAAAGTTTTCTCCAGAATCATAGTGTGAATTTGCATTTAGACTTAGGTTTTCATTCAATTCAACTTCTACTTTATCCATGCTTATATTTTGCTTAACTAGATTATCACTGATTTCATTTACCTTACTTATAAACAATTGTTTAATGTGGTCATTGTCCACTATTATCCTAGTACTTACCTTTCCTTTGTCCATCTTAAGTACAACATTTACTGTACCTAAATCCTCTGGATATAATTGAACCTTCATAACTGATGTCTGTCCCTCTGTAGTAGTCTCAACAAGTCTTATTATTGTTTCATTTATATTTTGAATGTTTTCTTTTAGTAAAACTTGTTCTTCAGGTAATATCTCAGGATTAATCTCTAAAGCCTTGTTTGCTTGGATATAAGTATTAAATATCATATCCTTAGAAACTCTAGATTCATTTCCCTTAGGTCTAAGATTCTCTTCTTCAACTTTGTTTGCAACCTTGCTATTGGTATCGTGTAAGAATTCATCATTTTTAAATTGATTTTTACTGTTTAAATCAATTTTCCTATCTGTTGTCAATTTTTCCTCTTGGTATCTAGCCTTTTGTGTATCAGGCATATCCTCTAACTCTAATGAAAATTCTGTTTCAAGATGTTGAATTTCTTTGTCATTAGGCAATATATTTCCATCAGACTCTAATCCTTCTTCACTTTTCAATAGTCCAATTTGGTCTTCAACAATATTTTCTGCAATGTTTTCTACAATGTAAGGTATTGCAGTATTGTTAGTTTCCATATTTTCGCCAATTGAAATATCAGATATATTTACATTTACGCTTATTTCATCTGAAGTTTTATTTTCATATAACGATAAGCCTAGAAACATACCTAATTGACTTAATACGTCATAACTGAAATCCTCTTCATCCTTAAGAAATCCATCATCTAAGATTAATTCTTTTTCCGATGCCAATTTATCAGGCTTTATTTCCCCACTTGCTTTAGAATTAGTTTTGATTGCCTGTGTTAAGGTAGCAAGGAAGTCTTCTTGATTTTGAGTACCCTTAGAACCTTTAGAATCTACAATACCATTAGGTAGCTGAATGTTCGTTATTATCACTTTTCTCCCACCTCCCTTTTTATAGTTAAGAATTAATAATTAAGAATTAAGAATTTAAGAGTAATTGATATTCTACTTTTATTTTTAATTTTTAATTTTTAATCTTTAATTTTATTTTAGGATTTACCAAATCTAAGTATTGCTATTTCATCAAGTTCCTTCTGTTCTATGGCTTTTATATTTTCCATATAGATATCAAAGTCCTTTTCCTTTAGATTTTCCATGATTTTTCTTTCCTTCTGAGCATTCATCAAATCAAGTCTAATCTTTTCTAATTCTTCAGTTTTATGAAAAATTATTTCCTCTTGCTTCTCAATCCTGTCTTCTAGACTACGCTTGTATAAATCCTGCTGTCTTAACTCATGAATATCCATTTTTGCCAAGTCTTTCTCTTTAGCACTTTCATATTGTTTGTTCAAATTGGAAAGTATTAACTTTTGATGCAATAATTCATTTTGAGATAATGCAAATTCCTCCATCGCATTTTTCTCTACATTCTCCCTTAATTCCAATATTTTTTCCATTGAAAAAGTATAAATTGTAACCACCTCCATTTTTGCTCGGGCAGGCATGGAATCCCTCCCCTACGATTCTAGTGTTTCTTTAAGAAGGTTTATAGTCTCTTCAAAGGTGAAATGGTCCATAACATTTTGTCGTAAGAATTTATTTATTGGATTGTTTAGTTGAATTGCCTTATCAATCTTTGGATTGCTGCCTTTGATATAGGCACCTACATTGATTAAATCCTCAGATTCTGCATATATTGCCATATTTTCTTTCAATTCTCCAGCTAAATTGTACTGTTCATCTGAAACAATTTCCTTCATAAGTCTACTTATACTATTTTGAATATCAATTGCTGGAAAATGGTTTTTAGCCGCAATCTTTCTAGACAATATAATATGACCATCCAATATACCTCTTACAGCATCTGCAATAGGCTCATTCATATCATCACCTTCAACTAAAACAGTGTAAAATGCTGTAATTGAACCTTTTTTTGACATACCACTCCTCTCTAATAATTTTGGTAATTTAGCAAATACAGATGGTGTATAGCCCTTGGTAGTAGGTGGTTCTCCTGTGGCAAGTCCTATCTCCCTTTGTGCCATGGCAAAACGTGTTACTGAGTCCATCATAAACATAACTTTTTTGCCCTGATCTCTAAAGTACTCAGCTATTGCAGTAGCTACAAAGGCACCTTTTAGCCTTACCAATGGTGGTTGATCTGACGTAGCACATACTACAACAGATTTTTTATAGCCTTCTGGACCTAAGTCTTTCTCTATAAATTCTAGGACCTCTCTACCTCTCTCGCCTATTAGGGCTATAACATTTACATCAGCATCACAATATTTTGCAATCATGCCAAGCAATGTACTCTTACCAACACCACTACCTGCAAATATACCAATCCTTTGACCTTCTCCACAGGTGAGCAGTCCATCAATAGCCTTTACACCTGTATTCATCACCTTTTCAATCTTTCTTCTTTCAAAGGGATTTGGTGGAGACTTGCCCACATCACTGTATACGCCATTTAATGATTTGGTCTTAACTATTGGTCTGCCAAGGCCATCTAGGGTGTGTCCCAACAAATCATCACTTATCAAAACCTTTAATGATTTTCCTGTTGGCTTAACAAGACACCCTGGACCGATGCCTTGAATATCATCTAAGGGCATCAGAAGTACTGAATTGTCTTTAAATCCTACAACTTCTGAAGGAACAATTTTGTCCATAGAATTTATATAAATTTCACATACCTCTCCAACAAATACATCTAATCCTTCAACTTGAATTATTAGTCCAATAACCTGTGTTACCTTTCCCATTTTTATGTAATGGTTTTTCTTTTTTATAATATCTCCATAGGTTTCAAATGGTATATTTAACAAGGAATTCACTCCATATTATCCATATCTTTTATGCTTTCTAAAATAGACTCTATTTGCTTTTTAATTTGTAAATCTATAATTTGGTTTTCATTTTCTATAATGCACCCATTTTGTTCTAGATTTCCATCTTCTAAGATGGTGATTATTGTATTTGGACATATTTCTTCTAATTTGTATTGATATAATTTTAAATAATTAACACTATCAGGATGACAGGTGATTATTATACTTCCCGTCTTACCAAACCTTTGCATAATAGGCTTTACTAACATCATAATATTTTCTGATGATTCATTTATAGTCGTATGGACTATTGCTTCAGCCATATCGGCAGCTAGTTTAATTATTTCGTCATGACTTTGTTTGTAATAATCAGAAACGTAATCTTGAGCATCCTTTACTATTTGAATAGCATTTTCTTTGATATTTGATGCCTCGATTTTGGCTTCTTCGATTCCTTGATTATAGCCTTTAGCAAAACCCTCCTTTAATCCAACTTCAAAGCCTTGTTTCTTTGCTTCTTCCAATACTTCCTTTGCTTCCTTATTTGCAATTTCAAGTATTTTTCTTCTTTCTTCTTCCATTTCTCTATATATTTCTTCTTTTAAATCTTGAGTCAAATCGATTTTTATTTCTTCCTTTATTGAATCAAGGTTGCTTGGAGTTGGGGTTGGAGTATAAAAGTCCACTTTTTTCTCATAGGAATTCTTAACAATAACTTGAGATTCACCTTCACATTGTATATTGTTACTTTTAATAATCCTATACGATGATTGAATCTTGATCACCTCTTCCTATGACGATTTCTCCTGCTTCATCTAATCTTCTTATAATTCCAACAATCTTAAATTGAGCTTCCTCAACTGTAGAAAGTCGTACTGGTCCCATAAATTGAATATCTTCCTTCAGCATATCAGCAGCTCGCTTGGACATATTGCTAAATATAACATTAGCAACTTTTTCAGATGCACCCTTCAATGCTAATGCAAGGTCTTCATTGCTTACCTCACGCAATATCCTTTGAACTGAACCTCTGTCCAAGTTTACAATATCCTCAAAGATAAATAGATTAGATTTAATGATTTCTGCTAATTCAGGTTGTTGAGCTTCTAAATTGCTGATAATATTTCTTTCTGTACTTCTATCTACAGAGTTCAATATATCAACAAGGGTTTTAATTCCACCTATATTCTCACTTTCGTTGTCAATTATATTGGAGAATTTATTCTCCATAATCTTTTCTATCTTTTTAATTATAGATGGAGAGGTCCTATTTATCATTCCAATCCTCTCAGCAATTTCCGTTTGTAATTCAAAAGGAAATTGGGATAAGACCATGGCTGCCTTATCTGGCTGGATATAGCACAATATTAAAGCAACTGTTTGAGGATGCTCATTGATAAGCAAATTGAATAGTTGATGAGGGTCAGCTTTACGAGCAATTGCAAAGGGACGTTCTCTTTGCTGTATTTGATTCAAAACATCCAAAATCTCCATTGCCCTTTGGGTACCCAATGCCTTGGTTAAAAGATTTTTAGCATAGTCTATACCGCCATCTAAGATATATTCCCTTGCTGAAGCCATTTCTATGAAGTCTTCTATTACATTGTCCCTTTCATATGGTTCAACATAATCTATATTTGCTATCTCATAGGTAACCTTTTGTATTAAATTGTCTGGTAATAGTTTTAATATATGGGATGATATTTCAGGTCCCAAAGCTATTAATAAAATAGCTGCCTTTCTTGTGCTTTTATCACTTGATTTCATAGATTCACCTATTAGTCCTTAAGCCACGCTTTAATTAAATCTGCCGCTATTTCAGGATTTTCCTTTGCATATTTTTCCGCCTTTAATTGGTTGGCATCATTTTTAACTTCCATCACTTCTTCTGTAGAATCAAATATCTGATGAATATCTATATTGCCATTGGTAGCAAATTCTTTTTGGAAAGGGACTTCTTCTTTTGGCTTTTTCTTTGAAAATGTTACTTTAATCAATATGAGTAAAACTATAATTCCAATAGCCCTTAGTCCCCATGCTATATATTTTCCATACTTATCAAATATAGTTTTGTTTGCTTCCTCTTCTAATCTAATTTGTTCTAATTCCTGTGCTATTTGCTCTTGATATGATTTATCAAATAATATACCTTCTACGCTAATAAGGTCTCCTCTTTCTGAGTCATAACCTGTTGCAGTAGCTACGATATTTTGTATTTTTGTAATATCCCCCTCAGTAAGATTTCCATCATAAATTACAGATGTTGTAAGCTTTTTAACCTTCCCGGGTGCTTTTATTGTAGTTTTAGTTTCTTGTGAAAGTTCATTGGTTACATTTCTCTCGTACGTTGCATTGTCACCGTTGTTGCCTCCTGTAACAGCAGTAATATTGTCATCAATATTACCACCACCAACATATGTATTTACATTGGGTCCTGTTGCTCTAACTTCTTCATTTCTTACAACTGGATTTTCATAGGTTATAGATGTAGTTTCTTCAGCATCAAAGTCCAACTCCGCATAAACTGATACTTTAATCTTTTCCTTTCCATAGGCACTTCCCAATAAATTGTATACATTTGTCTCTATTTTTTGTTCAAAATCCTCCTGTATCTTTTGATACTTGTCCATAACATCTAGAGAACTGGTACTTTCATTTTGCTGTAAGATTCCGCTTAGTAAATTGCCTTTAGAATCTATAATCTGTACATTTTCTTCCGGCAAATTGTCAACTGCACCAGAAATAAGAGCCGCTATACCCCTTATCATTTCATTTGTAACCTTCTGAGAAGGTTTTATATCTATGATTACAGATGCTGACGATTCCTTTGCCTCAGATTCAAATATGCTTTTTTCTGGAATCATCAGATGAACCTTGGCAGCATTTACCACATCTAAGGACATAATAGACCTTTGCAACTCTCCTGTTATTGCCCTTTGATACATTATCTTTCTATCTTCATCAGTTGCCATAAGACCAATATTGTCAAAGATTTCAAATCCAGTGGAATTTTCAGGCATCATTCCATCCATAGCTAATTGAATTCTATATTTATCAACGTGTTTTTCATCAATTAAAATGTCTCTACCATTGTTTTCTAATTTATATTGAATCTTTTTAGAATCTAGATCATTAATAATCTTTCCTGCATCTTGAAACTCAAGATTTCTAAACAATGCCGTATAATTCACTTTTTTTGAGAAATATGTAAAGACAGAAGCAATCAATATGACAGCAACAAAAATAGACACCAAAGTAGTTTTCTTTTTTGTGTCAATTTTCTTCCATCCATTTTTTGCTCCATCTATAATTTCTGTTATTTTTTCCATAGGTGGTTATAGCTCCTTTATCTGTATTACAACTGCATATTGTTTATCTCTTTGTATGCTTCAACTATTTTATTTCGCACTTGTACAGCAAGTTCTAGAGCAATCCTTGCTTCCTCAGTTGCAATCATAACAGTATGTAAATCTTCTAAAGAATTAGCATCTCCTTGAATAAAATCTTGTATCAATTCATCTGCTTGTATTTGCTTATTATTCAATTTATTTATCTCATTATTGACAATTTCTTTAAATGAAATTTGAGTTTCTTTTGTAGTATTGTTATTTACTTTAGGTATACCTTCATTGATTGGTCGGACTCTTAATATATCCATATGTATCCCCTTTCCTTAGGTTGATTATTTGGAAATCTCTAGTGCTTTTTTTAGTATGCTCTTACTAGTATTTAAGGCTGTAACATTTGCTTCATATGTCCTTTGGGTTTTTATCAAAGCAATCATTTCATCGACTAAATTTACATTTGGCAACAACACATACCCATCTTCGTCAGCGTCTGGATGCGAAGGGTCATATACTACTTTTAAATTATCGTTATCATCTACAATACCGGTGACCTTGACTCCCATACTTCTCTTTTCACTTTTTCCGTTTAACTTATTTTTCATGTTTTTTAAATTTTCTTCAAATACTACTTCTTTTCGTCTATATGGACCACCTTCTTCAGTCCTGGTAGTGTTTATATTTGCAATATTTGTCGAAATTGTATCCATCTTTAGCCTCTCCAGTGAAAGACCACTTGCATTTATTTGCATTGAAGAGAAAACTGACATACTAACACCCCTTTAAAAAATAACTAACAACTAACAGGTAACAGCTAACAACGGTTGTCATCCCGACTGAAATGGAGGGATCTCCTCTTTTCAATTGTGCATTGTGAACTGTGAATTGTGAATTGATTACTTATTAATCACATAGTTCATATTTGATAATTTTGCATTCAATTGACTTATCAAAACGCTATAATAAATCTCATTTGCTGCTAACTCTGTCATTTCTAAATCTATGTCTACATTGTTTCCGTTTTCGTTAATACTAGTGCCTGTCCTCTTTTTAACTACAGGTTCAGGTAATTTACCATTATTTTTAGCTTTTGCTAAATACTCTTCAAATTCGACTTTGTTTACCTTATAATCTGGAGTATTTATATTGGCAATATTACTCGATACAATTTTTTGTCTTAATGAGGCTACATCCAATCCCTTTTTAATCAAATCATAACTATAATCACTCAAATTTTATCCCTCCAAAATTATATTTAACGACAAAAAAACCTTTCGAGATTCGGTAACTGGCTGCCACCCCTAAGAGGAAGACCCTGTAGCTTTGCGTCCTTACCTTTCGATAAGTTTGCCTTTTCGTAGAAAAGTTTATGTCTCGATTTATTCTTATGTTTAAAATATATTACCATATAAACCAACATTTTACAACAAAAACTATAAAAAAGCGTCATAAAATTCTATAACGCCTCGATTTCCCTAAAATATTTAATTTATCTTTATCTATAATGATGAGATTTCTCCATTTCAGTCGAAATGACACCTTCAGTGTTGTCATTCTGAGACGGGCAGAATAATCACTGCTTTACGAAGAATCTCCTCTTTTTCTACCCTAATTCACTGCTGGATGTCATTCTGAGCATCGCGAAGAATCCCTCTTTTGATTTTTTACTTCTTAGTTCTTAGCTATTCTTTCAATTGTGAACTGTGCATTGACACCGAAGGTGTCATTCCGAGCATAGTCGAGGAATCTCCTCTTTTCAATTGTGCATTGTGAACTGTGAATTGCTTTTATAGCTCCTTATTAATAAAAATAGGTTCTTTATCTGTATTCATATAACTATTAATAACTTTATCCTTTTTCTTTATTTGTTCCATATTGTCCTTCAAGCCATCTTGTTTTTCTTTTAACGATTGGGTAAGTTTTCTTTGCTCTTCAATTATTAAGCTTAACTTATATTCATATTCTTCATCATATGTGGAGGTTGCTTCTGATTCATTTAACTTTTCATTTAAATCCCTTAATTCATCTAGATACTCTTGATTAGATTCTATTAAGTCTATTCCTGTAATTATTTCTCCATCCCAATTTTTTAGATTGCTTAAAATATTATCTAAAACCTGATTTTTAGCCTTAAACAATTCTTGTACATTTAAATCTGTTCCCATGTGTCCCTCAACTCTTCTAAATATTTTTTTACCTCTTTTACTGCTTCTATGTCCTTATCTATATTTGCACGAACAAGTCTGTTGTACATATAGTCATATAATTGATGTAAATTTTTAGCTATATCCCCACCAGCTTCAAAGTTAAGTGTTGTCATTAATTCAAATATTATATCTTGAGTTTTTGTAAGATATAGATTTACATTTTCAATTTCCCCATTTGGTAACGCCATTTCAGCTAACTTAAGATTTTTAATTGCCCCATCATATAACATAATCAAAAGCTTCTTCTTTGGAGCCGTCATTACTTGATTGTTCTTATAAGCATTGTTAGCATATGCGTAGTTCATCATCTCTAGTTCCCTCCATTATTTCTTCTTGACACCATTCATCGCATCAATTTGTCCTTGAAGCCAATTCATTTGACTTTCGGCCTTCATCATAGCCACATCAAGTGCAGTAAACATCTTTATATAATATTCTTCTTTCTTTTCCATACGTTTATTGAAAGTCTCAATTTGTCTATTGATATCCTTAAGTGTTTTATCGTAGCCTTCAGTTTTAGTTTTTATAACACCTTCATTACTGGATATAAAACCATCTATATAAGTGTTTATCCTGGAAACGAAACCTATCTCTTTTTCTTTACCATCTTTTTCAGTTTTACTATCGAAGAAATTTATTACGTTTTGTATATCATCTTCTAATGCCTTGGTTAGTTTACTTGAATCAAATTTCAACTGTCCAAATTTATCTATGGTAGAAACTCCTAGTTGAGATATATCTTTTATGTTTGTCTTTTCATTTCCTAAAGATGAAGTTACCATATTTCTTAAGGAAGAATGGAGCCTCATCAAGGTGCCATCCCCTGCCAATGTCCCAGCACTTCCTGGTACTTTGGGGTCTCCTGCAGCAAGCTTATCCTCAATAAACTTTATCGTTGAATTATATTGGTCTACAAAATCCTGGATTGCTTTTGTTGCTTTCTCTGTATCAAGAGATACTGTTACTGTATCGTATTCTCCATCTTTATGCTCTTTAAGAAGATTGATAGTTACACCATCTATTGCATCGGAAATTGTGTTTGTACTTCTTTTCACCTCAACCCCATTTATTGTAAATATCGCATCTTGGCCACCTTCATTTTCACCCTTAGGAAGACCTAACTTAGATAGGATTGAATTTTCACCTTCCCCATCTTCTAATGTAATTTTTCTTGCACCAGTTTTGCTATCTGTTAGTACCAATTTATTGTCGATAATAGTAGCTGTGATGCCTGTCCCTTTTATTGTTATGCTATTATCATTTGGATCTTTTCTATCTTTTGTAAAACTATTTATTTCATTTACTATATCTTTTAGACTATGTTCTTCTTTTATTGTAATAGTGGCAGAATTATTTTCTCCATCACCAATTTTATAATCATTATTTCTAATTACAAAACTTCCTTCTATACCAAGTTTCGATGATGTGTTTCCACCTTTTAAGTCAATTTCTCCTGATATTATACTAGAATTTGTAGCTAATTTTTCTACATTTATTTTATAGGTACCTTCAACAGCATTCTTCGATGGAGACATGGTAACTATTTTATCATTAGATGATTTTGCAGTTTTGGAAGAATAGGTATCTTGGTTTTTTAATACCTTTATCTTTTCAAAAAGGCTATTTAGTCTTGTATTTATATCCCTCCAAGCATTTTGTTTTTCTGTTATAGTTATCTTTTTATTTGATAATTGCACTAATGGTAGCTTTTCTGTTTCAATTAATTTCTCTATCGCACTTTTATCTATTCCTGAATAAGAACCTATAAAATTGATTCCAGCCATTTTTATCCCCTTTCATCTACTAAAATCCCTACTAAATCCCATATACTTGCTACTAAATCAAGTATCTTTTCAGGTGGTATTTCTTTTACTACTTCATCAGTTTCTTTGTTAATAAGTTTTACCATCATACGTCCAGTACGTTCATGTATTTTAAACTCAAATCTATTATCATCTTTAAATATAATCCTATTTGTTTGTTCTACTGCTTTTTCTAGCTCTTCATTTCTTAAGTCTTGCTTTATTTGTTGTAATTCTTGTTGATTAAGTACTTGTTCTTTGGGTTTCTTCTCTTGTAAATTGTTATCTAAAACTTTGTCCGTAGTCTTTGGTACGGTCTTATGGGTCTCACTCACAGGTCTAGTTATATATATCACAATAATCACCCCATGATTATATTATGTAATCTTATTTTAAATAAGCCGACCGAAACCGGTCGGCTTAGATATTGTCATCCTGCACGTATCGTGTCATTCCGACCAACGTGAAGGAATCTCCGTTTTTAGGCCCTAATTCACTGATAGTGTCATCCTAAGCAATGCGAAGGACTCAGGTTTGTCATCTCGAGCGTAGTCGAGAGATCTCCTCATTTACTATTGTAATAATTGTAAAACTGATTGTGGCATTTGATTAGCTTGAGCTAACATTGATGTAGCTGCTTGGCTAAGGATGTTATTCTTAGTGAATTCCATCATTTCTTCTGCCATATCAACGTCTCTAATTCTTGATTCTGCAGCACTTAGGTTTTCTGTTGTTGCAGTTAAGTTATTGATTGTGTGGTCAAGTCTGTTTTGGTATGCACCTAGTTTTGATCTTTCTTCTGATACCAATTTAATTGCATTATCTATAGCATCTAGGTTATCATCAAAGGTATTACTTATTACATCAACGGTATTAACTCCAAGACCAAAATCATCCATGTTTCCGATACTTATGTCTAAAGTTTGATTTTTATTTGCACCTATTTGTAATGAAGACTTCCCAGAAGTCGCTGTTTTAATTACTTTACTATCTAATGCTGAAACATTAGCATCAGCGCCAACACCTTCAGCATCCTTACCACCTAATGTTATTTTAACCCCTAATGTGTTAAAATTAAGAATGCTCCCTTTTCCTTCATTGCCTGTTAATTCGATAATTTGTGTATTCCCTTTTTTATCACTTACACTAATAGTAGCAGGATCAGTACCAGCAGCAGCAGTATATTTAAAAGTATACTCTCCACCAGCCTTTGCACTCGATACATCTACCTTAAAACCAGTACCAAGAATTGCATCACCAGCTGCAGTAGAATTAGCAGGATCAGCATCATATTTTAATCCCAAGGAACCCTTAAGCAAAACTTGCCCATTAAATTCTGTTCTGTCAGCTATCCCTTTTATTTCAGATTTTAATTGTTCCATTTCGTCTTGAATTGCTTGTTTATCCTGATCAGTGTTAGTACCATTATTTGCTTGTACTGTTAGCTCTCTCATTCTATTAAGTATTGCATGAGTTTCACTTAATGCACCTTCAGCTGTTTGAATTAATGATATACCGTCTTGTGCGTTTCTAATTGCTTGTTTTAGTCCGCCAACTTGACCTCTCATTTTTTCAGATATCGCTAATCCTGCTGCGTCGTCTCCAGCCTTATTGATTCTTAAGCCTGATGATAATTTTGCTAATGAATTGCTTTTTGCATTATTAGCTGCTGTTAATCTTGAATAAGTGTTCATTGCTGAAATGTTTTGGTTAATTCTCATTATATATTCCTCCTTGAATTTTCGTTATGGCATCCTTGCCTTTTTTGAAGAATTATCGCGAATTTTCTTCTTGATATGTATATCGGAGGGAAATGGAAAAATTTAATAGATTCAATAAAATAAATTCACAATGAAAACATAATTAAGAATTAAGAATTAAGAATTAAGAATTAAAAGAGGGGATCCCTCCACGTTGGTCGGGATGACAGGAATGGGGACCCCTCCATTGAAATCAGTATAATAGGAACAGAGATCCTTCCGTTGAAGTCAAGATTACAGGAACGGAGATTCCTCCATTTCAGTCGGGATGACAACCCTATTCGGGATAACAAGACAGAATAAGAAAAAGGATAAATTATAAAATACTACTCATTTTTATAATCTATCCTTCTATTAGCTATCGTTTATTTTTATATTTGTTTTATTTTTCTCCTGTTATTTCTAAAAATTTTTTATGTCCATATTTCTCCTGTGTATTTCTAAAATACTCTTTATCCATGTACTCTGACATGACTCTAGATTCAAAGATTACTTTTGAATATAAACTTTCCATATATATTATCTTTCCATATTTTATAACTTGGAATTTTAATATTTCATCTACATTGTTTAATATAACTAAGTCTATATCATCTCTATTAAATAAACCTACTAAATCATATAATATGTCCAATTTTATAAATCCACTTGGTTCTTCTTCTAGGTATACAGCTATATCTAGGTCACTGTTTTCTCGGTTAGTGCCTTTAGCATATGAACCAAAGATATATATGAGTTTAATATTGTAATCGCTTACCAATTTATCTATATGATTATTCAATGTTTTTTCAATTTCTAAAATATCCTTTTGCATATAATCATCCCATTTATTAATAATTTTCTTTTAGCCATTCATTTATATAATTATCATATTTTATAAAATCATCTAGTTTTGTCTTTAATACATCTAATAAAATTTCTTCATCAACCTTTGTATAATCATGGACAAGTATATTTCTAAAACTTACCATTTTGGACAATTCTTTAGCAAATTTCTCAGGGATTATATCTAGTTTTGATAATATCAGTATAGTTTCTTTATAGGTGGAGGGTCTTTCTATTTCAGCTGAGGATATTATTATATTGGCAATATCTATGACTGATTCAATACATATATGTATTCCTCGCTCTATGCCCCAATATCTAATTATGTCTTCCTTTAAGTTTTCATCATTAACTTCAAAGGATACTTTTTTTAAAAATATTAAGTTTTGTTCTAACTCTTTGAGTTTTTTCTTAATTAAACTAGTAATATCTTCTGTCATCTCAATCGCCTCCTTAAAAGAATCTCTATATTATATATTACCACATATTTACTCTTTTATATCCTATTTATTATTATAACTTTTAATTTTAAGCATCATTTTTGAAGTTTATTCGTTGTATTCAACTCTAAATCAATCACAATTCACAATGAAAACATAATTGAAAGGCTTAAGCCGTCATCCTATGTTAGGATTATAGGAATGGTGAGCCCTCCATTAAAGTCGGGATGACAGGAATGAAGATTCAATTGTCAATTTATATGTAGTATTATGTCATATTTTGTCTTAATTTATTTTTATTTTTGCCGATATTTAATACCTGAGGGAAGGAGTTGATTACAAAAAATTAATTTTTATTTTTAAATACAGATTAATTTATACTAGAAAATTGGAGGATTGACAGTGCACAAAATATTTAACAGCTTGAAAGCAAAGATTTTAGCAATATCTATTGCTACTACATTTATTACACTAGTGGTATTTGGATGTGTAATGTTTTATTTAGTAAATAACAATTCTTATAATGATTATATTAACAATTCAAATGAACAAATGAAAATTGTTGCTGAGTCTATAAATATATTCTATGACCAGATTGATAAAAATCTAAATATGTTTGCTACACATCCTTTAGTAATGAAAGCTAACAATAGTATAACATCATATGGGGATATAACCGAAACAATACAAATGACCCCATCAAAAAATGGAGGATTAGAACAGGAAATCTATGAATTTTTCAAGCATTATGGGGAGTCTAATCCTGATACTTTATATATCTATTTAGGAACAGAAGACGGCTCTTATGTACAATGGCCCGAAACAATTACAGCAGCACATTATGTTCCTAAGGAGAAAACCTGGTATACAAATGCTATGAATGCTAATGGAAATGTTGTGAGAACGGACCCTTACTTTGACCATATAGAAAACTCCCTAATAACCAGTAATGCACGTACCTTTACAGATGGAAATGGAAATGTAAAAGGTGTAATAGGTCTTGATGTTAAACAGTCAGCAATTAGCAATATATTAAATAAGATGAAAACAGGTAAGACAGGATATTCTGTCATTGTACACAATACAGGAGTAATAATGGCTGATGGAAATAACCCAGATAATAACTTTAAAAATATTGAAGATGTTGAAATTGAAGGGTTAGAAAAATTACTAGATGAAAATTTAGAGCCTTTTGATATTGATATGGATGGAGTAAAGTACCTAGTAAACCCTTATAAAGTAGAAGGAACTGACTGGATTTTAGGTTTTTTTATTTCACGAAATGAATTGTCCGAAAGCTACTCAAAAATGTTTAGAATCGGATTAATTTACGCATTAATTATCCTTGCAGTAGCAATATTATTTACCAGTATCTTTACTATTAAAATAACTAAACCTATAAGAAGATCTTCGGAATATTTAAAGCTACTTGCAGCTGGAGATTTTACTCAAGAAATGGATGAGAAAGATTTAGCAAGAAAAGATGAGTTAGGTACTATAATCAATGGTATAAATACAATGAAGGAATCACTAAAACAATTGGTATATAGCATCAAGGGTGAAACTATAGCAATTGAAACTAAAGTTGAAAATGTTATTTCAAATGTAGCATTACTTAATAATAATTTAGAAGATATTTCAGCTACAACTGAAGAAGTAGCAGCTAATATGGAGGAAACAGCTGCTTCATCAGAAGAAATGGCTGCAACTTCACAAGAGATTCAAAGAGCGGTACAATCAATTGCACAAAAATCTCAGGAGGGTGCTACTGCTGCCAATAAAATAAGTGAACGAGCAAATAATACGAAGAAAAATGTAAATGCTGCACTTGATAAGGCTTTTGAAGTTTTAAATAATACTAAACACCGTTTGGAATTAGCAATACATGAATCCAAAGTAGTGGAGCAAATAAATATATTATCAGATTCTATAATGAAAATAGCTGAACAAACAAATTTACTTGCATTAAATGCTGCTATTGAAGCTGCAAGAGCCGGAGAAGCTGGTAGAGGATTTTCAGTTGTAGCTGATGAAATAAGAAAGTTAGCAGAACAATCTAAAGGCACTGTATTGGAAATTCAAGATACTACAATAAAAGTAACAGCTTCTGTAGAAAACCTTTCAAATTGTTCTAATGAACTATTAAGATTTATATCTGAAGATGTTGAAAATGATTATAAAACAATTATTGAGGTAGCTGAGCAGTATAGCAACGATGCACATTATGTTGATGGATTGGTTTCTGAATTTAGTTCTACATCTGAAGAACTTTTAGCTTCAATACAAGATGTACTAGCTGCTATTGATGGTGTTGCTGTAGCTGCAAGCGAAGGTGCAGAGGGCTCTTCTGATATTGCTAATAGAGTTTCAGAAGCTAATATAAAAGCTAATGAAGTTCAAAATGAAGTACTTAAAACTAAGGAAAGTACAAATAAATTGCAAACTGATGTAGATAAGTTTAAATTATAAGAAAAGCATCTAACGATGCGTTAAGGTAGCTTTTCTTGAAACTCATATACGGAAAGTCCTGTAAATTAAATTATCAGAATTGTAGGACTTTCCTATTCGTTATAAAAAAGGCTTCTATCGAAGCATTAAAACATTTAAGGAAGCCTTTTTTGAAACTCATTTACGGAAAGTTCAATAATATAACGTAAATTAAAAGTAGAACTTTCCTATTCGTTATAAGAAAAGCATCTAAAGATGCGTTAAGGTAGCTTTTCTTGAAACTCATTTACGGAAAGTTCCGTTATTGAAAAGATTAGGAAGTGAAGTAAAGTTATTTTAACTTTAACTATATTATACGAGGAGGTGAGGAAATGATTAGGTGGAGTGAAAAATATGCTTTGGGCCTTGATTTTATTGATGAACAACATAAGCAATGGTTTAAAATTGCCAATGACGCATATGATTTGTTAATGAATGAATTTTATGATGACAAATATGATAAGGTAGTTGAAATAATCAGAGAATTGCAACGATATTCTAACTTTCATTTTGAAGAAGAAGAAAAATATCTATTGGAAATTGGGTATAAAAAATTCTTTTCCCATAAGATGGTACACAATGAATTTATTCAAAAATTAAACGAAATAGATTTGGAAAAGATGGATGAAAGCCAAGAAGAATACTTGATATCAATTATTGAGTTTATTCTTCAGTGGATCGAAAACCATATATTGAAAATTGACAAGCAGTACGTAGGCAATTAACAATTAAAAATTAAAAATGCACAATTCACAATTGTGATGAAAGATATTTAAACTGAGTTTTAAGGGGGATGAAATGATGATTAAGTGGAGTGATGATTATCTCCTTGGTATTGATTTAATAGATGAACAACATAAGGAATTATTCCGAATTGCAGTTGATGCTTATGATTTATTAAAAAATGATTTTTATATTGATAAGTATGATAGAGTTGTAAAATTGATAGGAGAGCTAAAACAATATGCAGTGTTCCATTTTGAAACAGAAGAAAAATATATGATGGAAATTGGATATAAAAAGTTCTTTTCTCATAAAGTAATCCATAATGAATTCGTCGAAGAGGTAAATGAAATCGATTTGGAAAAGATGGATGAAAATCAAGAGGAGTATTTGGCTTCTATAATACAGTTTGTTGTTGATTGGATTGAACAGCATATATTGAAGATGGACAGGCAGTACGTTGCCAATTGACAATTGAAAAGATAGCTAGGAACTAAAAATTAAGAGCTAAGAACTAAGAGTTACTGGGGTCATTCTTAAGGGTCTTAAAAGAGGTGATTCCTCCACGTTGATCGGAATTACAAAGGGTTGCTCCTGCGAGCAACCCCTTATTTTTTAATCAAAACAGAAATATCAAATTCAGTTTCTAGTGATTTTTTGTTTTCTTCGATGACTGCATCATAGACTTCTTTTCTTAGGATGGAAATATCTTTTGGGGCTTCAATGCCTATTTTGATTTTACCATCTTGGATATCCAATATTTTTACTTCGATATTATCTCCTAAGACTATACTTTCTCCAACTTTTCTATTTAGTATAAGCATATCATTCACCTATCCCTTCTGGGAATAGTTTATGCTTTGTTGTATAAATGGAGTCATTAAATACAAATTGTTTTCCGATTTTATCTTTTGAATTTATTATTATCGGTGCTAGGAGATTTGCAGTACTTTCTTGGAATGTTACTCCTAGGGTTACTATATTGTATACTTCGATTTTATTTTCTTGTTTTGAATCTATATCTATTTTAGATAAACTTTCATCTGGAATATCTATTTCATAATCGCTGAAAAAGTCCCATGGATTAATGATTAAAAATGCTAAGTAGCTATGGTTTACATCTTGAAGGAATTTAAAATGATTATTTCCTGGGACATCCAATATTATAAAATTGTGATGGTTTTCAAAGCCTAATAATCCATATGGAAATGAAATGATGTCTTCCTGGGATACTTCCATATCTCCTAGATATTTTGTTTTTATCAGCATCTTTCTCACCCTTCACCTAATATAGTCTAATAAGCTTGGTTGAAGAACTTTAGCTCCAACTGATAATGATGCTTGGTAGATTGTTGCCATTACCATATATTCCATATATTTTTCGGCTATATCTATATCTTCTTTTTCTGATAGAAGATTTGATAGGTTTAGATTTTCCTCTTCATTTCTTGATTTGGCTGCTTCAAGCCTATTGTAGATGGCACCTACACTAGAACGAACTCTTAGAACATTGTCTAAATGCTTATCTATATCTGCCATTAGATCACCAGATAGTGATTCAGTATCACCATCATCCATGGCCTCAATAATCTTTTGAATTAATACTCCTAAATTCTTATCATTGTCTGCATTTATTATTCTACTGCCATCTGTAATTATATCTATGGTAACGCCTTGGGAGATTTCACGTGTGATATTTTCCCCCTTACCATGATATGCAAGAAGACCATTATCAACTGAAAATGGTGCTTCAGTGGTTTTTTGCCCTGCAAATATATATCTTCCATCAAAATTTGTATTTAGTATATCTTTGAGCTGTTCAGCTTGCATTGCTACTTCATCTTTAATAGCTGCTCTATCTGTTCCTGATAGTGAACCATTTGCCCCATAGATTACTAAGTCTTTTAATCTATGCAATGTTGCTGTAACACCTGCTAATGCTGTGTCCTGGGTTTCTACCCAACCTATTGTATCTTTTATATTTGAATTGTATTGTTTGTTTTGTACAATATTATTGCTAATATCCATAATCTTTGATATGAGCATAGGATTGTCTGAAGGTCTAGATACAACCTTCCCAGATGATAATTGGTTTTGATATTTCTGCATTTGTTTTAAATTGTTTGATAAATTTCTTAAATAATTAGTTGTTAAGGTACTATTTGTAATTCTCATTACCTATACCCCCATTCGATTGATTAAGGTATCCAACATATCAGTAAGTACTGCTATGACCTTGGCATTTGCCTCAAAAGATTTTTGATATTGGATTAAATTTGTTACTTCTTCATTTATTGATACTCCTGATGATGATGCTCTACGAAGTTCCAATTGATTTACTAGCACTTCTTGATTAGATACCATATTGTCAGCATGCTCTTTAGATATACCGACTTTGGTTACCATATCCCTATATGCACCTTCAATTGTTACGCCATTTATCTTCTTATTTCTTAATTGTGCTATTTCTAGGGCTAATGATCCATCTCCCTCAAGAGCATCTCCTTTACCTGCTTTAACAAGGTTATTGTCTTTAACAATATTCTCATTTACTATGATCCTACCATCCTTAAATGTAAAGAATTCCTCCCCTTCTTTTGTATGAACATCATTTATAGTTGTCGCAAGATTTTCGGTGAACTTTTTTAGTTCGCCTTTTCTTCCTTCTATATCTAATAATGCATCCTTATATCCTTTAATTTGACCCGAAGAATTTTCAATAGGCTTCACATCAGACCCATCTTTAGAATTTACTAGTGATAATTCTCCATTATTATCAACACTCAATTCATATTTTGTATTTAGACCTAACACCTTGTTTCCATTGATGCTTATTTCAACCTTATTGTACTCTACTAAATCAGCTTCAAAATCTGAAATTGAAGATAGCTTTTTAAGTAATAAATCTCTTTGGTCCATTAAATCATTTGGAATTTGACCTTTAACTGAAATATTGTATATTTGTTGGTTTAATGTATCCAATTGAGTTATTATAGAATTAAATTCATCTGCATTTTTATTTATAAGTTCAATTGTTTCATCTTCCAAAGAATTTAGCTGATTCATCATATGATTTAAGGTATCGGTTAGAGTCCTTGACTTTTCTACAACTATAGTCTTAAAATTAAGATTCTCAGGATTTATGCTCAACTCCTGCCATGCTGCAAACATCTCTCCTAAATTGAAATTTAGTCCTGTATCTGAAGGCTCATTGAATATGATTTCAAGATGCTCCAAAACTTCTGATTTTGCTGCAAATTGATTTAGAGTAGAATTTTCTTGTCTAATTTGTTTACTAACATAGTCATTGACCACACGAACAATAGACTCCATCTTTACACCTGTTCCAAGTTGCCCAACTCCAGCAAAATTGAATGCTAAATCAGCCTTTAAGTCAACTCTTTGACGTGAATATCCTTCTGTATTTGCATTGGAAATATTGTGGCTTGTTGTTTGAAGCACTGTCTGTGATGCCATCATTCCTTTATTTGCTGTATTTAATGTGCTAAATATACCTGACATAGTATTCCTCCTAAACTTCTTGATCGTAAAGATAAGTATTGTTTGCTTTTTGGTAATTACCTTTAGCTGAGTATGTATTTGACATATTTTGAATATTTTTAGATATACTTTCTAATAAAACATTCTGATAGCTTATTGATTGCTTGGTTAGTAAAAGATTTGTTTCTTGGATGGAATTTATCTCGTTGATTATTTTTAAAAGCGGAGATTCCTCCACTACGGTCGGAATGACGTGTGCAGATTCCTCCACTGGGGCCGGAATGACTTCAAGTTTGGATATCTTTTCAATTAATTCGCTCTTCTTTTCAACTAATTCTGCAACTTTTAATACGTCATTATGTATTAGTGCTTCTTTTTCTTCTTGAAGCAATTTTAGTAAAGAATTTAAATGATTATATATTTCTTTATTTGAAGCCATTATTTAAATCTTTCCTTTCTGCTTATTTATGCTATCTAATATTTTATTTGCTATATCTTCTGATGATACTTTATATGTTCCATTTAGAATAGATTTTCTAATCTTTTCTACTCTTTCGCTAATATTTGTATCTTCTAATTGTTCCAATCTCTTGGCTAATTCCTTAGCTGACTTTGAGATCTCAACATTTACATATGATTTATTATCAGAGTTAATTTTCTTTTTGTTTTCGTCTTTTGCGTTATATATGTTTTTATCAATAAATTGAGTATAAATTTTGTTTATTTTCATGAATATATTCCTCCTTGAAACCTTTGATAATTATATCGGAGATTGCTATGGATTTGTTAATAGGGAAAAGATGAAAAAAGGTGGTTTCCCACCTTTCTATCCTATTTTAAATTTTGTACTCTTTGTTCTTTGCTCAATATATTTGTAATACGGATGCCGAAGTTTTCGTTGATAACTACTACTTCTCCTTGGGCGATAAGTTTACCATTTACATATATCTCTAGTGGATCCACTGCTAGTTTGTTTAGTTCTACAATGGAACCATTGCTAAAGGATAGTACTTCTTTTATTGTTTTTTTAGTCTTTCCTAAGACTACACTAAACTCCAATGGAACATCCATTATTAAATCCAGATTTCTTGGAGTATTTCTTTCAACTGCTGGCGGATTTAAGTCTGGGAAAATAGGTTTTTGAACTGTTACCTTTTCCACTACAACCTCTTCCTTTGGTTTTTCTATTACTTCTGCCCTTGGCTCTTCCACAGTTGTATTTTCTTCAATTGAACTTTCTCCACCATTTATCATTATATCTACTATCTCATCTACGCTATCCATAGTGTAAATTTGCATAATTTCGCTTTGTATCAACCCTTCAACCGTTAAATCAAAGGCAATTTTACAAATAGTTTTTTCAAATTCAAAATTATCATAGTTTACGGAAAAGTTGCTATCCCATAGTTCCACATCTGGTGGGAGAATATCAACTTGTCTTCCTAACATCGTTGCCATAGCAGTGGATGCTGAGCCTATCATTTGGTTCATTGCTTCTCCTACTGCACTTAGCTCCAATTCAGAAAGTGTCTCGTTAGCACTACTGCCATCGCCTCCCATCATCAAATCAGCTATAATAGTAGCGTCAGATACATCCATCATCAAAAGATTGTCCCCTCTTAAGCCATCTTTAAAGCGGACAGTTGAAACTACCTTGGGCTTTTCACATTCTTCTATAATTTGTTCAAATGGTGCTAATGATACTCTTGGAGTAGTAATCAATACTTGACGACCAAGTATTGAAGACAATGTGGTTGCGGCTGTGGACATGGATATGTTCCCAACTTCTCCAATTATGTCTTTCGTTAAATCGGTTAAATTGTCTTTATTTACATTAGATTTCTTTGTTAATAGGGCATCTATTTCTTCTTGGGATAAAAAATTATCACTCATTCTCCACATCCCCTTCTATGTATTGTAATACTTCTACTGCTAATTTATCATTAAATACCCCTGGTTTTACTAAGAAGTGAAGCTTGTCCTCAACGTACATTTTCAAGGGGTCATTTGTTTTCATATCTAGTTGAAGTATGTCCCCTTTTTCAAGTTGTAGAAAATCATTTATTGTGATTGAGGACTTACCTAGTGAAACCTCTAAATTTACATCTGACGACATAATCCTTTCAGATATAATCTCCTTATTCTCTTCAACTGATTCCTTTTCGAAATCAAACCAGTTCTTAAAGCTTAATTTATCCATAATACCTTCAATTGAAATATAAGGTATACAAAGATTTATAAAACTTTTTTCCTTAAAAATTTCCACCATAAAGCTTGCTAAAATAATAGGCTCATTTGGCGACAAGTTTTGAATCATTTGCGGATTTGTTTCCATTGAATCTATAATTGTATTTATTTCAATTATTTCACTCCATGCCGCTTCATAAGACTTTAAAATACTCAATATTATTTCTTCTAATATACTTAATTCTATATCTGTAAACTTTTCCTTCTTGGACATTCGTTTGCTATAATTACTTTCAAATCCCCCGCACATTAATTCTATAACCTGTTCACAAAAATTAGGATTGACTTCCAAAACTTGCGTTCCGTTCAATGGTCTTGAACGAAATATCCCCATTAGGGTTGGATTTGGAGTGGATCGAATAAACTCGTCAAAACTAATCTGCTCAACTGCACCAATTTTCATGTTGACATTGGTATGGACTAGAGTAGACATGAGATTTCCAGCCAACTTAGAAAAGTTTTCAAATATCATATATAATGTGTTTATATATTCCTTTGAAAGCTTGATTGGCCTGCGGAAATCATAGGTCCTGACCTTATTCTTTTCTTCTTCCTCTTTTAGGTCATCAGGGTCTATTTCCCCAGAATTAAGAGCATTTAAAAGTGAATCAATTTCCTGTTGTGATAAAACCTGTTTCAAATTAAACCCCTCATTTATCAGAAATTAATTTCTCTATATCGATTAAATTTATTATTAATCCATCCAATAATATTATGGATGATTTTTGTATATCATCTTCTGAAATATCTACTACTTTTATTACGTCTGATACCATAAGACCCATATCATCTTGATTATACTCTACTATAATAACATTATTATAGCATAATTCCCCATGCTGGTCTAAATGTTGGTCTAAAAGTTTAAATAAATTTATTAAAGGAATCACATTCCCCCTTAAATTTATCAACCCTTCCACCCAATCTGGTGCATTTGGTATTTTTGAACAATCCATACTATTGCTTATTTCCTTCACATTTTGAGTATCAAGTGCATAATATTTATCACCTAATGTAAAAACAATAATTTGCATTATCTTCAACTCCATTATTTAAGAACTTTGTTTAGAGATTTGAGTACCCTTTCATTGTCAAAAGGCTTTACTATAAAATCCAAAGCCCCTGATTGGATGGCCTCCATTACCATTGATTGTTGTCCCATGGCACTACACATGATAACTTTGGCATTTGGATCTACAGCCATAATTCCCTTCAATGCAGTAACTCCATCCATTTCAGGCATAGTAATATCCATAGTTACTAAATCAGGTCTTTCAGCTTTATACTTTTCAATAGCTTCCATACCATTTTGGGCTTCTCCAACTATTTCAAAACCACCTTTTTCTAATATATCTTTTAGTTTCATCCTCATAAATATTGCATCATCAACAATTAAAATTCTCTTTGACATTTGTAAAACCTCCTAAAATCCTAATTTATTGAATAATTTTGTCAGTATTCCTGGTTTAGGAATAAAATAGAGTGAAGCTTCTATTTTATCTCCTGCATATATAAATTCATTTTTAATTATTAAAACATTATCATCGTATTGCCCAGATTCGATATATACGCTACTTAAAACGGCTCCAAACATATCCTTTGTCAGTAAAGGAATGGAAGATATAAAGCAAATATCTATCATTTTAGAAACTGAATTTAAGTATGATGTCACTACTATATTTACTAGTTCTTTTATACCAGAAGTACTCAATTCTTCTGTGATTTCAGTGCCTTTCGGAACCATCATATTGACAATATCAGTGGAAGCCTCTTCGTCTATGACAAATAGAAAGATGCCTTCGCAACCACCTAGCATTCTCATGATGACGGCATTGATCATCTGATCCTCCGGCATTATCTTTTCATATACTTCATTATAATTTAATATTTCAATAGTAGGCACCAGCATACCCACTGGTTTGTCGATTAGATGGGATATGCTAGTGGCTGCATTGCCTCCACCTATATTGGTCAATTCTTTGATAATATCCAATTGTAAGTCACTGAATTCATTAACTTTCAATCTAATCAACCTTCCCTTCGCTACACAAGTTGCCTGCATCTAATATTAGGATGATATCCCCATTTCCAAGAATTGTTGCTCCTAAGTATTCCTTTGTTTTCTTTAATACACCACCAAGTTTTTTGATTACAATTTCTTGTTGTCCGATTAAATCGTCTACTAAGAGTCCATAGTATTGTGAACCTAGTAGGATGATTATAAGGTGTTTGTTGCCCTCTTTAGACTCTAGGGATAACTTTTTATCTAATCTGATAACTGGAATAGCCTGTCCCCTATAGATATAAATTTCATTTGATTGTGACTTTACAATTTCCTTATTTTCAATTTCCACTACCTTTTCAATTATACCTAGTGGTAGTGCGAAAATTTCTCCTCCTACCTTAATCATTAGTGATTGTATAATTGATAGAGTTAAGGGTAAATTTATGGTAAATATTGTACCCTTATTTACTTCACTGTTTACATCAATTGTCCCACCTAAGCTGGTAATCTTTTGTTTCACTACATCCATACCAACGCCTCTACCAGAGATATCAGTGACCTCTTTTACTGTAGAAAAACCTTGATCGAATATCTTACCTATGTTTTCAGGTTTTATGCCTTTTCCATCATCGCTGACAGTTATAACTACCTTGTTGCCTTCTTGATATGCAGTTAATTTGATTAGACCTGTTTCACTTTTCCCCAATGCAATTCTTTCATCTTTAGATTCTATCCCATGGTCAGCAGCATTTCGTAAAAGATGTACCAAAGGTTCCCCCAACTCAGAGATGACTGTTCTATCTAATTCTGTGTCCTCTCCTTCAATAACTAATTCCAATTCCTTGTCTAAATCCTTTGACAAGTCTCGAATCATTCTAGGGAATCTATTGAATACAACACTTACAGGCTCCATTCTAATCTTCAATACCAAATCTTGTAAATCAGACGTAATTCTAGTTACCTGCTCTAGTGGTGAATTGATTTCTGTTACGCCTAGTCTACTACTTATGTCTTCTAGTCTGTTTCTATAAATAACTAATTCAGATACCAAGTTCATAAACTGATCAAGTCTACTTAAATCCACCCTAATGGATTGATTTACATTGTTATGAGAACTAGTTTCTACCTTTACTTGTTTCTTGGCTTCAGGCTTTTTAGATACTGTTTCTATGATTTTAGCTTTTGTTTCTTCCTCCTTACCAAGTGTTTCTTTATCTATTTCTTCTATTATAATATCATCTATTTCTGCAATTCCATCTATTTTTTCAAATATTGTATCTTTATCTAGTTTAGATAGATATATTAATTTGAATTTAATATCAAAATCTCCTGCTTCAAGCTGCTCAGGGGAAGGGTCTGAATGAATTATTTCACCGCTGCTTTCTAGTCTATTTACTACTAAATAAGCCCTTGCTCCTTTTAGTTGGCAATCTTCTGATACTTTGATGATAATGTTGTAAGAATTGTAGCCTTTATCTTTCGCTTCTTCTATAATCATCAAGTCCGTATCATCTATTTTTGTGTTTAAAGAGTTTTCATTTACTTTTTTAATATCGTGAATTTTGGTATCATCTTTTCCTATGCTGTCTAGTACCTTAAGTAAATCATCTATATCATATTCAATATAATTTTCTACTCTTAAATCTTCTATTATTTCAAGTAATTTGTCTAAGCATTTAAATAGAATACTTATAATATCTGAACTGACTGCTACAGTCCCATTTTTAAACAATGAGAATACATTTTCCATATGATGTGTTAATTCTGTCATGGTTTTGTAACCCATTGTTGCTGCCATTCCCTTTAGAGTATGTGCTGCTCTAAATATCTCATCAATTATATTTTTTTCCTCTGGATTCTTTTCTAGTTCTAGTAGGCAATCATTGAGAGTCTGAATATATTCATCAGATTCTTCAAAGAATAACTCCTTATATTTAGTCATATCATCCATAAAAGCACCCCCTATTATCAACTCTATATTTTTTCATATATGAAGGTTGATATTTTTTTGAATCCAAATTCAATTGGATTGTAAATAGTTTCAGTAGCTCCTGTAAATAGCACTCCACCTTTAACTAATGATTCATTGAACTTTCTATATATTTCATCCTTTGCATCATTTTTAAAGTAAATAGTAACATTTCTACAGATAATCGCATGAAATCCTCTTTCATAATTATCCAGTATTAAATCATGCTTTTTAAAAGATACCATATTTTTAATATTATTGTTTATATAATATTTATTGTCCTTTTCAGTAAAATACTTGTCCAAATCCTTCTTATCTAAATTCTTAATTTCAAAATCTTTGAATGCTCCAATCTTTGCTCTTGCTAAGATTTTATCATCTACATCTGTAGCTAAAATCTTTTCTTTTGGCCTTATATTGTTTTTATCTAGGATTATAGCTAAGGAATAAGGTTCTGCCCCTATTGAGCAGGCAGCACTCCATATTTTGATATCTTTAAATTTAGGTACTAATGAATTTGTCAATACAGTTTCAAAATCAGTAAATATATCTTTGTTTCTAAAAAACTCAGTTACATTTATAGTTATATAGTCTAAAAATTTAGTTCTAATAGCTTCATCCCTTGTTATTAGTTTTGAATAATCTTCAAGGGTAGAAACTCCAGAACTCTTCATTACCGTAGTAATACGTCTTTGTAATTGTTTCTCCTTGTATGCATTTAAATCTAAATTCAATTCATTTCTTACATAATCATAAAAATAATCAAAGTTCAATTCCATTATTTCACCTTTGTTAATCTATTTAATGTTTTAGATATCTCTTCTAAGCTCATAATACTATCAACTACTCCCTTGGCAACTGCATTGCCTGGCATACCATAAACTACACATGATTCTTCATTTTGTACGATATTGTATCCGCCATTGGTTTTAATAGTATCCATGCCATCTGTTCCATCTCTTCCCATTCCAGTGAGTAAAATCCCCAATAGATTGCCACCATAAACTTCTGCTGCTGTTTTAAACAAATAGTCTACAGCGGGTCTTACGCCAAATAGCTTATCTTCTGAATTTAATCTTATTTTGTTTCTATCAATAGTCATATGAAAATCACCAGGAGCTAAATATACTACTCCTTTCTCTATTTTCATTTTATCCTGAGCTTCTACTACCTTGACTTGTGATTCTTTATCAAGTCTTGCTGCAAAGGATGTAGTGAAGCCCTTTGGCATATGTTGTACGATAAATATCGGAATGTTTAAATCCTTTTTTAATCTACTAACTATATATACTAAGGCATTTGGTCCTCCAGTTGAAGCTCCTATGACCACTGCCTGGATTTCTTTTATTTTATTATACAAGGCCTCACCTCCTGCTTATAACAAGATTTTGATAAGGGTTTTTGCACTTATGCAAAAACCTACTCGAGCGTTTCAACGAGGCATGCCTCGTTATAATCTTGTGATTTCCTTGTTTGCTGTCATAATATTTATCTCAAATGTATCTAAATGTACTAACATGGTTCTACCAATATTTCCACCTGTATGACTTGCTAAAATTGGAATACCCATTTCCTTTAGTTTCTGCTTTACAGCTAGTACATTACGTTCTCCAATATTACTAGCCATATTTAAGTCTGAGAAGTTGAACATACTTGCACCACCAGCTATTTTTGCAACCAAAGATTTATTTGATTTTCCATTTGTGATTTCGGATACCATCAATGGAATGGCTAAATCAGCAAATTTCTCAGGTTTTAGTTCTTTATTATTAAAGAAGGTGCTATCCGGCAGCATTATATGACTTAATCCACCAACCTGAGATTCCTTGTCATATATTGCTATTCCAACACAAGACCCAAGACCTAAAGTCATCAGTATATCTGGAGATCTAGAAACCCTGTAGTCAGATATACCTACTTTTATTTTATTTGTCATATTTTTATCACCATTTCATTAGAGTCAGTTAGAGGAGGAGATTTCTCCATTTCATTCAAAATGACGTGAGGCTTGTAAAATTTCCTCCTCTTGTTCTGGAGTGAAGACTTTGTCAGTATCTAAGACAATTATCGTACCATTTTGTGTACTTAAAAACCCATGTATATAGTCTTTAATAATCTGGTATTCACTATTTTTTTCTTCATATTGGTCTTTATTAAATTTATTTATCCCTACTATTCTTTCTACCAATAATCCTATATGCCCGTCCTTCCAATTTACTACTAATACCTTATTTTCTTTTTTTATTGTAGTGTTTAAATTATATAGTCTACTTTTTAAGTCAATAACAGGTAAAAACTTCCCATCATATTGCAAGTATCCCAATAGATAATCGGAAGAATCAGGTATTTTTTTAATATCATTGTATTCAATTACTTTTTCAATTTGTGGTATATCTATAGCAAATTTTTGATTATTACTTTCAAAAACAACATATTGTTCCATCGCTAACCTCCTTAACAATTCACAATGCGTTGTGAATTGTTATATTATAACTTAAATTTATTTATTGCATTTTGAAGATTTTTGGATAAAGTAGCTAACACCTCACTAGCTCCTGCTATTTGCTCCATAGATGCAGCTTGTTCCTCCATAGAAGCTGATGCTTCCTGTGTCGATGCTGCATTTTCCTCAGCTATAGCTGTTAAATTTTGAAGCGTATTCAATATTTCATTCTTCATCTCTTCCATTTCTAGACCAGATTTATAAAGATTTTTAATAGCTGCAATGGCATCTTGAATTTCTTCTGTTATTAACATATATTTATCCTTATTGTTCATTACACTATTTGTTTGTTCAGTTGCTATATTGGATACTACTTTTATGGTCTTCACTGCGTTTTCAGAATTCCTTTGTAATTCCCTTACAATTTTATCTATTTCACTAGTTGAGACTGTAGACTCCTCAGCTAATTTTCTGATTTCATCAGCTACAACTGCAAATCCTCTACCAGCATCCCCTGCTCTAGCTGCTTCTATGGCAGCATTTAAAGCCAAAAGGTTCGTTTGGTCTGCTATTGATGTGATTACCTTACTAGCCTTTCCTATTTTTTTAGAGCTTTCATTTGTTTCCAGAATAACATCGTAGATTTCTTTTGTAGCAATCATACTTTCATCAGTAATTTTAGTTAATCTTTCTATTTCCCTTAATCCCTCACCAACAGCTATATTAATCTTATCACCATTAGCGTTTAATTCTTCGATATAATCTTTGTTTTTCTCAATAGATTGACCTAAAAGGATTGCCTTTGATGAGCCTTCTTCTGTACTTAATGCTTGTTCGGATGCCCCTCTAGCTATTTCTTCTACTGTCTTAGTGACCTCCTCAGCTGCCAATGCAGATTGTTTGGAGGTTAGGTTTAGCTTCTTTGATGCCTTTGCAACTTCTTCAGATGTATTGTATACTTCTTGGATGACCATTCTAAAGTTGTCTATTATACTTTGAAATGCCCTAGATAATATTCCAGTTTCATCATTTCTATCTAAGTCAGCCTTTAACACATCTGTTGTAATATCATAGTCAGCTATTTGTTTTGAATATTTTACTACATTTAATATAGGGTTGGCAATCATGTGACCAACCATATACGTAATACCAATACTTATTGCTAAAATAATGATAGCTGCTATTATAATAGAGCCCTTAAGTTTTGGAATAGCTGATAATGCCTCTTTTTCGTTTGCTGTGACAACCAAAATCCAATCTGTCCCTTCAACTGGTGTAAAAGCCGCAAACATTTTTCTACCTTCATATGAATAATTGCCCACTCCCGATTTTTCTTCCAATATCTTTTCAAATAAATTTGCCAATGATTTTATACTTTTATCATTTTCAACTTCTACAATTGGATTGTACCTCATCAATACTTTTTCCCTATCAGGATGTGCCACTGTATTTCCACTGCTATTTATCATATATGAATAACCTAGTTCTCCATATCCTGTATCATCTGTTATATTGCTCAAGGTATCAATAGCCATATGACCTATCAATCCCCCAACTATCCTTCCCCCTCTTTCAATTGGAGTGATATATGTAAGAACATACTCACCGTTAATTGGGCTTTTGATTATATCAATCATACTTTCTCCTTTAAGAGCTTTAAGATGAGAATCATTTGCATCGAGTTTGATAGTGCTTCCATCTGTAAAATTGACATTTCCACTTAAATTAATTACGCCTATATTTATAAAATCAGTATTTTGAACCTGGCTATTTAATACAGGCTGCTGAGCATACCAGTTCATTCCACGAATTTCAGTTATGTTTGCTATCATTTCTAATGTTTTTTGTTGGGTTTCTAGACGACTTTCTATAAGTTTAGAATCTTCTTCAACAAGTTTGTATAGCATCTTTTGAGATTCTTCTATAATTCCATTAGATGCTCTCCTTACTGAAATGATGCCTAATGCAAAGAAAGATAGAAGTATTAGCACAGAAAAATAAACAATCAACTTCATCTTTATGCTATTGATCCTTAATGACTTAAATTTGTCCACCAAACTTTTAATGTTTAATGCTTTCTTGTCTTTTGAATCTTCCACGCCAATACCCCCTTCGGCTTTCTTATTAATATTTGAATCTATTTATCACTTGATGTAGGTCTTGAGCTAGTTTTGATAATCCTTCACTGGCACCTGCAATCTCTTCGATTGAAGCTGCTTGTTCTTCCATTGAAGCTGATGCTTCCTGGGTTGCAGCAGAATTTTCTTCTGCAATTGCAGTTAAATTTTGCAATATATTTAATATTTCAGTTTTCATTTGTTCCATTTCATTTCCAAGATTGTTCAATTGTATAACAACATTGAATTCATTTTCCATGGCTTTTCCAATAAGTGAATATTTTTCCTTGCTACCTGACATACTCTTTGTTTGTTCGTTGCCTATTTCAATTATTCTTTCCATAGTTGTAACTGCTTCTTCTGCGTTTTGTTGTAATTGTGAAACAATTTCATCTATGGAATTTGAAAATACCGTTGATTGCTCAGCTAGTTTTCGTATTTCTTCTGCAACTACCGCAAATCCTCGTCCTGCCTCACCTGCTCTAGCTGCCTCTATTGCAGCATTTAAAGCTAGAAGGTTTGTCTGCTTAGCAATAGATGCAATAGTCTTACTAGCTTCACCAATTTTTTGAGAATTTTCGTGTGTCTTTAATATTACTTTTTGGATTTCTTTTGAAGCTGTTATATTTTCTTCAGTAATAGTACTTAATCCATCTATTTCTGATAGACCTTCCATTACAACTTTTTTAACATTTTCCGATGCCTTAGATAATTCTTCCGTTAATAAATAATTTTTCTCCAACGCTTCTCCTAGTAAAATTGCTTTAGAGGAACCTTCTTCTGT
>JAPXKQ010000026.1:0-33723 GCA_033809995.1 Tissierellaceae bacterium
TTCAATCTAAAATTAAGTACCTAGATAATAATTCTATGAAGGATGCTGAAGTCTCTTAAGCCACTTTTTGTACATAATTATATTCCACTTTTTGCACATTTTTATATTGACATTTACATAAGTATTATGTTGTTTTTACTTAATATATCTATACATAAGTCTTTAAATACAGCAAAATCAACGTTTAAATATAACGACTTATTTTTGATAATTAGGTCCATTTCATTAAACTTTTCATTTATAACAAGTGAAAAATACATTCTAATCTGCTTTTCTTTGTTTTTATTAATATAATACTGGTTATTGCTTTTTTTAATAGCAAAGTCTCTATCTATCTTAAAAATATCAAATTCTAATCTTTTTAAATCAGATATTATAGTACTTGTACTTACAAAAAGCTTTTCAGAGGTATCTAAAATATCAATTTTGTTAAACATTAGCAATTTAAAAATAATGTATTTATCCCTATAAATTGGTTCCCCTAAAGAAAAACGATTGTTTGAATTAAGTATCTTTTCTATTGCATATCTTTGGTTCTCATTAATATCTAAATAGTATCCCAAATAATTATTACTTGAAATTTCAATAGAAAACTCATCAAATAGTTTATTTATTGTTTTGATATCACTTCTTATGGTCCTTGTACTTACATTAAAAATCTTTGATAATTCATGACCAGTGATAGACTTCTTTGTTAATAATAATAACAAGATTTGTCTTTCTCGATATTTTAAATCCATTAGACCACCTCTAAAATTATCATACTACATTTTTATTACTTAATATTTATTTAATTTCCTAATGATTCAGGAAATATTTTTAATTTCATAATTATATGAAATTAAATAAATGACCCCTGATTTACAGTGATTATAATAATCTTATTTAAGTTATAGAAAGAAGCCTTTCTTTTATAAAAAGTTTTATAATACTAAATATAATTTTACAATGTCAATCTTGATAAAAAAA
Organism: Tissierellaceae bacterium; assembly: GCA_033809995.1. GTDB lineage: Bacteria > Bacillota > Clostridia > Tissierellales > Tissierellaceae > Paratissierella. The sequence continues at coordinate 970 of JAPXKQ010000026.1, forward strand.
AGAATCCCATTTTTAAATAGAGATTCTTTCTTCAATTACAACTTACTTAAAAATAATTAAAAACTTAGAAGAGGATCCTTCGGTAGTAAAGCTTATCAGCTAAACTCAGGATGACTTCTGCAGTGATTATACTGCTTAAAAGAGGGGATCCCTCCACGGTGATCGGGATAACACCGTCGATGTTTTAGGAGAGCAAAGCTCTCCTTTTCTTTATTTTCAACTATTCGCTGTTACCTCTTACTTCTTACTTATTCACTAATTATTCGCTCCACAGCATTTCTTATACTTCTTCCCGCTTCCACATGGGCATGGGTCGTTTCTGCCTATCTTTTTTTCTTTTCTGACAATCGTTTTGTTTATTTCTTCTTTATTATTCTCTATAGGTTGCGCTACCCTTTTTCTTTGAATCTTTTCAGGGTTTTCTACATGATATAAAAATCCTACAGTATCTTCCCAGATAGTGTTGGTCATTTCTTCAAACATATCAAATCCTTCCATTTGATAAGCACGAACTGGGTCCTCCTGTCCATAAGCACGTAAACCAATTCCCTGTCTCAATTGATCCATTGCATCTATATGGTCCATCCATTTGCTATCTACTACTTGTAATAGTACAACTCTTTCAACTTCTCTAAATTTCTCTTCTCCAAATTCAGCTTCTTTTAATTTATATCTTTCTTCACAAGCGTTTAATATAAAATCAATAAGCCCTTCCTTTGTTAAAGATTCAATATCATCAAATTTTAATAAACCCTTATTTAAACCAAATTGTTTAACAATATAAACTTCTAATCCTTCTAAGTCCCATTCTTCTGGGAACTTCGATTGTCTAGTATAGATTTCAACATTTTGTTCAACTAGAGCCTTAGCCATAGAACCTATATGGTCTCTTAGATTTTCCCCTTCCAATACCTTTCTTCTTTCGCCATAGATAACTTCTCTTTGTTTATTCATTACATCGTCATATTTTAATACGTGTTTTCTAATTGCAAAGTTGTTTCCTTCAACTTTCTTTTGAGCATTTTCTATGGTCTTTGTGAGAAGGGAATGCTCCAAAGGTTCATCATCTGGAAAGTTCATATTATCAATTATATTTCTAAATCTTTCTCCCCCAAATAGTCTCATCAAATCATCCTCAAGGGAGATATAAAATCTTGAGCTACCAGGGTCTCCTTGTCTACCAGAACGACCTCTTAGCTGATTGTCAATACGACGTGACTCATGTCTTTCTGTCCCTATGATATGGAGTCCACCCGCTGCAATAACTTTCTTATTATCTTCATCAGTATCCTTTTTATATTTATTAACTAAATCCATATATACTTTCTTAGCTTCGTTTACCTCTGGATTATCTACCTCAAAGAAACTATCTACAAGGACTAATATCTCATCAGAAAATCCTTGTTTCTTCATTTCCTGCTTTGCCATAAATTCAGGATTCCCACCCAGTACAATATCAGTACCTCTACCAGCCATGTTGGTTGCAATAGTTACAGCTCCAAATCTACCTGCTTGAGCTACAATTTCAGCTTCCTTTTCGTGGTATTTGGCATTCAATACTTCATGAGGTATTCCTTCCTTCTTAAGAAGTTTGGACAATAATTCAGATTTTTCTATTGTTATTGTACCTACCAGAACAGGTTGACCTTTTTCATGTCTTTCCTTGATATCATTGATTACGGCTCTAAATTTAGCTTCTTCATTTTTATATACGCTATCTGGTAAATCCTGCCTTACAACTGGTTTATTGGTTGGGATTTCAACTACATCCATATTGTAAATTTCTCTAAATTCAGATTCCTCTGTCTTTGCAGTACCAGTCATACCTGCAAGTTTTTCATACATTCTAAAGTAATTTTGGAATGTTATTGTAGCTAGGGTCTTTGATTCTGACCTTACATTTAATTTTTCTTTAGCTTCAATAGCTTGGTGAAGTCCATCACTATATCTTCTACCATACATAAGTCTTCCAGTAAATTCATCAACAATTATTACTTCTCCGTCTTTAACTACATAGTCAATATCTCTTTTCATAATATTTCTTGCCTTAAGAGCAATATTTATATGATGTGCAATTTCCATATTGGAGATATCAGCTAAATTTTCTATACCGAAGAAGCTTTCAGCCTTAGCTGTACCCTTTTCAGTTATAGAAACAGTCTTAGCTTTTTCATCAATTAGAAAATCAACTGTTTCTTCTTTGATTTCTCTATTGAATGGATCGAGTTTTTCTTCATTTGGATCAATTATCCTTGATGTTAGAGTTCTTGCAAAATTATCTGCCATTTCATATAATTTTGTTGACTTATCTCCTTGACCAGAGATTATTAATGGAGTTCTGGCTTCGTCCACTAATATACTATCTACCTCGTCAACTATAGCATAATACAATTTTCTTTGAACCATCTCTTCTTTGTAGATAACCATATTGTCTCTAAGATAGTCAAACCCAAATTCATTATTTGTACCGTATGTTATATCACATTGATATGCTGCTTTTCTTTCCTGATTTGATATACCATGAACTATACAGCCTACTGAAAGTCCTAGGTATTCATAAATTTTACCCATCCATTCCTTATCTCTTTTTGCTAAGTAGTCATTTACTGTAACTATATGGACACCTTTTCCTGTTAAAGCATTTAAATATGCTGGTAAAGTTGCAACTAATGTTTTACCTTCACCAGTTTTCATTTCAGCTATTCTACCATGATGTAGTATAAGTCCACCCTCTAATTGGACTCTAAAATGTTTCATACCTAAAACTCTATAAGAGGCTTCTCTTACTACAGCAAAAGCCTCTGGCAATATATCTTCTATTGTCTCTCCTGTATTTAATCTATTCTTAAATTCTAATGTCTTTCCTTTTAATTGTTCATCAGATAGATTTGTCATCTTATCATCCAATGATAAAATTTTATTAATTGTTTGAGCATTTTTCTTTAATTCTCTATCACTATATGAACCAAAGACTTTATCAAATAAGCCCATATAAATCATCCTTTCAATTTTACCTGATTATAATTATACCATTTATTTGTTTCCCTGTGAAATCATAATTTAAAATGGGACAATATCTATATTTAAATAATCAATGATTCGTCAAAGACAATTTGCTCATTTATTAAATCTTCTTTTAATATTTCCTTTACTAGCTCCACAAAAGCTTCCTTTCCCATTTTTTTAGTATATGTTATTGGTATATTATATTGTTTTGAAATATTCCTTACTTTATTCATTCCACCATGTCCTACAAAATCAATGAACATAATCACAATATCAGATTCTCTAATAATTGATTCAATACTATTTACTTTCTCGTCACCAGTTAAAAATTTAAATATACCTCCTCTTTTTTCAATCTCATCCTTATATATGTTTTTCATAGTATCAAAGCCAACTACAATAATTTGTTTATCTTTAAATATAGGTCCAATTTTTTCTTCTCTATCTACTCTCATGTTAGAATTTTTGCTTCTAATCTTTGGAGGAGGGGTAATATAAAAATCCACTTCATGTTTCCATATTACTTTTCCACCTAATATATCTCCTTCCCAATAAGCATAATCCACCAAATCCCCCGATTTTAGATCAAATATTTCTGCATCCTTAGAGGGAATCATAATTCTTAAAGGTAATAAATCTTGATAACTATTCTGAATATAAAATGAATGAAGTGTATCATCATACTCTACGTAAGCATATTTTATTTCTCTTCTTTTACTTTCTATTTGAATATCTGCTTTTTGTACTAAAGTAAATTGATATCTATTCCTTACAACTCCATTAGGCAATCTCTTTGAATGAATAACAGATGCCCTAACCCAGTCTCCATTGCTACAATCCAGCTCTCTTACAGCCCTTTCTGGAATAAATATTTTAAAACTACCAAGTTCTCCCCCTTGCAACTTTAATTCTACTTGACCAACATAAATATTGTTCTTTATATCATAAATTTCCCTCATTTTACTACTCTGAATTTCAACAATATTTTCATTTGATTCTCTTAAGGAAACATTAAAAGGTAAATCTTGTACCAGCCGAAGCAAGTCCAAATATTTCTTTATTTTATTACTACTATCGTTGAAATTTTCATAGTCTAGTTCTGAAGCTAAATTTACTATCTCTTTTCTTACATCTATCAATATGTCTTCCCTGTTCACAATTCTTCCTCCCCTTTATATTTCTTTATTAATCCCATTATTTTTCTCATATCCCTGTTAGATTCTTATCTTTTGCTACTTTCTATAATATACCAATGTTTGGTATTATTCAATTAAGTTTTCTTTATTAATCTCGATAAAAAATTCTACCTTATCAGAAAACTAAGCATAATTTTCGACACTTTGCTTTTAAATATGCTATTGTTATTCCCCGACAGATCCTAACCTGTTTCTCTTATTTAATTTACCATTAGGTTTATTTGGCATGCCAATATGTTTATTGGGTGCCATTTTTTATTATATAGGAAAGTCGAACTTTCCTATATAACAAAAAAAAGAATCTATAGCTTAACCTATAGATTCCTTAATAATAATTACATCTTATAAACTACTTCTCCATTTATTATCGTATATACTACTTTTGAATTGGTATCCAAAGCTGGTATACCTTTGAAAATGGCTATGTCAGCATCCTTACCAACTTCAATTGAGCCCACCCTATCATCTACACTCATAATCCTAGCAGGATTGATTGTAATCATATTGATTACTCTTTCAATGTCACCACCGAATCTTACAACTTCTCCTGCCTGAACTACTAGCATATCTGGGCTCGTTATAGGTCCATCAGTCATAATAGCACAATCTACACCTCTTCTATCCAATTCTATTAGACTGTCAATATCTATTTTACCACACTCGCCAGGTAAAAGAAGAACACCAATGGGCCCATAAATAACACCCTTGCAATTAGAGTTAACAATATCATCATAAAAATCACTGGCTCCCCAAGCATGATCCAAAGTAAAGTCGATGTTAAACTCCTCTGCTATCCTAATTATTGTTAACATATCAAATTGCTCACTGTGAACTTTTAAAGGAATTTCTCTATTTAATACCCTACAAATATTTTCCATTCCATAGTCAAAATCAGGTCCCTTTGAGAAATCCTGTGATTCTCTTTTTTTCATGTACTCTAATCCTTTTGATAGGTAATCTCTAATTACCTGAGCTATTCCCATTCTAGTCATAGGCATTTGGTTTCTCTTACCATAAACGCCCTTAGGATTTCCTCCCAACGCCATTTTTAAAGCTATAGGATTTTTAATGCACATATCATTTATATTTTTTCCATAGGACTTTACTGCACAAACAAGACCACCAATAACATTTCCACTACCAGGGGCTATGGCAGAAGTTGTTATCCCCCCTCTGATTGCTCTCTTAAACATTCCTGAATCAGTGTCAATTGCATATAATGACTCAACTTGAGGTGTTGCATTATTGGTCATCTCATTTAAGTCCTGGTCATCCATGTCAGACCCAAACCCTCCCATATGGCTGTGGGCATCTACGATACCTGGTAATACTACTAGCCCTTCTGCATCTATAACATTGTCACAATTCCATTCATCTGTAGTACTTATACCTGCGATTTTCCCATTATTAATCAGAATATTTCCTTTTTCAACTACTCCATTAGCCGAAGTGTATATCTTTCCTCCCTTGATTACCAACATGTTCTAATCCTCCATACGTCAAGGATGTTTTCCCCACTTATAAAAACAGCCTCTGTTTTTGCCTTATAGGTTTCTATTGGGTTATTAGTCCAAATAACAATATCAGCATCCTTACCAACTTCAATAGAGCCTACCCTGTGGTCAACACCTAGTATTTTTGCAGCATTTGAAGTAATCATCTTTAAAACATCATTACTCTTTATTCCATTTTTATAGAAAAGAATAGCATTCCATAATAATGTTTCTTTTCCTGATGACATCCTATCACCTGTTGAACTTAAGGAAAGTAAAACATTCTTTTGGATCAGTTTATTAACTACATCAAAACTAATCTTTTCACTGGCAGCTGACATCCCATTTACAACATCTCCAAAAATAACTCTATAATTTCTGTTAACTATGGTATCAACCATATCTTCAGATATACCATAAGCACCTGAAAGCACAACATCTATATCAAACTCTTCCAACAGATGGTCTAATGCTACAATTTCGGAACTAGTATTACAGTTAATAATTAAGGGCATTTCTTTATTTAGTATCTGCTTTAATGCCATTAATTTAGGGTCATAACCACTTTCTGTGGAATAGTTTTCTGCTTTCTTTAGATATTCTCTAAGCAATGAAAAAGTTCCCATCTTGGTCATAGGAGCAGTATTTCTGTCTTTATATACCTTGGTAGTGGCTCTGGAAACGGATCCAACAATTCCAATCTTTTCCTTTACAAGCATCTTATAGGGATGATTCCCAAAGGTTTTAAAAACTCCTGCATATCCTCCTAAAACATTGGATGTACTAGGTGTTATAGCCGCACTGGTAATCCCATATTCAAATACTCTTTGAAACATCATATTGTCCTGGTCAAATGAGTATACTACATTCAAATGCGGAGTAATAGGATCTGAATGTTCATTTAAATCATTGTCTCCCCATCCTGGTCCTACGCATCCCCATATATTTAAAGACTCAATGAAGCCTGGCAAAATATACTTATCTGTAGCGTCATAGACCACTGTTAAATCATCTATCTCCAATCCCTTGCCTATTTGTGCTATTTTCCCATCTTCAATTAATATATCCATATTAGGTAATGTATTTCCCAAGCCATCAAGGATTGTACCATTTCTAATTAACATCGCTTTCTCCCCATTCATATGAATATTAATTTTTATTTAAATATTGAGACACTAATAGACCACATTCAAGCTGAATTGCAATTAGTTTTCTTATAGGAACTACTTCATAATTCATTTCTTTCTCTAAGTAATCACTTAGGTCCTTAAGTTTTGATTCAACTAAATTAAATATTTCTTCTATTCGAGCTTTTGTTTCCTCATCAGGATAACTTTTGTTTTCTAATATACTTTCAACTGCCCTTACAAGTAACCCGTAGGATAGCATCTTGTAGAATTTGGCTATCAATAAATTATCAAATTCTTCAGCTATAGTCGCTATTCTTTCAAAGTCAGGATTATCATCAATCATCTTTAAAGTAGCTTCATTACTGTCTTTATTGTTAGTGAACGCCTCTAATGCCAATCTAAATGGATTTTTTTCATCTAAATATTCTTTTAAAGAATTAAGGGTATCCACTATAAATTTTGTATGTTCTTTTTCAAAATTTATGCTTTCAATTACCGCTTCTTTTCTAGTCATACTACCAGGTCTTAAATCATTAATTCTTTTATCATAAAAATATGGTAATTCCGTTAATAGCGTAAATGAATCGTACTTCTTAGCATAATCGGCAGTACAAGTACCTACATTTATGGTATCCTGTGGGTTTTCAATCCCATATCTTTCAAGGTAATCATAGTTTTGTTGAATACCAAGGTCTTGATAGATTGCTGGTGAAAGTTGAACACAATAAGGAGCTTCCGGTTCCCCTAAATTTAAAGGAATCTCTTGTTTATTTGCAGCTTCTCTCATTTCATCATAAATTTCCTCTACCTCTTTTGATATATACCAGTAAACTCCGCCGAAGCCTGCGTTATGCAACGAATAAATAAATTTAGGTTTAATTTCATCTATTAGTGCCATCATAGCTTTTGTTTCTGGAATAGTATCGTGAAAATTCAACTTCTTATAGTCTATCGGATATGTCCAATCAACTTGCTGATGTCCAGCAGGTCTAAAGAAATTTCTTGAGTAGTTATATAAAGTAAATGGACCTTTAAACCACTTTTCATTTAGCCTTGTACCGTCAGCATCCCAGGATTTGATAATATACCATGTGTAATCAAGTTCTTCCCTTAACTTTTTATTGGTAGCTAATTCTTTGGTAAAATACTCAAGCATCATAGCTCCAATTGGTTCATTAGGGTGCGGACATCCAAACATCAATGCATTATTAGATCCATCGCCAATCTTTAAACAGTATAATGGATGATCATCTCTGGTTCTCCCCATTTCAAATATTTTTACCACATCAGGATATTTTTCTGCTAATCTTTTACTATTTTCATCCATCTCATCCACAGTTAAAAATTCTTTGTAATCTGGTATATTGTTGATAACATCTTCAAATAATTTATTCAATAAATCTCCTCCGTTCTAATGCAAAAACTGCATATCATCGTTTCAGATATGCAGTTTTTATCAATTATAGTCTAGTAAATTAATTAGTCTACTATATCAGTAAACGTATATTCTTGCCAACCCCATTTTCCAGCTCCATCAATTGGTAAATTAATGACTCTGGTATTATTTGCATCATAACCTGCATAGGCAACCAATGGTAAATATGGAAGGTCTTCAGACAATAATTTTTGTGCTTCTTTGTATAGTTTGGCTCTTTCTTCCTTAATTCCTTTAGCTGCAGCTTGAGCGCATAATTCATCAAATTTTGGATTGTTGTACTTACCATAGTTTGACGCTGCTCCTGTTCCTAATCGCTTAGCTAATGCAGCAGGGTCTGGTCCCATGAATCCACCTTGCATTTCTATTATAAAATCTAATTTTTGGGTTACTTTTTCAGCCCATGCATTAAACTCATGAACTTGAACTATTAATTCAATACCTGCTTGTTTTAAGGTTGCTTCCATTAATTTAGCAACATCTGGATATCCATAGCCCTCAAAAACATCTATTGTAATACCAGTTACATAATAACCATTGGAATCTTTTTTATATCCCGCATCTTCAAGAATTTTCTTTGCTGCATCGATGTTAAAATCTGGTGATCTGTCTACGGAGTTTGATGCCCATTCAATTAATGATGGGTAGAAGTTATATTCTGGTTTTTGTACTCCATTAAATATCTTTTCCGAAATTTCTTCTCTATTGATAGCTGTTGCAATCGCTCTTCTAACTGCAATATCAGCTACCTTTTCATTTTTGAGATTAAATATTATTCTCATTGGAGATGGGTATTCATTAAGTGCCAGTCTAATAAAACCACTTGCCTCTAATTCAGCAACATTAGCAGTTGGAACATTTTCGAATACATCTATCTCTCCATTTAGTAATGCTTGAACTGCTGTTGCGTCATCAGGAATTATTGAGAATATAACCTTGTCCAATTTTGGTGCTCCTTCATGATAATCAGGATTTGCTACGATTGTTATGCTCTCACCTTGCTTAAAACTGGAAAACTTAAATGGACCAGAACCAATCGGATTCTTTGATACAGGGTTATCTTCCCATTTCTGACCATTATTAAATAAATGCTCAGGGATTATAAATGTCGCATACCATCCTAAGTCGGCAATAAATGAAACGTCAGCTGCATTCATTTTGAATACTACTGTATAATCATCAGGTGTTGTTATGGAATCAACAATACCTGCTCTTGTGCTAAAATAATATGATGGATTTTCTTTTATGGTATCAAATGTATATTTAACATCCTTACTAGTTAAAGGTTGGCCATCATGCCATTTAGCATCATTTCTTAAGTGGAAGGTAATCTCCTTACCATCTTCACTTACGTCCCAGCTAGTTGCTATATCAGGGATAATTTGTTTTGAAGCATCCAATTTTACTAATCTGTTATATAGATTTTGTACAATTGGATAAGCATTATCATCTGCAAGAGTATCTGGATTAAATGACATTGGGTCTCCACTTGCTCTTACAATTAATACTTTCTCTTGTCTTGGTTTATCAGTGGGTGTTTCTGGTTCATTTGAAGCAGGGTCTTTTTGCTTAGGTGAACATCCAGCCAACATGCCTAGAACAAGAATTAATGAAACAAAAACTATTAATACTCTTTTTTTCATAATATCCCTCCATCTAAATAATATTATATCTATCGCAAGCAACATACATTCCATTACCAAGGTCATGTGTTGCTGGATATTTTTTGTAGCACTCTTCAACTGCTTTGAAACATCGGGGAGCGAAGTAACATCCAGGACCAGGGTTTATCGGAGTAGGGGGCTCTCCTGCAACCATCAATTTTGTCATGACTTCATTTGGATCAATTGATGCGCAATTAGATAAAAGTACCTGGGTGTAAGGATGTCTTGGGTTGTTAACCACTACTTCGCTATCTCCATATTCAACAATTTTACCTAAGTACATAACGGCTATTTTATTCGATATATACCTAGTTAATGAAATATCATGGCTTATAAAAACTACTGATGTACTATTTTCTTTGCTAAGTCTTAATAACATATTAATAATATCTGCCCTAACTGAAACATCAAGCATAGATACGGGCTCATCTGCAATAATAAACTTTGGTTGTAGCAACATAGATCTAAGAATAGATATACGCTGTAATTGCCCGCCAGATAGTTGATGAGGATATCTTGACATTATATCCTCTGCAGGTCTTAATCCAGCAGATTCAAGGGTCTCTATAATTAACTTTCTTCTATCTTCATTAGATTTTCCAATTTGATGTATTCTCAATGGTCTCATCAATATTTTTTCTATTGTATCTTTTGGAGTAAATGAGTCATATGGGTTTTGAAATACAATTTGAACCAATCTTCTAAATGACTTGTAGTCATTCTTTATTAAATCTGCTGTAGATTCACCATCTATTAAGACATTTCCATTTGTAGGATTTTCGAGTCTTACCAAAACTCTACCCAGAGTGGATTTCCCACATCCGCTTTCCCCGATAACTCCTAGAATTTCACCTTTTTCCAATTCAAGAGATATATCATCTACAGCTTTGATCCACTTCTTTTCTTGATACATGGACTTTATTCCAGATTTTACTGGATACCACATGGAAATGTTTTTAATATCTATATATTTATTGTTTCCCAATTACTCATCACCTCCATATAGATGACATCTGACTGTCTGCTTCTCCCCAATCACCTTGCTCATAGGGCTAACCTTTCTGCAAATAGCCATAACATGATCACACCTAGATGCAAATATACATCCTTCATGTCTTTGAGATAAGTCTGGAAGATATCCCTGTATACCTCTTAGTTCTTTCCTCTCTCCCTTTAATGAAGGGAACGATGATAGCAAGCCTTTTGTATAAGGGTGCTTAGGGTCAGGTATTATATCCTTTACATATCCCATCTCCATAATTTCCCCAGCGTACATAATTGCCACCTTATTACATGATGTTGCCACAACTGACATATCATGAGTTATCATTATCCTTGTCATATCCATATCTTTTTCCATTTTTAGAATTTCATCCAATATCTGTCCCTGAGTAACAACATCCAAAGCTGTTGTTGCTTCATCCAAAATCAATAACTTTGGATTATATAATAAACCTACTGCTATGGAAACCCTTTGTAACATTCCTCCTGATAACTCGTGTGGATATAAATTGTATACTCTATCTGACAGATTAACCAAGCTAAATAAGTATGCTACTCTATCAAATATTTCTTTCTTTTTAGCCTTAGGTTTATGGACCCTGTAGATATCTTCAATTTGTTCTCCAATTCTGTGGACGGGACTTAGTGAGTTCATTGATTTTTGAAATACAACTGATAATTCTGTCCATCTTAAATTTTGCAGTTCTTTTTCAGATATACTTATTAAATCCTTCCCTTGGAAATTGGCTTGTCCTGTTATTATAGTTCCATGTTTTGGATGCAATCGTAATAATGCTAAAGCAAGAGTTGATTTTCCTGAGCCAGACTCTCCAACCAATCCTAAAGAATCTCCTTGATTAATCGAAAAATTAGCATTTTTAACTGCATAAACATTTTTATTTTTGTTCTTATAGGTTACGTTTAGGTCCTTAACTTCCAATAAAGTACTCATTAAGCCTCCCTCCTCTTAGCATGTTTTGGATTTAGAACATGATTTATTCCATCGCCCAAGAGGTAGAATACAATTACAGTTAGAATTATTGCTACACCAGCAAAAGCTGATATCCACCAAGCGCTAGTTATATATGACTTTCCTTCATAAATCATTTGTCCCCAACTTATAATATTTGGATCTCCTAAACCAAGGAAGCTTAAACTGGCTTCAGTTAATATTGCATTACTCATGCCTATTGTTGTATTTGCTATTACAGGAAAAATCCCATTAGGTATTATATATTTTGTTAAGATCTGACCCTTACTTTCACCCATTGCCGTAGCTGCTTTTACAAATGTTCTTTCTTTAATAGATAAAGCCTGTGCTCTCATCAACTTAGCATTACTTGGCCATGTTGTAATCCCAATTACTATCATCACATTGGTGATACTATTTCCAAATAGTGCAATTATAAGTAATATTAGAAAGAATGTAGGTAGCATCATAAAAACATTTATCATCTCTGATACAAATTGATCTATCCTGCCTCCAAAGAATCCCGCAACTCCTCCAATTACCATTCCCAAGACGCCAGAGATAAAAGCCGAAATAACAGCTACTTTAACCGATGTTCTTGTTCCATATATAATCATACTGAAGATATCTTGTCCCATTTTATTGGTCCCCAATAAGTGTCCGTCCTTTCCAACACCTGATAATATATTGGGACCATAATAATATGGATCATGAGTTGATAGCATTGGTGCAAATAATATGATAAATATTAATAGAAGTATTCCAACAACCCCTGCTGTAAGCTGCTTATCACTAGTAATTTTTTTATAATAGTATTTTAGTTTAGTTTTTAAGATATCTGCCATTTCTACCTCCTAGTATCTGATCCTTGGGTCAAGAATTGCATAAACTATATCTACAACAATCATTACTACTGCAACAGAAATACTCATAATAAGGTACATTCCCATTAATGTTGGGTAATCTCTTTGAGTTATAGCAGTTAGCACAAGTCTTCCTGTACCTGGCCATGCAAATACAGTTTCAATAAGTGATACCCCTGTTATCAGATATGCCATGGAAATTCCAAACATAGTTACAGTTGGCAAAATAGCATTCCTGAAGATGTATTTATTAAAAATCTTTTTTTCACTCATACCTGTAGCTCTAAATGTTGTTATAAATTCCTCATTTGTAACTTGTAATACGGAAGATTTAGCAATTCTAAAATATAGTGGTATCTCTATTAAAAGCAATGTTCCTACAGGTAATACCATGTGTTTTACTACATCTTTAACATACTGTATACCAGTATAAAAAGCTCTTGGATCCGCCATCCCATATGTAGGCAATAATTTGAGCCTTGAAGAAAATAATATTATTAGCATAAGCCCCAACCAAAATGAGGGAACTGAGTTCAGTACATATGAGATTCCGGAAAATACCATATCTATTATAGATCCTTCCCGCCGAGCTGCTATAATACCCATTATAGTTCCAATGATTAAAGATAATAATCCTGCTGACAAAACCAGAAGAATTGTAGGTCCCAGCTTTTCACTTATCATCTTAGAAACTGGTCTGTTATATATAACCGATGTTCCTAAATCTCCTTTTAATGAGTTTTTCAAGTATACTCCAAATTGAACTGGTAATGGTTTGTCAAAGCCATACTTCTTTTCTAAAGCTGCCCGTAAGATTGGATCATCACTTTCTTTTCCCATAATTGTCCTGATGGGATCTCCAGGAGCGGCATTTATAATAATAAAGTTGATAGCAAATACTATTATAATAGTTATTATTCCGCTTAGTGTTCTTTTAGAAATGTATCTGCCCATTGAATCCCTCCTCAAAATATATGAACATGTTCACATTATTGATTATAAAAAAGGCTTCTAAAGAAACATTATTTACATTAATGAAGCCTTTTTTGAAACTCATTAACGGAAAGTTCATTATATAAAAAATATTAAATAGTGGAACTTTCCTATTCGTTATTAAAGAAGTGAACTTGTTCACCTGTAAAGTATTAGAATTATATTATCACCATTATTTATAATTGTCAATGTTTTCTGATAACTTTTTTTATTCAATTATCACCTTACCCTCACAAAGTATTTTGCAAATTGTAAATTCCAATTAATGTATCCTTGAAAATATTTATAAATTTGATATAATTTCCATATTACTTTATTTAGGAGGAAATATGCCTAAGAAAACGTTTTTTAACTTATGTGATGATAAAAAGAAAAAAATTGAGGAAACGGCTATTGACATATTTATCAAGTATAATTATGAAGATGTAAATATCCGTTTAATAGCGAAGGAAGCTGGTATTTCGATAGGAAGCTTTTATCAGTATTTTGAAGATAAAGATGATTTATATCTTTATTTATTGGTGGAAACGGAAAAGAAAATTCTAGCAGTGGAAAAATCAAAAAAAGGACAATACTATCAGATGAAAATTATATTCCTATAGAGGAAATATTAACTGAGAGAGAAATCCTATTAAATCAAACGTGGTATGATGTACCAATTGATGTAATGAGAAAATTCTACTTTGGCCCATATGCTAATGAGCTTAATGCAATAGCCTTTGAGGATTTTCTAAGCTATAGAGATCAAGGGAAACTCAAAGACAATCTAGACATAGATTTTATTTATTTCATGTATATAACTACAATGTTTAACATTCAAATCTATTTTAGGGAGAATAATATAACGGACATAAAGGAAAGGCTTAGAATCAAGAAAAGCTTCTATGGAACTGTTTTACTAAAAGGTATACTTAATTCCTACGAAGTAGCTTCAGAAATATAAGCAAATTCTTCAATAGAATGTTTGATTCTCCAATGCTTGACCATATCCATCAAGGTGTAGACTGCATCGTCTTCAGGTAATCCAATTTGATAAAGATTAAAATTGATAATTTGTTGAGCAAAATTGAAATAATTATTATAATAGTAATTGCTCATGGTAATTATATAATATCATATTTATATAACGGAAAGGGAGATGGTTATCATTAGCCATCTTCTTTTTTATAACGAATAGGAAAGTCCTACAATTCTAATAATTTAATTTATGGAACTTTCCGTAAATGAGTTTCAAAAAAGGCTTCCTTAAATGTTTTAATGCTTCGATAGAAGCCTTTTTTATATTAAAAACAGTACGAAGAATACTCTCCATACTGTTTTTTTAGCTATCTATTTCCCGACAGCCCCTTTTAGTAAGATTTATCTTACTATATTTCTGGCTCTATTAATCCGTAGTTTCCATCCTTCCTTTTATATACAACTGAGATTTCCTCTGATTCAGCATCCATATATACAAAGAAGTTATGTCTTAATAATTCCATTTGAAGTATAGCTTCCTCGGCAGACATTGGTTTAAGTCCAAACTTCTTTCTCCTTACCAATTTTGGTCTTACTCCCTCATCCTCAATTGTTAAAGGTGTTACATTTTCAAATCTGATGGTTTCATTGTTTTGATATCTTTTTTGCAATTTTGTCTTATATTTGCGTATCTGTCTTTCTAAAACATCTACAGTTCTATCAATTGATGCATACATATCGTCGCTTGACTCTTCCGCCCTAAGTATGGTTCCAGGTAGGTTTATGGTTACCTCAATGATTTTCCTATTCTTTTCCGTACTGAACGTAACATTTCCCTGAATGTCTTTTTGGAAATACTTATCTAGCTTTCCCAACTTTTTTTCTGTTACATCCTTTAGCGCATCAGTTACCTCCATGTTCTTACCAGTATAATTCATTATCATAAACCCCACTCCTTTCGCATAAGTAAAATAGACTTATACTATTTGTTATTATAATACCCACTTTATAGTAGGTTATAAACATATTATTTAATAAATAATATGTTAACAAGTTAATTATATTATGTTAATTTTATGTGGATAATATAGTTTGTCCACTGTGGATAATGTGGGTAACTCTGTGGAAAACTATGAATTATCTATTTTACTATGTGGATAACCCGTTGATAATGTGAAAAAACATGTCCGAATTTGGGGCAACACCATATTCGGACATAATTTTAGGAAAGACTATTAATTAATAAATCTTATTTTTTCTTTATTTTTAATACAATCCAAAATATCTATATAATCATCAAAAACTTTTCCTATTACATTTACCCTATCATCTTGGGGGAAATACTTCCTTAGAATTTGGATTTCACCTGAATATCTCTTATAAAGTATATTGTCCATTGTTATGGAGCCCTTGTCTCTGGGTATACAATTGAATGGTAATGTCTTTTCACCATCACAAGAATACTCTCTTGATTCTTGAAGACGCATCATAGCATTAGGAGAATCGGCTCTAATTGTAAATACTTGATTATAAAGATATTGATAATTATTTGCAAATTCTACTGGAACATTAACAATTCCATCATTAAGATAATCTGTTATTAAATTACTTTGGATTTCCGATATCTTAACATCCCCTACAAATATCCCATCAACATTGTAGTTTTTTAGTAAGTCTAAAAAAGCAACGTATGGTGGAATATTTCTATGTTTCTCTAAGGTAGGTAATCCTTCAAATATAGGTCCCCGCTTCATTTCATCTCCTATAATAAATGCCAATGTCTTAATCCCTATATCATTCAATTTTTGATTGATTTCTTTAAAAACCTCCGGATCCAATCCCGTTTCAGGTCTAGGATAGAAATTGTGAAGCGCATAAACTTGGGCACTATTATCCAATATTCTTTTGGCTAAAATTTCATCCTCAGTTGATGGGTTAAATGATATTGGAAATTCTTTTGAAATTGTAAAAATCTCCTCATCACTAAATCCATAATCCAAACGTAGTATATCAAGTTCAAAATCCTTAGCAAAATCAATTATGGAATTATATTTAAAAAATTCTAAAGTTTTAGTTGACACATCTCCAATTATTTTGAATTTTCGTGTCTTTAGCCATTTGCACAATTCCCTTGCCTTTATGCAATAATCATCTATCTTATTGTATTCTTCTTGCATATGGAAGGAAGTGAATACATAGTATCCACTTCCGCTAAATCTTTCTAACATTTCCTTTTGAGCATCAAATGTAGAAACATAAATAGATAATCCAAATTTATTAAACATTGCTAGTTACATTCCTAGTATCTAAATCTGATGTCTTTATCAACAAATTAGTCACAATAAATCCGCCAGTATAAGCTATTAGAATACCGATAAAATAGTTTAGTATTGAAGTTGGTTGCATAAGTGGCAAAGCTACTAAACCTGATGGACCCCATGCTGTAGCAAGAACTTTAGTTGCCATTACATAAGCACCACCAAAGCCTGCACCTAATCCTGCAGTAACGAAAGGCTTACCTAAAGGTAGAGTTACACCATAGATTAATGGCTCTCCAATACCTAATATTCCTGCTGGTAAAGCACCTGTGATTACCGATTGCATCCTCTTATTATTTACTTTCTTAGCTTTAAAGTAAATAGCTATGGCTGCACCAACTTGACCAGCACCAGCCATTGCTAAAACTGGGAATAATGAAACCCCACCCATGTTTTCAAGCTGTATTGCATAAATAGGAATAAGTCCATGATGCAGACCTAATAATACCATTGGTAAAAACACTGCGGATAATACATATCCTGAAATTATACTTACTACTGTATTGTCTGAATTGATAATTACACTTAATATGCTTACTAATCCATCTGAAATAAATCCTGATACTGGCATTATAATTAGAACTAATGCTAAACCAGTAATCAATAGAGTTACAACTGGTGTAACTATTAAATCCAATACATCAGGAACCATCTTTCTTACTCTCTTTTCAACCTTGGATAGTAGCCATACTCCGAATATAACTCCAATAATACCGCCCTTCCCTGTTGTAAGGATTGAGTTTAAAGGAACGTCTGCATTAAATAGTCCAAATAAGGTTGAAATACTATTGATTTGTGCACCTATAGTCATAGCACCAATCATACCACCTAGTGCTTCTGTAGCACCAAATCTCTTTGCTGCATTTACCCCTGTATATATTGCAAAATAACCTAAGAAACTACCACCAATTAGTGCGAACATTAATTGAATAAAATTCCATGTACTAGAAGTAGGTAAATTTCCATTACCTTGCAATGTACTAATTAAAGAGGCAAATCCATTAAAAATACCTGCTGCAATAATTGCTGGAATAAGAGGGATAAAAATACCTGCAATTGTTTCTAAACCTGTCTTTAAAGGTCCTTTCTTTTGTTGTGCCTTCATACTTGCTTTATTATCTTGCCATTCTTCTGTAACAGCTGAGTCCTGGAGAATACCAAAATCCTCAACAAATATGTCAGCTAACTTCTTAGCTTTTCCAGGTCCCACTACTACCTGTAATGTGTCAGAACCAACAACACCTAGTACTCCATCAGTATTTTTTAGTTCTTCCATTTTAACCTTTGAGATGTCCTTAAGTCTAATACGAAGCCTAGTCATGCAATTGGTAGCTGCCATTACATTTTCCTTACCACCAACCAATTCAAGAATTTTTCCTGCCAATTCTTTGTTCGTTGCCATACAACACACCTCTTTCATTTATTTTTTATTAATTGTTAATTTAAACAATTTAATCTAAAGTTCTTCTAATATGACCATTTGCCAATTTTAATCTCTCTTTTGCTTCTTCTGCATTACAGTTTAAAAATATCATTGTAATGGCTAGTTTAACACTACCATCTGCCTCTTCTAATACCCTTTTAGCTGTATCTCTATCAACTTCAGTGGCGGCTATAATGATATTCTCTGCTCTTGTTTCTAACTTTTTATTTGTCCTTTGAACATCAACCATAAGATTTTTGTATGCTTTTCCTATACCAACCATTGAAATGGTAGATATCATATTTAGTACCATTTTCTGTGCAGTACCTGCTTTTAATCTAGTAGACCCGGTTAATACTTCAGGTCCAACAACTACTTCAATGGCAATATCAGCAACTTTTCCTATTTCAGAATTTTTATTGCACGCAATTCCTATAGTTTTACAGCCAATTTCTTTTGCATAATTTAATGCTGCTATCACGTATGGAGTTCTACCACTTGCTGCTATTCCTACAACTACATCATTTGATTTTAAATCTATTTCTTTTAAGTCATTAACTCCCATTGTCAAGCTATCCTCGGCACCTTCTACAGCCTTTACAAATGCTCCTTCTCCACCAGCAATTAAACCCACTACCATCTCTGGCGGTGTACCAAAGGTAGGTGGACACTCTACAGCATCCAATACTCCCAATCTACCACTAGTTCCAGCCCCCATATAGATAAGACGTCCTCCCTTTCTAAATGCCTCAATAACAACTTCTACTGCCTTTTCTATTTGTGGAATTTCCTTCTTTATTGCCTGTGGGACTTTTTCATCTTCTTCATTCATGATTTGTAGTGCCTCAGATATAGGCATAATATCCAAGTCATGAGTTTTGCTATTGATTTGCTCCGTTGACATATCTTCTAAATTAATCATTCATTTCTCCCCTTTCTTATATGGGTTTTTGCTATTAATTCCAAAGAATTTTCATATTTATTGCTAGCATACGCTGTATATAAGATATCAATAACATTTAGCTGAGATATCCTTGAAGACATTGCACCACTTCTGAATGTGGATTCATTTGCTGCAACAAAAATATTGTAATCACAAAGATCAACCACAGGTGAAATACCATATCGTGTAATGGATATTATCTTTACCCCATTTTCTTTCATTGCCTTTGCACATTCAATCATTTCTTCTGTTTGACCAGAATAAGAAATTATAATTCCCAGGTCTTTTGGTGACATATTCCTTGCAGTTAATAATTGTAAATGCCAGTCATCACTTACTGTACAATATCGATTTAAACGCATAAATTTTTGTTGTGCATCCTTTGCAACAATTAAGGATGAGCCTATACCATATATACAGATATTTTCACATTGAATTAGTAACTCTACACATTTTTCCAAGACGTCAATATCTAAGATATTTTTTGTATCTTCTAGAGAGATAATATTTTTGTACGTAACCTTATCAATTATGTTCTTTAAATTATCTGACTCTATAATTTCCTTTTTTTCTTCATTTTTATTGTGTTCTCTCATTGCCAATTCATAAATCAACGCCTTGGTTAAATCTTTAAAACCCTTAAAGCCGTTTTTCTTACACATTCTAATAATTGAAGCAGGTGATGAAAATGTTTTCTCCGAAAGTTCATAAATAGTCATATCAGGAACTTCCTTCGGATGATCAAGAATATATTTTATAATAACCTTTTCTGTGGCTGTAGCATGGATTTCATATTCCCTTAAAATAACTAATACACTTTTCATATCTCCAACTCCTAATTTTATTTTACCCCTATGAACTATAGTGTCAACAAAGATACATTAATAAGAAACAATGTTTCATATATTGATTTCAATTTAATATTTTATCAAAATTTAATGAAACTTTAAAGTAATAATGGGATAAAAAAATGTCCGAATTTGTTATCAAACACCAAATCGGACATAATCTAATATTAAAAATTACTATCATCTACATTATCTAAATATTCCTTTAGAGGTCTAACAACTTTACTAATAGTACCATCTACAAATGGATTTTCTAAGTTGCCTAATTTCACTAATTCTAGGAATGGTAAACTTCCACCAGCCTTACATAATCTTATATAGTCCTCCCAAGCCTTTTCGTGGTCTTCTCTATCCTTAATCCAAAATTGGAATGCACAAACTTGAGCAAGAGTATAATCGATATAATAGAAAGGAGTTTGGAAAATATGACCTTGTTTAAACCAGAATCCACCTCTATTTAAAAAGTCGTTATCTTCATAATCCCTAAAAGATAGGTATTTCTTCTCAATTTCTCTCCATTTAGTCTTTCTCATTTCTGGAGTTGCTTCTGGATTTTCATAAACATAATGTTGAAATTCATCAACTGTCACTCCGTATGGAATAAAGCTTATAGCTCCTGCTAAATGGCTAAATTTATATTTATCTACCTCATCTTTGAAGAATAAATCCATCCAAGGCCATGTGATAAATTCCATACTCATTGAATGGATTTCACATGCTTCATAAGTAGGAAATCCATATTCAGGAAGCTCATAGTCCATACTCATATAGGATTGGAATGCATGCCCTGCTTCATGGGTCAATACATCTATATCCCCACTTGTTCCATTAAAATTCGAGAAAATAAATGGTGAATCATAATCTGGAATTATGGTACAATACCCACCACTCATTTTTCCTTTTTTACTTACCAAGTCAAGGAGTTCTCTTTCTAACATAAATGTAAAGAATTCATCTGTTTCTTTTGATAATTCTTCATACATCTTTTTACCATTTTCGATGATCCATTCGGGTGACCCCTTGGGTGTTGCATTACCTGTGAGATATTCTAATAGCTCATCATAATATTTAAAATCTTCAAGCCCTAATCTTTTTCTTTGTCTATCCTTTAATTCCACTACAACTGGTACCAGTGACTCATAAACTTGCTTTCTGTAGTTAGCAACCATCTTGGAGTCGTAATCAGTTCTACCCATTCTATCGTATCCGAATTGGACATAATTTTCATATCCCAATTTTTTAGCCATTTTATCTCTTAGTTTAACTAAATCGTCATAAATCCTGTCGAATTCACTTTCATGTTCTGCAAAGAAGTTTGTATATACTTCATACGCCTTTTTCCTTGTTTCTCTATCCTTTGATTCCATAAAAGGAAGCATTTGGCTTAAATTTCTAACTTCTCCTTCAAACTCTAACTTAGCTGAAGCAATAAGCTTATTATATTCTGTTGTAAGTTTATTTTCTTGTACTAAATCATTAATGATTTCCTCTGAGAAGGATTTTAATTGCAACTCTGCTAGGCTAAAAACTTGTTTTCCCCATTTTGCTTCTAGTTCTTTTCTGAACTTAGAATTAACCAATGCCTTATAGTATTTAAAAACTAAATTTTGATAAATAGGTTCATTCTCGTCAATAAAATCTTGTTCCTTAGCATAAAACTTATCTTCTGTATTGATTGAATGTCTTATATGGACTAGGGTTCCCATAGTGTCCATGGTATTTCTTAGCTTATTTATTTCCCTAATTACTTCATTTTGGGCTTCAACATCTTCTGCCTCTTCAAATTTCTTTAATAAAGTATCAAACTCTTCTCCAATTTTTGATATATCTGGTCTTTCATACTTGTAATCCTTGAATTTTAACAAGCTACACACCTCCAAATATTTGCTACATTAATATTATCAAATTTACCTATAATATGCTATATTAAAAATTGGGAAGAATAATAAGTAAATTCACAATGCACAATGCACAATGCACAATTATGAAAGTAAAAATCTGAGGTTGGGAAAAATAGACCCAACAGAATGACCACAACAATTGTGAACTGTGAATTGTGAATTGTGAATTGACATGGAGGTTATTATGGATATTAAGATACTTTATGAAGATAATTTTATAATAGTTGCAGAGAAGCCACCTAAAATTCCAGTACAAAAGGATAAGACTAATGATTTAGATTTACTTTCCATTTTAAAGGAAAGACTAAGTAGAGAACATAAAGTAGAAAATCCTTATATTGGCTTGGTTCATAGGCTAGATCGTCCAGTTGGTGGAGCTATTCTTTATGCTAAGACTAAACCTGCTAATGCCTTTCTATCTAAAGAATTACAAGATAGAAATATTGATAAAAAATATCTTGCTGTAGTTTGTGGAAAGCCTGAGACAGACCAAGGTGTATTTATAGATAAATTATTAAAAATAGGCTCTAAAAATATGAGTGTTGTAAGAGACACAAAAGATGCTAAAGAAGCTATATTGGAGTATAAATTAATTGAAACTAATAATACAGATGAATATGGACCATTATCTTTATTGGAAATAGATTTGAAAACTGGAAGGCACCATCAAATAAGAGTTCAAATGTCGCACCATGGGCTTCCTTTATGGGGCGATACCAAATATAATGAAGAATTTGCAAACAAAACAGGATGGTCTCAAATTGCTCTTTGGTCATATAAGCTATCCTTTAGACATCCTAAGACAAAACAAATATTAAATTTTATATCTAATCCATATGATGAATATCCCTGGAACCAATTTAAAATCAGTGAATAGGTAATAGTGAATAACTGAAAAAACAAGCTAACAACTAACAGGTAACAGCTAACAGCGAGGCTGTCATTCTGAACGGTAGTGAAGAATCCCCTTTTAGTATAAGATATAAATAGAATAGAGATTCTTTACGATGACGCAGTTTCATTCATCAAATTCGTTTATTCTTACAGTCACACGAATTTGGCCTTTAAGGCACTCCTGAATTGATTCCTACGGAGTACAATAAAGTTGGAATTCATTGCGAATGACCTACCAACAATTTACTTCATAAATTGAGTTAGGTCATCTTCAGGATGGCAGCTACGCTGTTTAATCTTTTTAATTGTGAACTGTGAACTGATAATTGTGAATTGGCATACGTTAGTATATAATAAATACGAGACTACAAATTGGAGGAGATTATGACAAAATATAGTTTTGAAGAATTACAAAAAATAGATTTGAATATCACAAAAAAGCTATTTTCTTTTATAAAAAAAGAAATTGATATAGAATTGCTGCATGATAATTTAGGTGCTAATATACACTTTTTTCATGAAAAAAATAATGAAATTCTATTTAATACATGGTTAAGCATAGATTATATAGATAATACAGGAAAGACTTTTATTGAAAAGTTTTTAGATAAATATGAAAAAATGTTAAGACCAATTGAAAAGGAAATATTAAATTCTAAAAAGGAATCTTTTATATCTCTTTTTGAAATTTTAGGTTATAGAGGGGAGCATATATATGTTAGAGATATTCTTCAAAATATGGAATATAAATTATTAGAACCTAATCTAACAAATGTATTAGAAGAAGGGGAGTTTATATTTGCTAGGTTAGGTAAAATTTTAGATAATTACTCATATATTGGAGAATTAAATTATCTTCCTTTTTCTGTTAAATCAGCATTCGTTGAAGAATTTTTAATAGATTATAATAGGAATAGAAAATCTAATTCCTCATTAACTATTAAGGAATACCTTAAGAAACATTCAATGGAATTATTCAAAATTTATAATGATTGTATTTTAGATATTTTAGAATATGAAGAGGATATTACTTCATACCTATATGATGAAATCTATGAATTTGAGGGCTATTTACAAAATAAAGCCCATAGCTTAACCATAAAAAAACATATTTCAAATCTTATAGAGTTTTTTGAATATTATTTAGCTGAAGAAGACTTCACACTATATGATTTAGATAAAGTGGATTTTAAATATTTCTTTAAAGAAGCTATTAGGGATGAATTTATTAACTCTCAAGAGGAATTGAACTCATTCTTGAGTACATTTATTAAGTACCTATCTTTCTTAAAGAACAAATCTTCTGATTATAAAGATGTTTATTTAGAATTGTTGGAAATTAGTAATAATAGATTCTATTATATGGATAAATTGAAATCAAATAGTTCTCCATATAATTTAGACAGAAGTTTTGTTGATAACGTAGCTCTAGAATTAAACGAAATGGCAATTTCACTAATTATAGATTTTGATAAGTTTATTTTATATGCAATAGATAAAAAAATGGAATTGACTGATAGGAATAAGTATATTAAAAGGAAACACCTAATAGAATTAAACAGTATATTTGAAGGTGCTATCACTTTGAATAAGAGAAATCTAAATCAAGAGGATTTCCCTATAATTCATCTATTTTATAAAATGTCCTTAAAACTTGGACTTTTTATGATAGATGAAGGATATTTGATGCTGACTAAAAAAGGCACTAATTTTGTGCGATTAAAAGATGAGGAGAAATTCACAATATTCTTTGATTACATATGGAGTAAAGAATTTATTAGTGAATTAACAAATATTAATATAAAATCTATTGAAATTGTTAAAAAGATGTTAGTTGATATGGTTAATTCAATATCACCAAATAATCTTTGTAGTATTTCTACCTTAATTAGCACTTTTGAGGATTATCCAAACTTCTTTATTCTTTATAATAGATTTTTAAAATATTTGGGTTTAATAAAAATAAACTTTTATCCTGAATACAATTTTGAAGTCACACCATTGGGTAAGTTAATATTTAAAATCTTAAAGAGTAATGAGCGGAGAAAAGAAAATAGTGTAGTATCGTTGGATAGCTACAGAGCCAAATCAAAACAAAACTAGGGGGGATTATATTGGAAAAATTGCTTTTAGATGATTTCACAAAGTATAAGTTTTTATCTGATATTCAGTTTTCTCCAAATGGTAAAAATTGTGGTTTTGTATTACATCAAATGGATCTTGAGGAAAACAAATATCTTTCAAATATTTATGTTTTGAATGAGAATGGACAATCTTTAAAATTAACTAGTTTCAATGGAGAAAGGTCTTTTATCTGGAAAAATGATGATACCATAATATTTCCAGCAAATAGAGATAGTAAAGATGAGATGCGAAAGGAAAAAGGGGAACATTTCACAAATTTTTACGAAATCAATATCAATGGTGGGGAAGCCAATCATCTGATGGAAATTCCTTTGGATGTATCTAGGATAGAAATTTTGGATGAAAACACCTTCCTTTTAACAGCAGTATATAACCCTAATTTATCAGGCTTTGAAAATTTGTCAGACACTGACAAAGAGAAAAGGTTAAAGGAATTAAAGGAAAATGAAGCATATGAAATACTGGACGAAATCCCATTTTGGTCAAATGGTGTAGGATTTACTAATAAAAAAAGAAGTAAAATATATATTTACAAGATAAAGGAAAAAACATTTTACCCCATAACTGATGATTTTACAAATGTCGAATTTATATCCTTTAATGAGGATAAATCATTGGCTTTAATTATTACCAATTCATTTTTTGATAAACAAAGTATAAAAAACGAGTTAAATCTCTATAAAATAAAAGAGGATGTATTTGAAAAAATATCTCCTTATGAAAACTTTGATTATAGTTCGGCTCATTTCTTGGGAAATAAAATTATCTTTACTGGAGCTGATAATAATTCTTACGGGTTAAATGAAAATCCTAAATTTTATATAACAGATTTAAAAACAGAAAAAACAAATATGATAGCAAGTAACTTTGACTATAGTCTTTGGAATTCAGTAGGTTCTGATTGTAGATACGGTGGTTCAAAGGGAATGAGACTTGATGGGGATTATCTATATTTTACTACTACGGAAAGGTACGCTTCCTTTATCAATAGAATAGATTTGGAAGGTAGTATAGAAAGATTAACAGCTGATAATGGTTCCATAGATGGATTTGATGTTAAAGATGGAAAGATATACTTTATAGGATTAAGAGGATTAAACTTACAAGAAATCTATGCTTTAGAAGGAGAAGAAAAACAATTAACTCATTTTAACTCATGGATAAATAAGGAGAAAAAAATATCCCTACCTGAGAAAGTGACCTTTGTAAGTGATGATGATGTTGAAATCGATGGTTGGGTCCTAAAACCAGTAGACTTTGAGGAAGGCAAGCTATACCCTGGAATCCTAGATATACACGGTGGTCCTAAGACTGTTTATGGTGAAATATTTTATCATGAAATGCAATACTGGGCTAATGAAGGTTATTTCGTATTTTTCTGCAACCCTAGAGGTAGTGATGGAAAAGGCAATAAGTTTGCAGATATTCGAGGAAAATATGGAACCATTGATTACAATGATATAATGGATTTTGTTGATATGGTACTTATTAATTATCCTGAAATAGATAAGGAAAAGATTGGGGTTACAGGTGGGTCATACGGTGGATTTATGACAAACTGGATTATTGGTCATACTGAAAGATTTAAGGCTGCCGTATCCCAAAGAAGTATTTCCAATTGGGTTTCTTTCTTTGGTACTACAGATATAGGTTATTTCTTCGCTGATGACCAAAATGGAGCTACACCTTGGAATGGCATCGATAAGCTTTGGTTCCACTCCCCATTAAAATATGCGGATAAAGTAACTACACCAACATTGTTTATACACTCTGAAGAGGATTATCGTTGCTCTTTACCTGAGGGCTTGCAGATGTTTACATCCCTTAAATATCATGGTGTAGATTCGAGACTTTGTATGTTTAGAGGAGAAAACCATGAGCTTTCAAGATCAGGTAAACCTAAAAACAGAGTAAAAAGATTAGAAGAGATAACGAATTGGTTTAATAGATATTTAAAATGAAAAATGGGAAAAGTGAGTTAAGAACTCACTTTTTTGTTTTACATAAATAGGGTATAATTGTATATATATTGAGTGGGGTGATTTTTTGTTAAAGTCTCTTTTAAATAATCTCATGAAATTTAAACTTTTTATATTCTTAGATCAACTGATATATAGAATAAACGAAGATGGGGTATTTGCTGTAGGAGCACAACTTACATATTTTTTAATACTATCAGTGTTCCCGTTTTTAATTGTATTCTTAAATATAATAAGTTATACTCCTTTAGTCAGTCAAGATTTTATAATAAAAATAATTTACTACCTTCCATTAGAAATACAAATTATTATAAATGATTTTATAGATGATATAGTGATAGGTAGTAGCCAAGGGTTATTATCAATATCTGCAATAGCAGGTATATGGACAGCTTCATCTGGAGTAAAACCTGTAATTAAAGCAATAAATAGAGCTTATGATTATGAAGAAACTAGGTCTTATTTTAAAATTAAATTCTTATCTGTTATTTTTACAATAGCACTATTGTTTATGTTAGTATTGGTATTTTCTACATTGGTCCTAGGAGAATTATTAGGAAGAAAAATCTTTTCATCAATAGGTAAAACAGATTTATTCCTTAGAATTTGGAATAATACAAGGACCATTATCACTTTATTGTTTATGGTGTTTATATTTGCATTGCTTTATAAATATAGTCCCTGTGTTGAAGATAGAAAACAAATAAAATTATTAAGTGCTTTGCCTGGAGGGATATTTACTACATTAGGGTGGCTTTTTACTTCAATTGCTTTCTCATATTATGTAAATAACTTTGCGAGTTATACCGTTACTTATGGCAGTATTGGTGGAGTAATAATTCTACTAGTATGGCTTTACATAAGTAGTATAATCATAGTACTCGGTGGGGAGATAAATGCAACTTTAGAATACTTTAAAATAAACGGCTATAGAGTGAATTCTGGTAAAAGTATGGTAGGTAGGTATTTGGATTAGCTTTTACTTGATGTAAGGGCAAGTCCAATTACTTCTCCTGCCCCATTAATTTTAAGGACCTTCCCACACTCATCAAAAGTAGCTCCCGTAGTGATGATATCATCAATCAATAGGATTCTTTTATTGATTATTTCATTTGGATTTTTTATTTTAAATGAATCCTTTAGATTATTTTGTCTTTCAAGCTTCCTTAGCTGATTTTGCTCCTTAGTCCATTTATGCTTAATTAAATTATTCTTAGATAATGGTGTATTTATATTTTCTGAAATGTATTTTGCCAATAGTTCACTTTGATTATACCCTCTTATGGCTTCCTTTCTTCTGTGAATGGGAACATAAAATATTAAGTCTATGTCTTTTTTAATCCCTATTAAGTCAATAGTTTCAAGCATAATTTCAGCTAAGGGCTTGTACAAATAACTTTTATCATTGAACTTAAAGCTATGGACCAACTCTTTTATAAATTTGTTGTAAAAAACAGAATAATAGGTTTTAGATATATGTTGAGAGCCTATATCCACCTCCTTGTGCATATAAACCAATCTCTCCTTACATTCACCACATATATAATTATCTATGTAATAAGACTTTTCTTTACACATATAACATAAATTTTGTGTAGGAAATAGTAGACCCATAATATGCCACCTATCTAAAAAATGTATTTAGGTAATTCCTAGTCTTTTTATCAAGTGAGGAATATCTTTTTGTAATAATATTATTCTTTATCATCATATACATATATTTTTCTTCTCCAACCAATACAACCAATTGCTTAGCTCTCGTAATAGCTGTATAAAGCAGATTTCTTGTTAAAAGCATTGGTGGTCCAGAATAAATAGGCATAATTACCACTGGGAATTCACTACCCTGAGCCTTGTGAACTGTAGTAGCATATGCAAGCTTCAGCTCATCTATCTGTTTAAAATCATATTCTACTTGCCTTTCATCATCAAATAGTACCTTTATTATCCCATCTTCATTGTCAATATCAATTATATATCCGAAATCCCCGTTAAATACGCCTTCTCCCGTATCAATGACATTTCCATCACGTACAATTTCCCATTCTAAGCTATAATTGTTTTTAATTTGCATAACCTTGTCCCCAACTCTAAATATATCATCGCCAATTTGTTTTTCAGATTTTTCTTTTGACTTGGGATTTAGAGCATTTTGAATATGTTTATTAAGTGAAAATATACCTACTTCTCCCTTTTTCATAGGAGTAAGAACTTGAATATCTTTTATAGAATCAATGCCGTAGAAATTTGGTAGCCTTTCCTTAATTAAATCAATAATTGTATTGACGATTTCTTGAGGTGATTTTACAGACATGAAATAAAAGTCCTTATCTTTTTCATTTAATAATGGTTTATCTCCTTTATTGATTTTGTGAGCGTTGACTATAATCATACTTTCTTCAGCTTGTCTAAAAATCTCATCAAGCATTACAACCTTAATAGTTCCAGAGTTTATTATATCCTTTAATACATTACCCGCTCCTACAGAAGGTAATTGGTCCACATCACCAACTAATATAAGTCTTGTTCCTGGATTTATAGCCTTTAACATACTATTCATCAATAGTATATCTATCATAGATGCTTCGTCAATTATGACTATATCAGCCTCTAGTGGACTTTCTTCATTCTTATTAAATGCCATATCCTCATTTTCCATAAAAGAATACTCTAATAATCTATGAATTGTCTTAGATTCTCTTCCTGTAGTTTCCGTCATTCTTTTAGCCGCTCTTCCAGTAGGTGCAGCCAATACTACTTTCATTCCCAGGTCCTCACATATATTAATAATCGCATTTATAATGGTAGTTTTCCCAGTTCCAGGTCCACCTGTAATAATCATTATGCCATTTTCTATAGATTCACGAATAGCTATTTTTTGTTTCCTTCCAAATGTTATATTATTTTTTTCTTCTATCTTTTGAATTTCCTTCTCAATATCAATCTCTAACTCATCAAAAGCCACTCTTGATAGTTCAACGATTTTTTTAGCAACATTGTTTTCCGCTATGTGAAAAGGTGCATAATACACTTTTATCCCATCTTCATCGTTTATAATATAAATACTGTTTTTTAAGGCTAAATTTCTTAATGATTCTTCCAGATATGATTCTTCTACATCCAAAAGATATTTGGATTTATTAATTAGCTCTTCCTTTGGTACATAACAATGCCCCTCTGCTGAACACTGCATAATTACAAATTTTAAACCCGCCTCAAGTCTATATGGGGAAGCATTCTCTATACCCATCTTGTTAGCGATTTTGTCGGCAGTCTTAAATCCGATGCCAAAAATATCTTCTGACAGTCTATAAGGATTCTCACTTATGATTTTTATCGTATCCTTGCCATATTTTTTATATATCTTTATCCCATAGTTAACAGTAATTTCGAATTGCTGGAGATAGACCATAATATCTCTTAATTCTCTTTGCTCATCATAAGCTTCAATTATTCTTCTTAGCTTTTTATCACCAATACCAGGTATTTCTTTCAACCTTTCAGGAGAATATTGAATAATATCAAGGGATTCAAGTCCAAATTTTTCTACTATTTTCTTTGCAGTTTTTGGTCCGATATTCGGTATCAAGCCTGAAGATAGATAGTTTTCTATTCCTTTTAAGGTTGATGGTACAAGTGTTTTAATACTTGTAAACCCAAATTGTTCACCAAATCTATTGTGATAGGTCCAGTCCCCTTCCACTTGAACCATTTCCTCTGTTTTCAAAAAAGCAGCATATCCCACAATGGTAACTTCACCATCTGAGGTGTTTAATCTTCCAACTGTATATCCGTTGACTTCGTTTCTAAAAATGATTTCTCCTATAGTTCCTTCTATTATCATCCCTACACCCTCCACTATACCTATAATTATAGCATAGAAAAACATCCCTTCCATAGATAAGAAATTAAAATTAAGAATCAAAAATTAAAAATGAAAAAAGAGATTTCTCTATCTCGTGTGAAATGACGCCTTTGCCATACGTCTTCCATCTGCAATAGAGGAATCTCCTAAATCATCAATGAATAGTAATTACCTATTCTAATTCAATTTTGAAATTGTATTTGATAATTCTATTATGCTATTTGTTAATTCATTTAATTTCCCCTCTATCCTAACCAAAAGATATATGGAAATCACAATTGGAAATCCTAAATTGGCTATAGTAGAATATATCTCCTGCATAATTTCACCACCTTTCTAAATCAATTAACGATTAATATTTAACAATTAACAATTTTTAGAGTCTTTCTTTTGGATCTTATTCTTTGACCCTTGCCCCCTACTTTAATATAATTGTGCATTGTGATTTGCGAATTGTGAATTGAATTAAGGGCCTTACGGCCCTTAATTAAAACTTTATATCGCTTACATTAGTTCTTATAATTCTAGCGGCGGATATTCCTGTTAAATCTCCTTCCTTAGTTTGAAATATATTCAATGCCACTATATTACTCATAGCATCTTCAATTTCTGTGTTGTTTAAGTCTTCTCTCGGCTCATCAAGAGCAATTCGTACTACCTTATTAGCTGCATTGAGAAAATCCATTTCAAGTTTAGTTCTTTCCATTATTTCACCTCCCCTCCTAAAACATAGTGAATAGGTAATAGTGAATAGTGAATAGTTTTGAGATTGTTTGATTAAAGTTTTTCGGTTATTCACTATTAGTTCTTAGTTCTTCACTAATGTTTACTCTTCTCTTAATAATGTTTCTTCAACTCTCTTTACATTTAGTAAGTCTTTGCTTTGAAGACCTGCTAAGGTAACTGCAACTTCATGTAGAGAGTCATTATTTGCGTCAGTCTTTACGTTGCTAAATACTTTTGATGTAACTTTTTGTTTGCCATTTACAATGCCTGCATCTAACTCTAACTTAAGAGCCATTTTTTCTTTAACAGTAGTAATTGCCATATTTTCACCTCCCCCTTCTTTCAGTTAACAGCTAACAACTAACAGTTAACAGTTGAAGACCATTTACCGCTAAAGTCATCCTGCTTATCGTATCAGTTATTTACTGTCTAATTAACATATAGATTTAGGAGGGGCTTTTTACTATTGCAAAAAGAAAAAAAGCAAAAATATTTAAAATATCTTTGCTTTTAATGGTTTGTCATCCCGACCAACGTGGAGGGATCTCCTCTTTTAATAATTTTTTAACTCTTAGTTCTTAGTTTTTTTAAACTATTCACTATTACTTATTCACTAAATACCTCTTACCTCATTTTTAAGCGCTTCAGCCTTATCTGTTTTTTCCCATGTTAAATCTAAATCTTCTCTACCAAAATGACCATATGCAGCTAAGTTTCTATATATAGGTTTTCTTAAGTCTAAGTCTCTGATAATTGCTGCTGGTCTCAAATCAAAATGTTTATTGACCAATTTCATAATTTCTTCATCAGAAATTATTCCTGTTCCAAAGGTATCTACATAGACACCTAATGGACGTGCTACCCCTATGGCGTATGCTAAACCTACCTCACATTTTTCAGCTAATCCTGCTGCTACAACATTTTTAGCCACGTACCTTGCAGCATAAGCAGCTGATCTATCTACCTTTGTTGGATCCTTTCCAGAGAATGCTCCACCACCATG
>JAPXKQ010000027.1:0-31762 GCA_033809995.1 Tissierellaceae bacterium
AGACCTATCTATGAAGCAATGTTTGTAGGATATATAGTGATGGTCTTTGTATTAAAAAGACAGGATAAATTGTTAGAGTATCTTATCAAACCAGCTACAAACACCTTATTTTATGCAATAGTTGCATTCTTATCTTTAGCCTTTATTTTTGGGCAAACCAATGTAGTTACAGCGATAATAGATTTTATGTTAGCATTAGTTGGACGTTTCAAGGGAGGAGCAGGATATGTAAGTTTATTCTCCAGTACATTTATGGCTGCTTTATCTGGGACAGGCCCTGGAAATGTTGCAGCTACAGGAGTTTTTACTATACCTGCTATGATTAGGACAGGTTTTCCACCTGCATTAGCGGCTACAGTTGAAATGTCTGCTAGCTCATTAGGACCCATGATTCCACCCTCGGGGACAATCTTACTTGCATTTGGGATTTTAGATGCAATGTTTCCTGGAACTTATACTTTATCAGGTTTCTGGATGGCAGTATGGGGAGTAGGAATTTGGTTTATAGTGCAAAGATTTTTTACGTTGCTTTTCTTATGCAAAAAATATGATGTAAAGCCAGTTCCAAAGGAAGAGATTCCGAAATTATCAGAATCATTAAAGAAGGATTGGAAAGCCTTGTTAGTTCCTTTAATAATTTTTCTACCATTATATTTAGATTTTAAATTTGGAGAAACATTTTTTACCCAAAGACTTGGGAAAGACGGAGCGAAAGCTTTTTCAAATTCAGTTATATTATTTACTCCAGGAGTTGCGGCTATTTATACATTAATAATAAGTAGAAAAGAAATTCCTGGGGGATTAACACTTAAGAATGTTTTTAATATGTTTAAAAAGGGAGTTGAGCAAATAGTTCCAGTAGCTGCTACTGTTTATTTTGCATATTCCATCTCATATCTTTTTGGGGATGCAGAAGTTGGTGCAACTTTGGGTGAATATGTTCAATCCTTTAATATGAATAAACTTCAATTGGCAATATTTTTCCCTGTATTCACTGCATTCTTGGGAATGATATTACCAGGTTCATCCCAAGTGACTATATTCGGTGCTGGAATTATAGGAGCGTTAGCGGCAGTGGGAGTGAATCCATTACTTGCAGCTGCAATTCTACCTGCGATTACGGGAGCATTAGAGGGAATGACACCACCATTAGCATTAGCAATGTATACAGCAATGGGTATCGCTGGTTCTAAAATAAGGGAAACATCAAGGTTGGCTATTGTGTGGGTGGTTTGCCACTTATTGGTGGCGATAATAATACTTGCTGGGTTGTTACCAGTTCCATTTATTTAGGAGGTGCAACATGAAGGATAAATCAATAAATATCTTTAATTCGATTTTTAGCATATTTATTTTGCTCTCAATAATAGGTGGAGGACTAGTCTTCATACTATTTATGGTAGCAATTTTAATAGGCGGTGAAACGGGAGCATTCTTGTCTGTAACTGCATCAAAGACTATAATGCCTTATTTTATTAAGGCTGCGGCAATCGGAATGTTAGCTGGTTTGATAATTTTATATACATCAGGAAAACACTATTTATATTTGGGAGACGATTAAGAGTTGATTTACTCTTAGTTGTCTTTTTTTCTTCAATTAAGTATAATAAAAGCAGGTAAGAGGTAATAGTGAATAGTGAATAGTGAATAGTAAAAAGCTAACAGGTAACAGCGAACAACTAACAGTTGAAAAAGACCTTATATCATTGCTGGATGTCATCCTATGTTAACAGCATAATCACTGCTTACGAAGGATCTCCTCTTTTAATGTTTTAACTCTTAGTTCTTAGCTCTTATCTATATTTATGTATTTAGGGAGGTATAATAATGGAAAAAAGAATTCTTGGTAAAACAAATTATGAAGTATCTATTGTAGGTTTTGGTGGTATTCCAATTCAAAGAACAGACAAAGATACGGCTGTAGAAATATTAAGAGAGGCCTTAAATCAAGGAATAAACTTTATTGATACAGCTAGAGGCTATAGGGAAAGTGAAGCACTTATTGGCCATGCTCTAGAAGTACTAGGAAGAGATAAGTTTATACTTGCAACAAAGTCAATGAATAGGACTTATGATGGAATACTTGAAGAATTACATACTAGCTTAAAATTGCTAAGAACTGATTACATAGACCTTTTTCAATTCCACAATATTGCGGATAAGGCAACATTGGACAAAGTATTAGCGGAAGGTGGAGCTTTACAAGCGTTAAAGGAAGCAAAAGAAAAGGGTTTAATAAGGGAAATTGGTCTTTCAAGTCATAGCGCAGATTTACTAGATATTGCTATTGATACAGGCGAATTTTCCACAATTCAATTCCCATACAATGCTGTTGAAAGACAAGGAGAGCCAATATTTGAAAAGGCAAAGAAAAACAATATTGGTGTAATTATTATGAAGCCTTTGGCAGGGGGAGCACTTTCAAATGGTGAACTAGCCATGAGATTCATATTAGAAAATCCAAATATAACTGTTGTTATTCCAGGTATGGATTCGGTCGAGCAAGTAAGACAAAATACTAAAGCTGGAAATGAATTAAGAAAACTAACTGATGAAGAAAGAGAAGTTTTAGAAAAAGAAGCTGCAACTTTAGGCACGGAATTTTGCAGAAGGTGTGGATATTGTGCACCTTGTACAGTTGGTATAGATATTCCAACTCAATTTGTAATTGATGCTTATTATACAAGATATGATTTACAGGATTGGGCTATAGCAAGATACAATTCTATGAGTGTAAAAGCAAGCGAATGTATAGAATGTGCAGAATGTGAAAGCAGATGTCCATACAATTTGCCAATTGTTGAGATGCTTAAAAAGGTGGCAAGCCATTATTAGAAGATAGTTAAGAGGTAAGAACTAAGAGGTAAGAGTGAATAGGTTTTTGTCATACCGACTGAAGTGGAGGTATCTCCGCTTATGTTTTAAATTGTGAACTGTGCATTGTGAACTGTGAATTGAAAACATTGCGAATCGTGAACTGTGAATTGTGAATTGAAAGGTGATAATATGGCTAGCCTCTTAAATAGCATGCAAGAAACGGTAATAAAATATGCAGAAGTTTTATCAAAAATTCTAAGGGTAGATGTTGAGATAGTTGACAAAGACTTATTAAGAATAGCTGGAACTGGTATGTTTGCCCAAAGCATAAATCAAAATATGGGTGAAGAAGGCTATGTTTATAGTGAAGTGATGAAGACAGGTAAAGACCATATAATTATGGAACCAGGAAGACATCCAATTTGTAAGTTTTGCCATAAGCAGGAGAATTGTGAAGAAACATTTGAAGTGAGTATGCCTATAAAAATAGATCAAGAAGTAATAGGCGTTATTGGATTGGTTTGTTTTACTAAAGAACAACGAGACCATATTATAGATAATTTAGCTGTTTTCACTGAGTTTTTAGAGCAGATATCAGACTTAATATCCTCTAAAGCAAGAGAAGAATTGGAAAAGCATAAGATGCTAAATCTAATAGAAATACTAAAGAATATTGTAGACAAAGTTGAGCAAGGTGTTATTATTATTAATCAAGATGGTAAATTAATACGAATCAATAATACCGCAACTAAAATGTTAGACTTTGATATTGGGAATAATGAAAAGATTAAAATAAATAATACAGGCAACCAAATTCTTAATCTAAATGAATATGAGTTATCAATAGGAAAAAAGGTTTTTAATATTATAGGAGAAGATTATAAAATTGTTCAAAGTGGTTCAGCATATGACCAAGTTGTTTTATTTACAGATTTAGATTCTCTTGCCAGTCTTGGAGCCTCAATTAATATTACTAAAGAGAATTTAGGTTTGGATTGTATTCTTGGAGAATCTGGTGAAATAAGATTACTTAAATCAAAGGTAAAAAAGATTGCAAAATCAAACTCTACAGTATTAATTACAGGTGAAAGTGGTACAGGAAAGGAATTGTTTGCTAGATCAATTCATATGGAAAGTGATAGAGTTGATAATGCTTTTGTTGCGATTAACTGTGCTGCTATACCCGATGCATTATTGGAAAGTGAGCTATTTGGCTATGTTAAGGGTGCATTTACAGGCGCAGACCCTAAAGGTAAAATTGGTAAAATAGAATATGCAAACAATGGTACATTATTCTTAGATGAAATTGGAGACATGCCACTATATCTCCAATCTAAACTCTTGAGGGTTTTAGAACAAAGAGAGATTGTACGTCTTGGCTCCAATAGTCCCATACCCGTTGATGTTAGAATAATTGCAGCTACAAATAAAAATTTAGAACAACTTATTGAAGATAAGATGTTTAGGGAAGATTTATACTATAGGTTGAATGTAATACCATTTACTATTCCACCATTAAGGGATAGGAAGGAAGACATCAATATATTGACCAATTATTTTATAAAAAAATATGGGAAGCTATTTAAAAAAAGCAAAGTAACATTCACGAAAGAAGTTATGGATATTTTTTATAAATATAATTGGCCAGGTAATGTTAGGGAATTGGAAAATACTGTTGAGTTTATTATGAATATGGCTGAGAAAAATGGTGTTATTACTAGAAATATATTGCCTAAAAAGTTATTAATGGAAGAAAGATTTGAAATAGATTTTTTACCATTATCCTTAGAATCAATGGAAAGGGAGTATATTAAGAAGGCATTGGCACTTTATGGGGACTCTAAAGAGGGAAAACAAAAAGCGGCAGACGAGTTAGGAATAGGAATTGCTACATTGTATAGAAAGCTAAAGAAATATAATTTGCAATTATCAAAATGATAACACATTATCATTTTGATAATGTGTGAGTTTAACCCGATTTAAATAAGAAAAGTAAATAATATAAACCAGGGCTATTATCATTTTGATAATAGTTTTTGTTTTTTATTTTAAAGGAGGATATTAATAACTTTTGAAACCCTGTTAAATACTTACTTGAAAAATATCTTTCAATAAATCAAAGGATGGCACGTTAGTTGCAATATATATTACTAACAATCTTGCAATGAAATTTGAGTACCAATATTGTTTAAATTTATTAAACTGTTAACTGTTCATTGTTAGTTGTTAACTATATTTCTTAGGAGGTCATGATGGTAAAAAAAATAATAAAGTCACATTTAGTGAAGTCTGTAAGAGATAAATCAAAATCTAAAGTTAATGTTGATTATATATCAGATAAAGCAATCAGCAAAGTAAGAGAATTTCATAGGAGCTTTGATGAATACTCTGTCACACCATTACACAAATTAGAAAATCTAGCCAAACATATAGGAGTAAAAGATATATTTTTGAAGGATGAATCCTATAGATTTGGATTAAATGCATTCAAAGTACTAGGCGGCTCATATGCAATTGGACATTATCTTGCTGATAGATTAGGACTTGATATATCAGAAGTTTCTTTTGAATTATTAAGATCCAAAGAAATAAAAGAAAAATTGGGAGAGATAACATTTGTTACTGCAACAGATGGAAATCATGGCAGAGGAGTAGCTTGGGCGGCTAATCAATTGGGTCAAAAATCGGTAGTTTATATGCCTAAAGGTTCTTCTGAAACAAGACTTAACAATATTAGAAAAGAAGGCTCTGATGCTACTATTATTGATGGAAACTATGATGATGCTGTTAGACTATCTGATGAAATGGCTAAGAAAAACGGCTGGGTAGTCATACAAGATACAGCTTGGGAAGGCTATGAGGATATCCCACTTTGGATAATGCAAGGATATGGAACATTGGCTTCAGAAGCCATAGAACAGTTAGAAGCAGAAGGAGTAGATAAACCAACTCATGTTTTCCTACAAGCAGGTGTAGGTTCTTTTGCAGGAGCTGTTCAAGGATATTTGGCAGCAAGATTTGGTGATGATAGACCAATTACTGTAATAATGGAACCAGACGAAGCCCCATGTTTATATAATTCAGCGAAGGCTGGAAAAATTGAAAATGTTACTGGGGATATGTCAACCATTATGGCTGGACTTGCTTGTGGAGAACCTAATACGATATCTTATGAAGTTTTAAGGGATTATTCTGATGGATACCTATCTTGCCCTGATTATGTTGCAGCTAGAGGAATGAGAATTCTTGCAGCTCCATTAAAAGGTGATCCACAAATTGTATCAGGTGAGTCTGGTGCAGTAGGAGTAGGTGTAATCTCA
The DNA here is from genome assembly GCA_033809995.1 of Tissierellaceae bacterium. GTDB lineage: Bacteria > Bacillota > Clostridia > Tissierellales > Tissierellaceae > Paratissierella. The sequence goes on from JAPXKQ010000027.1 coordinate 6,138, forward strand.
CTGATAATGGAAAATGATGAATATAGAGAATTGAGAGAAGAGTTGGGACTAAATGAAGATTCTGTAATATTATTAATAAGCACTGAAGGTGATACTGATCCAATTAGGTATAAAGAAATTGTTTGGGATGGAGACTATAGTTCAGTGAATAAGTAATAGTGAATAGTGAATAACAGAAGGATGAAAACAATTAAAAATTAAAAGATAAAAATTAAGAATGAAAACTTTAAAATAAATAAGGGATAGTTAACAGTAGGGGTGACCTTTGATCGCCTAAGACACTAAAAGCAATTCTTAAATTTTAATTATTAATTATTAATTCTTAATTTTTAATTATGGTAAGGAGGATATAAATGTTTGATATTAATTATGAAGAAAAGGTTGTCAAAATTACACAAGAGCTAATCAAGGAAAAATCTTATTCAGGCGAAGAAGATAAAATGGCAAAAGCTTTAAAGGGAATATTTGCTGAATTGGGATTTGATGATTGTCATGTAGATGAATATGGCAACGTAGTTGGAAGCATAAAAGGAAACTTACCAGGAAAGAAGATTTTATTTGATGCACACATGGATACAGTTCAGGTTCCCGATTCATCAAAGTGGACAGTAGATCCTTTTGAAGGAATTATTAAAGATGGTAAAGTTTATGGTAGAGGTGCGTCTGATATGAAGGGTGCTTTAGCTTCAATGATATGTGGAGTATCTAAATTTGCAAAGGATACAAAAAAAGAATTTCCAGGGGAAATCTATGTTTCTGGTGTGGTACACGAGGAGTGCTTTGAAGGAGTGGGAGCCAGAAGTGTAAGCAATTATGTTAAACCTGATTATGTTGTAATAGGTGAAGCTTCAGAATTGAATTTAAAGATTGGCCAAAGGGGAAGAGCTGAAATAGTAATAGAGACTTTTGGTAAGCCAGCTCACTCGGCTAACCCTGATAAAGGTATAAATGCAGTTTATAAGGCAGCAGATGTCGTTAAAAGAGTTCAAGAATTGGAAATGACCCATGATGAATACTTAGGATATGGAATATTGGAATTAGTTGATATTAAGTCTTCACCATATCCAGGAGCATCAGTTGTACCGGATTATTGTAAAATTACTTATGATAGAAGATTATTAGTTGGTGAAACATTAGAAGGGGTACTAGAGCCAATACAAAAGTTATTAGACGAAATGAAACTTGATGATCCTACATTTAGTGCAAAGGTTTCCTATGCTAAAGGTGAAGAAAAGTGCTATACAGGAAATACAATAGTTGGCGAAAGATTTTTCCCAGCATGGAGATTTGATAAGGAAGCTGATTTTGTACAAGCAGCTTATGAAGGCTTAAAAGAAGTAGGATTAGACCCAGAGATTACTAATTACTCCTTCTGTACTAATGGTAGTCATTATGCAGGTGAAGCTGGAATTAAAACCTTTGGTTTTGGACCTTCAAGAGAAAACTTAGCTCATACTATAGATGAACATATTGAAATCGAGCAATTGCAAAAGGCTGTAAATGGTTATTATGGCATTACTAAGGCATTATTAAAATAATAGAGCTTGTGAATTATTATATTGTGTTTCTGAAATATGTAAAGTAGCGTGATTAACATTACTGGAGCAATTTTAAGGTTATAAAAATGGAGGAAAACTTATGGAAAATAAGCTATTTATTAATGAAGAACGCTTGATTAGTCGTATTAATGAATTAGGACAAATCGGTCGGGATGAAGATGGAAAACTGACAAGATTGGTTGCATCTGATGCTGATAAAGCAGGTCGTGATGTTATAGTTGCATGGATGAAAGATGCAGAATTAGAAGTTGTTGTGGATCGTATAGGTAATATCTTTGGAATATGCAGATGTCCTGAGAATGAGGGGCAAGATCCAATTATGGTAGGCTCACATATAGATACTGTTATAAATGCAGGTATATTTGATGGATGCTATGGCGTAATTGCTGGTATTGAACTGGTTAAAGTTCTAAAAGAAAAAGGATATACTCCTGCTCGTCCAATTGTAGTTGCTGTATTTACAAATGAGGAAGGTGTGCGTTATCAACCAGATATGATGGGCTCTCTTGTATATGCAGGAGGTTTTTCTGTTGATGAAGCACTTGAAGTAGTAGGTATTGATGGAACTCTTCTGGGGGAGGAGCTTGAAAGAATTGGATATTTAGGTAAAGAAGAACCTGGATTCTTAAAGCCACATGCCTTTGTTGAACTTCATATAGAGCAAGGACCAATACTTGATAGTATAAAGACCCCTATCGGGGCAGTTGAAAACCTTCAAGGTATATCTTGGCAAAATGTAACAATTGAAGGTGTAGCAAATCATGCTGGTACAACACCTACTGAAATGAGAAGGGATGCAGGCTTAAGTGCAGCCAAAGTAATAACATTCTTACGAGAACGAGCCAATAACTCAAATTCAACTACAGTAGCTACTGTTGGATGTATTGATTTCCAGCCAAATGCCATTAATGTTATACCTTCACGTGCTGCTTTCACTGTAGATTTACGTAATCCCAATGAGCAAAGGCTAAAGGAAGAAGAAGTGGCACTTGATGAGTATCTAAAAGAACTTGCTGAGACTGATGGCGTGAAAATATCTACAGAAAGATTAGTTAGATTTGAGCCTGTTATCTTTGATGAACCTCTTGTCCAGTTAATTGAAAACGCTGCTAAGGAACATGGTCTAGATTCTAAGAGGATGACATCAGGAGCTGGTCAAGATGCCCAAATGATGGCTCGTATCTGTCCCACAGCTATGATTTTTGTACCAAGTGTAGATGGAATTAGTCATAATCCTAAAGAATTTACACCTGAACAAGATTTAATTGCTGGAGCAAATGTATTAATGGATGTTGTTGTTAAGCTTGCAGAATCTAAGTAAATTAGTAAACAAAGATCCTATATAAGTGCATAGGAGCAAGCACGAAAATTTGATTCATCAATTGATGACTTCAAAAAAAGTAGTACTTATTAATTAATGTTGGCAATAATTAACATAATATTTAATTTTCAAGGTTGGTAAACGGTTTTATAAGTTATTGCAAATAAGAGAGGAGAGAAAGATTATGTCGTTTTTAATGAAATTGTATGAAGCAATTGGTGCCTTTACAGGTTGGTTGTGGGGAATTCCTATCTTAATCGTCTTGATTGGCGGTGGAATTGCCCTAACAATTATTATAGGCGGAGTACAATTCACTCGCGCCAGATTTATTTTCAAGAATACTATAGGCTCAGCATTCGATAAAGAAAGTAAGAAAAACAAAAAGGATGATAGCATCTCGCCTTTACAGGGCATGATTGCAGCTTTAAGTGCAACGGTTGGAACTGGAAACATCGTTGGAGTTAGTGTTGCAATAGCTTTAGGTGGTCCAGGTGCACTGTTCTGGATGTGGGTTTGTGGATTCATTGCAATGGGTATTAAATATGCTGAAGTTACCATGTCTTGTCACTTCCGCCAGCCAGATGGACTTGGTGGATATAAAGGCGGTCCTTACATGTATATTAAGGATGGTCTTAATAAAAGATATCTTGCTAACTTATTTGGTATTACGATGCTCATCTGCTTAACTACTATTTGTGGTGTTCATGCAAGCTCAATTTCCAGCAATCTAGCTAGTCTTGGAATTGATAATATTTATTCCACTATAATAATGATAGCCTTTATTATCGCAGTTATATGGGGTGGTATGAAGAAATTGGTTAAAATAACAGACATATTAGTCCCAGTAATGTGTACTTTATACATCGTATTTGCATTAATGGTAATTATTGCCAATATTGGTCAAATTGGCATTGTGTTTGCATCTATTTTTAAAGGGGCGTTCACTGGATGGGCTCCAGTTGGTGGTTTCGCAGGTGCAGCTCTTTCGAGTACTATTCGTAATGGACTTGCCCGTGGTGTATTCTCCAACGACGCTGGTCTTGGACTTTCCGCTTCCGTTCAAGCACAGGTTGAAGATATTGGACACCCTGCTAAACAAGGTATGTGGGCTGTTATCGAAACATTTATTGATACAATTGTTATCTGCACTTTGACTGGATTGTTGGTTCTATTTACAGGTGTTTGGCAGAGTGGTGGTAATGGTAGCACTTTTGCTATAACCGCTTTAGGTACTCTTTTTGGTAAGTTTGGTAGTATTATTGGGGTTATTTCTCTGTTCTTATTTGGTCTAAGTTCCTTGATTACGGATGCTCAAGGTGTTAAGATACAGGCAATCTCTATGTTCAACAGCCCTAAAGTAGGTACCTTATTTCAGATTGCAATAATCTTAATAGTTATCGGTGGAAGTATGAGTGATATCTCAACTGCTTTTTTATTTGCAGATTTTACAAACGGAATTATATTGGTTATAAATGTAGCTGCTCTTCTTATGTTACATAAGACATTAAGAGGTGTTACCAAGGAGTGGTTTGGCTCCAACGGTGATTTAGAAGCTATCAATAGGACAAAAAGTGGCAATTAATAAAGTCACCTAGAGCATTATGTAGGGAAGAATAATTGTAAAGGACTCAGCATAAGCAGGCTGGGGCAGTTATTGAATATCTGTACCATAGCAATAATACAACAGGTGAGGTGTTTCGAATCACCCACCTGTTGTATAGTTTTAATGAAAATGTCCATTGCACCATACTTGTTTAAAAAAACACATAGAAAATTTTAGAAAACAAAGAATACTTTAATGGAAAGTATCTGCTTATCAAACTAATTAAAATTCTTAGGATACTATGATAATGGCACGAACCATATCAATCCATCATAATCTTTGTTTCCTTGTAAAAATGGACTTAGTTATAAAAGATGTAACAGTAAATTGAAGCAAAGGAGAGGCAATAAGGATATGAGGAATCAAGAACTATCGAAACAACTAATTGAATGGAGACATTTTTTACATGAAAATGCAGAAACAGCTTTTGAAGAAGTAAATACAGCAAAGTTTGTAAGCGAAAGATTAAAGGAAATGGGCTATGATGTTGAAACAGGAATCGGTAAGACGGGTGTTGTGGCTAGTTTAAAAGTAGGAGATGGCTCGGAAGTTATAGCCCTCAGAGCGGATATGGATGCTATCAATATGCAAGAAAAGGGGAATAATCCACATACTTCAAAGAATCCTGGTAAGATGCACGCATGTGGACACGATGGACATACCGCTACCCTATTGGGTGCAGCAAAATTGCTTGCTGAAAGGAAAAACTTCAATGGAACTATAAGACTTATTTTCCAACCTGCAGAGGAGCCTGGCAAGGGTTCTCAGAGAATGATTGATGATGGCCTTTTTACAAGATTTCCAATAGATGAAATATATGGACTTCACAATACTCCATTTCTACCTGAAGGTACAATTAATACTAGAATAGGGGGAATCATGGGAAGTGAGGACAACTTTGTTATTAAAATAAAGGGTAAGGGTTCTCATGCATCAAGTCCTCATTTAGGAATAGACCCACTTGTAACAGCTTCTCAGATTATATTAGGATTGCAGACTATAGCATCCCGTAATGTGAGCCCTTTACAGCAGGCAGTAGTATCTTGTACAGAATTATACACAGATGGCGTTCATAATGCAATTCCTTCTAATGTGGAGATTTTAGGAGATACAAGAAGTTTTGCAACTGAAGTACAAAAGCTAATTGAAACAAGAATGAGAAGTATTGTTGAAGGCATCTGCCAGGCTAATGGGGCAGAATTTGAATTTAAATATACACATGAATTTTCGCCAACAATAAACTGGGAGAAATGTGTTAATGTAGTAGCTAATGCAGCTAAGAATATTGTAGGAAAAAATAATGTAGATACAAATTGTGAGCCATGGACTGCTTCGGAAGATTTTGGAACTTTCTTACAACATGTTCCAGGATGTTTTTTATTCCTAGGTAGTGGTAAAAGTCCAATAGCTTCGGAAAATACACCACTTCATAATTCAGCTTTTGATTATAATGATGATATACTAGTGACAGGTGCAGAATTTTTTGCAGAATTAATTAGAGTTCGTCTTCCCCAGGATAATTAGAAAGTAGGGTATAATCTAAGTATTGTTAGCATGTACCTTTTGGGGAAATTAGTTAAGGGTTAACTAAAGCATTTACACCATAAAAGTTTTAATAAATGAAGGAGAACCACAACCCCAAAAGCTGGTAGGGTTTTAAAATTTCAAACTAGATAATTAATTTAAGTTATGTCACTAATTGAAGTCAAACAACAATTAGCGACATAATTTTTTTCTTTTTATAAAAGAAGGAAATTTAATTTTGTTTGTCGAATAAATAAAGTAAAAGATAGTATTTAAAGGGGAGGAATCATTATGTTAGACTTAGCCAATATGAGTCCAAAAGAGGTAAGAGAATTAATAAGGAAAGGCGAAGTAGATAGACCTACATCAGGTATGTGTAGAGGTCATATTCAAGCAAACTTAGCAATAGTACCAAAAGATTTAGCCTTTGACTTTTTATTGTTTGCACAAAGAAATCCTAAACCGTGTCCAATTTTAGATGTTACAGACGTTGGAAATCCAGAACCTAAGATAATGGCAAAGGGTGCTGACTTAAGGTATGATATTCCAAAGTATAGAATTTACAAATATGGTGAATTAGTTGATGAGGTAACGGATATTGAGAAATATTGGAGGGATGATTTAGTAGGATTTTTAATAGGATGTAGTTTTTCTTTTGAATCGGCTATGTTAAATGCATCAATTCCAATTAGACATATTGAAGATAATCATAATGTACCTATGTATATTACAAATATTGAAACAGAACCTGCAGGAAAATTCCATGGCAAAATGGTAGTTAGTATGAGGCCTATTCCTTATAAATTAATCACAAGAGCAGTACAAGCTACATCTAGATTTCCTCAAGTACATGGTGCCCCAGTTCATATTGGAGACCCAAGTCAAATCGGTATTAAAGATATTAACAAACCTGACTTTGGCGACCCATCCATAATAAAAGATGGAGAAGTCCCAGTATTTTGGGCATGTGGAGTTACACCTCAGTCAATTGCCATGACAAGCAAGCCTGAATTGATGATTACTCATTCACCGGGGTATATGTTTATTTGTGACCCTAAGGATGAAGATTTAGCTGTATTATAAATATTACGGATACTTCCAGTAATATATAGGAATGTATCTCTTAATTTAGTTTAAATAATTAATATTGACTACAAACGGATGTTCTGTTAAAATAATATTAACTTAATATTATTTTATGCTATAATATTACTTAGATTGGGGGGATAAAATTGGATGAAAAGATACTAAATATTCTAATCGACATTCAAAGAGATCTGGGTGAACTAAAGACAGAAGTACAAGACGTACGAACTGAATTAAAAGAAGAAATACAAGGAGTCCGTAGCGAACTTAAAGAAGAAATACAAGGAGTTCGTAGTGAACTTAAAGAAGAAATTCAAAGTGTAAGGACGGAGCTTAAAGAAGACATACAAGGTGTAAGGATAGAGCTTAAAGAAGACATACAAGGTGTAAGGATAGAGCTTAAGGAAGAAATTCAAGATGTAAGAATAGAACTTAAAGAAGAAATACAAGGAGTTCGTAGTGAACTTAAAGAAGAAATTCAAAGTGTACACTCTGAGTTAAAAGAAGATATCTTAAATGTATATGGAAAATTAATGGAAGAACATGAATTAACAAGAGAGGAACTTAAGGCTGAAACACAAAATGTATATAATGAAGTAAAAGAACTTCGTAATGATTTAAATACTATGGAAATATTAGCAACTAAAAATGCTTATGATATTGCAAAATTAAAAGCTGTAAAATAAGTCATAAAATTATAAATAAAAGTTATGTCACTAATTGGTCCCTGATCCCAAAAAGTGACATAACTTTTTTTACTTCCCTTTTTCAAATGCAATAATATAATACTTATCTCCCAATTGTCCTTCTAGGTCTTTTACTTGTCTTAACTCATCTTCAGACATATTAGCTACAGTTAGTTGATTTAAATTCTTATTATTTTCCATTTAATAACCTCCATAATCATTTGACAATATTATTGGGTAATATTTGCAAAAGTATTCAGATTGAATAAGAAAAGTAGAATGAATAATCGAACTGATGTTCGGCAATATTTTAAGTCTGCTTTTTTCTTTTTTATTGGTATTTTGTATATTAATTTTACCTAGGAAAAACAAAAGATGGCTAGCCTCTACCAGGAGGAAATTATGTATAAAGAATTAGATAATCTACTTAAGAAAGCAAGGCAAGGAGATGTTAAAAGCTCAGAAATAATATTAAAGGAGTTAAATCCATTAATCATCGCTTCAATCAGAAGATATTATAATAAAATTGCAGACTACGAAGATTTAATTCAAGAAGGTAGACTTTTAATATTAGAATGTATTAATAATTACGATGATTCGAAGGATGTATATTTTCTTGGATATGTTAAAACAATGCTCAAATTTCTGTATCTAAATAAGCATAAGGAGAAAATATTGCTCTCACTAAACATACCTATTGGGGAGGATGAAGATGAAGAGATGATAGATATTTTAGAATCTGATGATGATGGAGTTTTGGAAGAAATCTTGAAAACAGAAGGTATAGATGAGATAAGATATGCTTTATCTACCTTAACTGAAAGACAAAGAGAGGTTATAATATATTTTTATTTTGAAGGTTATTCAATACCAGAAATATCTAAAAGACTAGGAATTACTTATAGGACCGTAGTCAATACGAAGGCAGTAGCATTAGAGAAGATGAGAAGGCAGTTAACAACTAGTGAACAACACAATTAGTGAAGAACTAAGAGTTAAGAGCGAAGAACTGAAAAATGGATAATAGTTAAGTAGAATTCACAAATCACAATTCACAATTCACAATTGAAAGCCGCTGTGCATTGCGAATTGAAAAAGGAGGTTAATATGCAAATAAACAAAAAACTAATCAAATACAATTTCAGTAGCCGTAATGGTATAAAAATCAAATATATAGTAGTTCACGATACTGGAAATCCTAGAAATGGTGCTAGAGCACAAAATCACTATTTATATTTTAATGGTGGCAATCGTAATGCATCCGCCCACTATTTTGTAGATGATAAAGAGATAATTCAAACAGTAGAAGATTTCAATGCTTCATGGCATTGCGGAGACGGCAAGGGACGATACGGTATTACAAATAGTAATTCCATAGGTATTGAAATATGTATCAACGAAGATGGTGACTTTGAAAAAGCACAAGGCAATGCTATAGTATTAATTAAAAGTCTAATGGGTAAGTACAATATATCTAAAGAAATGGTCGTGCGTCATTTTGATGCAAGCAGAAAAATTTGCCCTAAAAGTATGAGTGATATGGGGTGGCGAAAATGGTCAGAATTTTGGTGCAAAATTTAGGAAGGTGTTTGCATTAATAGGAAGAATTATAGTAAGTAATTTTGTAATAAGGAATATTGGGTAAATAGGCAATATTGGGTAGTATATTAACATATATAATAAGGATGTAAAAATTATACAAGGGGTGATTTTATTGGATAGCATAGACTATATCCCATTTGATGAATTAGAGAAATTTATGGTAGATGTATTAATAAAAATGGGTGTGGCAAGGGATGAAGCAGAGACAATTGCGGAAGTTCTAATTACAGCTGATAAGAGGGGAATTGATTCCCATGGAATAGGGAGATTTAAACCAATTTATATTGATAGACTAGATATGGGGATTTTAAATCCTAAGACTAAAATTGATGTTTTAAGAGATAATCAATCAACTGCTGTATTGGATGCAAATAATGGTTTTGGTCATGTAGCAGGTAAATATGCAATGGATATGGCTATTGATAAGGCTAAGAATTATGGACTCGGGATGGTTACGGTCAAAAACTCATCCCATTATGGAATAGCTGGATATTATACAATGCAAGCCACAAAGGCAGGCATGATAGGAATTACTGGTACGAATGCACGTCCTTCTATAGCCCCAACATTTGGTGTTGAGAATATGTTAGGGACAAATCCATTGACCTTTGGAATACCAACTGATGAAGAATTCGATTTTGTCCTAGATTGTGCCACTTCCACAACTCAAAGAGGTATGATTGAGAAATATGCTAGAGAAGGAAGAGAATTGCCTAGGGGTTGGGTCATTGACCATATGGGCAATAGTGAAACAGATCCTCATAAGGTATTAAAAGATTTGGTCAATGGAGATGCAGCCTTGACTCCTTTAGGCGGAATTGGTGTGGAAATGGGTGGGCATAAGGGTTATGGATATGCAACAGTTGTAGAAATATTATCATCAGCATTACACCTCGGACCTTTTTTGAGTGCATTAACTGGTGTGGATAATGAAGGCAACGATATACCTTATAGATTGGGACATTTCTTTATAGCCATAGATGTGGAACATTTTATTGAATTGGATAAATTCAAAAAACATGTTGGAGATATTTTACGAGAATTAAGGAATTCTCAAAAAGCCCAAGGACATGATAGAATTTATACAGCAGGGGAAAAGGAGTATCTAACATACTTAGATAGAAAAGACAAAGGTGCACCGGTGAATGATGTATTGATGGGGCAGATTTTAGGGTTGAAGAAAAGGTTTGGGTTATGATATTAATTGTACGAGCATTAATGTTGGTTACAAATTGCTAAAATTGTCGAAAGGAGTTTAATATGAAATATACTAAATTTGGCAATAAGTATGTTATAAGACTAGAAAAAGATGAAGAAATAGTAAGTTCATTAAAAGATTTATGTAAGAAAGAAAAAATAAGTCTTGGAACTATTGGAGGTATTGGTGCAGTAGGTGAAGTGGAAGTTGGATATTTTGAAACTAAAACTAAAAAATATCATTCGAAGGTTTTAAAAGGAGATATGGAGATATTAAATCTTAATGGTAACATTTCTGAAATGAATGGAGATGTATATTTGCATCTTCATATTACAGTGGCTGATGAAAACTTAAATGCTATGGGTGGACATCTTAATTCAGCAGTTATCAGTGCTACTGGTGAGATTATAATTGATGTCATAGATGGTAAAGTTGATAGGGAATTTAATGAGGAAGTTGGATTGAATTTGTTGAAGTTTTAGAGATAAGTGTAAGATTATTTATCAAAGTATATATTAATTATTAAAGACAGCTGGGACCGCAAATTACGCAGGTTACAGCTGTCTTTTAAAATATCTCATAAAAAAATCATGTGAGAATTTAATAAATACATACGTTTTCAAGCGAGTCTTGAACCGATAGCAAAATAATAATATAATACATTAAAAAGCGCTTTTCACTTGGTAGTTTGACTAGTTATATGATAAGGAGATGAGTTTTTGGAACAACCACGATTTAGACTCGGGACTAAGATTACTTTTTTTACTATACTGATTATTATCTCCTCAATAGTATTTACTTCAACTTTCTTTTTTAAATGGACTGTGGAAAATGTAAAGGATAAGATAAAGGTAAATAATATGAACTCTGCATTAAATATCGGAGGGGCTCCTTTTTTTGGAGATTTACTAGAAATGGGAGATCCTGAAATGTTAATTCAATCATATACCTATAAACAACTGGAAATTGTGGAGAATATTGATATGATTGTTGTTGCAAATATGGATGGTATTAGATTCGCCCACCCCAATATAGACAGACTCGGATTACAGTTTGTAGGTGGTGATGAAAAAAGAGTTATAGAAACTGGTGAATCATATATTTCTGAAGCTGTAGGAACTTTAGGTAGATCCATTAAAGCTTTTGCTCCCATTAAAAATAGTGATGGGAAACAAGTGGGATTTATTATGGTTGGGACCTTAGTGGAAGGCGTAATAGCTTCACAAAACAAAGCATTGATCAGTATACTAGCATATTCAATTGGCGGATTAATCTTAGGAATTATAGGTTCTTTAATATTAACTCACAATATTAAAAAAAGTCTTTTGGGATTAGAACCCTATCAGATTAGTAGACTCTATACAGAGAAGGAAAGCATGCTAGAAGCAATACAAGAAGGAATTATTTCCATAGATAATAAAAAAGAAATTACAATGATTAATGACTCCGCTAGAGAGATATTAGGAATATATGATAAAAATCCAGTTGGCAAAAAAATATATGAGATGTTTCCGGACAATGGTCTTGAGGAAGTATTAGAATCAGGGAAACCCGAATTAGAAAAAGAAGAAGAGATGAATAGAATTAATATAGTAACAAACAAAGTTCCAGTAATTTATAAAGGTAATGTAATTGGAGCTATTGCTACTTTTAGAGATAAAACCGAAGTAACTAGATTAGCTGAAGAAATTACAGGATACAATGAAATTGTACAAGCCTTAAGAGCTAATTCACACGAATTTTTAAATAAACTGCATATTATACTTGGACTGATTCAGACGCAAGAATTAGAATGTGCCAAAGATTTCATATTAGGAATAAAGGGACACCAAGAACAAATAGAAATTTCAGTTTTTAGGAAAATTAAAGATCCTGTAATCTCGGGACTTATTTTAGGGAAATTTAGTCGTGCAAAAGAATTAGGAGTTAATTTTGAATTAAAAGATACCTCATTTTTAAATTTAAGAAATGATAAAAACATTAATTCTGCACTAATTACAATTTTAGGCAATATAATAGAAAATGCCCTAGAGGCTGCTTCAAATGTAGAAAAAATTAAAAAGAAGGTCATTCTTAGTATTTACGAAGAAGAGGACTCCATAAAAATAAAGGTAATGGATAATGGTGTTGGAATTTCAGATACCGATATGGAAAGAATTTTTGAGAGAGGATTTAGCACTAGCAATAAGCATAGTGGTATCGGCTTAGCTTTAGTTAAAGAAAAAATAGATTCTCTTTCTGGAGAAATTAAGATTAAATCCAAAAAAAATATGGGAACAATAATAGCTATAACGATACCTAAGGAGGTTGGAATATGATTAGAGTGCTAATAATAGAAGACGACCCAATGGTAGCTCGAATAAATAAAAATTATATAGAAAGTGTTGATGGATTTAAAATTTTAGGTATATGCGGAAATGAAGTAGAAGCTTTAGAATTTATAAAGAAAAGAGAAGTAGATTTAATTATTTTAGATATTTATTTGCCAAAAGGTGATGGTATTAGCATACTAAAAGAAATTAGGAAAATAAGGACTAATTGTGATGTTATAATGGTAACTGCATCCACAGAATTAGATAATATAAAAGATGCCTTAAGATTAGGTGTAATAGATTATCTAATCAAGCCTTTCGAATTTGCTCGCCTAAAAAAGGCTTTAGAAAATTATCTAGCAAGATGCAGTATACTAAACGGCAGTAGGACTATTAAACAAGAAGACATTGATATGTTTACTAGCTCTAATATTAGTTTAATTGATGAGACTATTCAAAAAGGATTGAATAGATTAACATTAAATAGAATTATGCGGTTCATAGAAAAAAATGCGGAGAAACAATTAAGCGTTGAAGAAATATCGGAAGGGCTAGATATCACAAAAGTTACAGTTAGAAGATACATGGATTATTTAGAAAAAATAGGATATATTGTTCGTGAGATAGAATATGGATCTGTAGGTAGACCAGCTTATAAATATAAAATAGTTAAATTCTAAATTGTCAACATATTGACAATTTTTTTTTTATTAATTTAATGTTTAGGATATTAACTTAATATTTAATTAAAGTTGAGACAAGCATATAATAAACCCATGGTACCAAGAAATATTAAAATAAAAGGAGGATAATATGAATTATGCAGAACTAAGTCTTAAATTGCATGAAGAACGTAGGGGTAAAATTGAAATTGCCTCAAAGGTGAGTTTAGAAACTAAAGATGACTTAAGTATAGCCTATACACCTGGGGTTGCACAACCATGCAGAGAAATTCATAAGGATAGGGAAACCGTTTACAAGTATACTTCAAAAGGTAATTTAGTTGCAGTAGTCACAGATGGTACTGCAGTTCTTGGTTTAGGTGATATTGGACCTGAGGCAGCTATGCCTGTTATGGAAGGAAAATCAATATTATTTAAAGAATTTGGAAATGTTGATGCCTTTCCAATCTGCCTTAATACAAAGGATGTAGATGAGATAGTTGAAATAGTAAAAAGAATTTCGCCCACCTTTGGAAGAATTAACTTAGAAGATATTTCAGCCCCTAGATGTGTTGAAATTGAAAATAGACTAAAAGATGAATTGGATATCCCTGTATTTCATGATGACCAACATGGGACAGCAGTGGTGGTTTGCGCAGCTTTAATTAATGCTTTAAAGATTGTTAATAAAAAATTTGATGAAATTAAAGTTGTTATAAATGGGGCTGGAGCAGCTGGTATTGCAATTACAAGAATGCTTTTAAACCTAGGCGTAAAGGAAATTCTTGTTTGCGATAGAAGTGGTATAGTTTATAGAAATTCACCAACAAATAATTGGCTGAAAGAAGAAATAGCTCAATTGACCAACAAAGAAAATAAAATAGGAAAATTAAGCGATGCAATGGTGGGAGCAGATGTGTTTATTGGAGTTTCTGTAGGAAATGTAATAGATGCTGATATGGTTAAAACAATGAATAAGGATTCAATAATCTTTGCCATGGCCAATCCAATACCAGAAATTTATCCAGACATAGCTAAAGAAGCAGGAGCTAGAATTGTTGGAACAGGAAGATCTGATTATCCGAACCAAATTAATAATGTATTAGCTTTTCCAGGGATCTTTAGGGGAACTTTAGATGCGAGGGCAAGAGAAATAAATAATGCTATGAATATAGCAGCAGCCTACGCTATAGCAAATAGGGTTAGTGATGAAGAACTATCAGAGGACTTTATTATACCAGATGCGTTAAATAAAGATTCAGCTCGGGCAGTAGCTAAAGCTGTTGAACAAGCTGCAAGAGATACAGGAGTAGCAAGAATTTAAAATCAATAAATAAGGAGGTTTTAAAATGGTACAACAAACTGTTAAACTTCAAGAGAAAAATGGATATAAGATTATGGGTATGTCCGTGGGTATGTTCGCAATTGTTTCTGTGGTTGTTATTGCTGCATCTTATTTAGGAGTATTACCAAAGGGGATGATAGGTGCATATCCACTTATGATGGTAATAGGTGCTATATTTAATGAAATTGGTGATAGAACACCTGGGATTAAAGATTTTTTAGGTGGCGGTCCCATTGTTGTTATATTTGGATCTGCTGCATTAGTCACATTTAAGTTATTACCAGAGGATTCGATTACAATTATGAGCAATTTTATGAAGGGAGAGGCTTTCCTAGATTTTTATATCGCTGCACTTATAACAGGTAGTATATTAGGAATGGATAGAAAATTATTGATTAAAGCATCAATAAGATATTTACCCTGTATTTTAGGTGGTGTAATTCTAGCAATGGGGTTTGCAGGCATACTTGGTGCGATTCTAGGCTATGGAGCAAAGGAAGCAATTCTATTTATTGCTATTCCAATAATGGGTGGAGGTATGGGTGCAGGAGCAGTGCCTTTGTCACAAATATTTGCTGAGGGAATGAAGTCTGATCCAACGACTGTGCTGTCCATGATGGTTCCTGCAGTAGCTTTAGGAAATGCGCTTTCTATAGTAGCAGCTGGTATTTTAGATAGAATAGGTAAGGGCAAAGATAAATTATCTGGCAATGGAAAATTGATGGTGGATCAAGAAGATCCAGAAGAAGATTCAGAAGAAGAAGAGCCACTAAACTATGGTTATATGGGAATAGGATTATTATTATCCACTACTTTCTTTGTTTGGGGAACTATATTAGGTGAATTTATACCTCTACATCCATATGCCCTAATGATATTAACAGTGGCAATAGTTAAAGCTATAGGTATTTTACCAAGAAAATATGAGGTAGCATGTTTTCAATGGTTTAGATTTATAATGACCAATTTAACTCCAACATTATTAGTGGGTATAGGTGTTGCTTATACCAATCTTGCTGAAGTAGCTCAAGCTCTTACATTTACTTATTTAGCATTAGTGTCAGTAACTGTTTTAGGCGCTATTATAGGGGCTGGTTTTGCAGGTAAATTATTAGGATTTTTCCCGATAGAAGCCTCTATAACTGGTGGACTTTGTATGGCAAATATGGGTGGAACTGGCGACGTTGCTGTATTGTCAGCATCTAATAGAATGCATTTAATGCCTTTTGCACAAATATCATCTAGAATTGGCGGAGCTTTTATGCTTATATTGGCTTCAGCAATACTAAAATTATTAGTATAATTTATTAAATCTTAACTAAACCCTCTGATTAATATATCAGAGGGTTTAGTTTTATGATTTTAAGTTATATAATAAGGTGGAATGAAAATACATGCTATAGAGAAAATCTAGCTAAAAAGCTGGAGTAGAAAAGCTGATGAAATTATTAATAAAAAGGACGGGAAAATAGCAATTATTCCCGATGGAGTATCGATAATAGTAATTTAAGGGGTGAATAAATAAAATGAAATTTTTACTAGCACCTGATTCTTTTAAAGAAAGCCTTAGTGCAAAGGATGTAGCTAATGCAATGGAAAAAGGTTTGAAAAAGGTATTTCCCCTTGCTGAGTATGTGAAAATTCCTATGGCAGATGGAGGTGAGGGTACAACTCAATCACTAGTAGATGCAACAGGTGGGGAAATGTTCTACCCAGAGGTTACCAATCCTTTAGGTGAGAAAGCCAGGGCAAAACTAGGGATATTAGGTGATGGCGATGTTGCAGTTATAGAAATGGCAAGTGCAAGTGGATTAGAACTAATAGATAAAAAAGATAGAAATCCTCTAATAACTACTACTTATGGGACTGGAGAATTGATAAAGGCTGCTTTAGATAGAAATATAAGTACTATAATTATTGGTATTGGTGGCAGTGCTACAAATGATGGCGGAGCAGGAATGATTCAAGCTTTAGGAGGTAAGTTATTAAACCATGATGGAGAACAGATTGGATTTGGCGGAGGCTCTTTAAAAGATATTGCCGAAATTGACCTTTCAGAAATAGATTCTAGGTTAAAAGATACTAGAATAGAAGTTGCTTGTGATGTAAATAATCCACTAACAGGGGAATATGGAGCATCTTACATTTTTGGACCTCAAAAAGGGGCAACTAAAGAAATGGTCCTTGAATTAGATAGAAATTTAAAGCATTTTGCTGAAATTATTAAAAAGGATTTAAATATGGATATTGATAAAATCCCAGGTGCAGGAGCAGCAGGTGGTTTAGGTGCGGGATTGATGGCATTTTTAAATGGTCAACTTTTCCCTGGTATAGATATAGTAATTCGCTATACAGATATTGAGAGATATATGGAAGGTGTAGATTATGTATTTACAGGGGAAGGTAGTATAGATAGCCAGACAAGATTTGGGAAAACACCCTATGGAGTTGCAAAAATAGCTAAAAAATATGGAATTCCTGTTATTGCTATTGCAGGTAGTATCAACAAGGATGTAAATATATTATATGATTATGGATTTGATGCCTTTTTTAGTGTAATGCAGGGAGTGTGTGATTTAGACGAAGCTCTACAAAAAGGAGAAGAAAATATAGAAAGAACTTGTGAAAGCATTGGTAGAATTATCAATTTAAATCTAAATAAGGAAATATAATAATGAGTGAAAATGGGGTTAGGCGGTAAAGTTGGTGCCTAACCCCATCTTGTGACATAACTTTTAATATGCTATTCCTTAGATTCCATCTGTTCGACTTCACTTATATAGCGATATATGGTTGCCTCGCTACTATTTAACAATTTAGCTACTTCAGGCACAGCTCCTTTAAGTAAAAAGATGCCTTTTTCTTTTAAGGATGCAACTATCTTTAGTTTTTCATCTTTTTTCAACCTATCAATAGGTATATTGTTATCATTAAATATACTTTTTATAGAATTATTAAATACCTCATGAATATCTCTACCATAAATTTCAGTATTTTCATCGGTTCTTAAATCTTCAATTCTTTCAAAACTATTTTCCTGTAGGAGTTCATCTGGATGACAAAGTCCCATGATTAATCTGCTAATATCTCTATATCTTTCATCATCAAAGGTTATACATAAAAGTCCAACCAATTCACCTTTATCTTTGATATATAATGTTGAGGAACGAAGCTTTTTCTGGTTTACGTTAAATACAGTATAATTGACCTCATGATTTGTTTTCTTATATCTTTCCTTAGATAAAAAGCCTAAAATTGGACTTGCCAATGGAGCACCCAAGCCTCTTTCTGTAACTTGCCCATTTGCAATAGCAACAATAGTCTCATCTTCCCTGTTAAGATCATGTAAAGCAATCTCGTAACTAGGACCTAATACCAATCCTAAAAATTCTACTAAATTAATATAGTGTTCAAGTAATTCTGCTCTCATCTTATTCTCCTAAATGTTTATTCTATTAATATTATTATACTTATATTAATAAAAAATTCAATATGTGATAAGTTATGATAATAAGTGATAAAATATTATTATAAATTAAATAAATAAAACATTTTCCCACAAAATTATGCATATGGTATTGACATTAAATTATAAATATGATAATTTATTATTAAATCGATACTGTAATATTATAAAACTTCAGTATTATAAAATTTTAAAGGAGGAGTCGAAATGGCTATTAAATATGTACCAGAACCATTTAGAATTAAAATGGTTGAAACTATCAAAATGTTAAACCGTGAAGAGAGGGAACAAAAGATTAAGGAGGCTAAATATAATCTTTTTAATCTTAAAGGTGAGGACGTTTACATTGACCTTTTAACTGATAGTGGTACCAATGCTATGAGTGATGACCAATGGGCAGGAGTCATGAAAGGTGACGAAGCTTACGCAGGTAGTAGAAGTTATTTTAGATTAGTAAATGCTTGTAAAGATATATTTGGCTATGAGTATATACAACCTGTACATCAAGGACGTGCAGCTGAAAAGGTATTGTTTGGGCTTTTAATAGGGCCAGGTAAATTTGCTATTTCAAATATGTTTTTTGATACAACTAGAGCACATGTGGAATTAGCTGGTGCAAGGGCAATTGACTGTGTTGTCGAAGAGGCAAAAAATCCTTCCTTAAGAGTACCTTTTAAAGGTAATATGGATGTTAAAAAATTAGAAGAACTTATAAATGAACATGGTAAGGAAAATGTTGGTTTAGTTGTAATGACTATTACAAATAACTCAGCAGGTGGACAACCTGTCTCAGTACAAAATATGCGTGATGTTTCCGCTATTTGTAAGAAATATAATATTCCATTATGTATAGATGCAGCAAGATTTGCTGAGAATGCATTTTTTGTTAAACGAGATGAAGAAGAGTTCAAAAACACTTCAATAAAGGATATAACTAAAGAAATGTTCAGCTATGCTGATATGTTTACTATGAGTGCTAAGAAAGATGCTATAGTAAATATGGGTGGATTACTTGGAATCAAAAATGATAAAGAATTATACCAACTAGTAAAGGGAAGAACTATATCCTTCGAAGGATTTACAACTTATGGTGGTTTATCTGGTAGAGATCTTGAAGCTCTTGCCATAGGTCTTTACGAAGGTTTAGATGAAGATTATCTAAAATATAGAAATGGTCAAATGGAGTATCTTGCTAGTAGACTTGATGATGCTGGCATTGCTTACCAATCACCTGTTGGTGGTCACGGACTATTTATTGACGCTAAAGCATTATTGCCACATATTCCATATAACGAATTCCCTGGACAAGCTTTAGCTGTTGAATTATACTTAGAAGCAGGAATTAGAACATGTGATATAGGTTCATATATGTTGGGTAATGACCCTGATACAGGAGAACAACTAAAAGCTGATTTTGAATTTACTAGATTAGCTATAGCTAGAAGGGTTTATACACAAGCACACTTTGATATTATGGCAGATGCATTAATTGCTATTAAAGAAAGAGCAAGTGAAGTTCCAGGATATAGAATCACTTGGGAACCTCCAATATTACGTCACTTCCAAGCAAGTCTTGAACCAATTAAAAAATAGTATTATAATATTGTAAATTTATATACGCAAAATGATTCACAATAATTGTGGCTTTATATGGGGGATTTCCCTCCCCATATATAGTCATTGATTATAAATCAAAATAGAAGAGGTGAAATCATGGATAAAAATGAAGTGAATGCTTTACAAACTCGAGATACCTTTGACAGTAAATTAGGTTTTATCTTAGCATGTATAGGCTCTGCAGTAGGTATGGGTAATATTTGGTTATTCCCTTATAGGGTCGGACAATTTGGTGGAGCAGCATTTTTAATACCGTACTTTATTTTTGTTGCGCTTATTGGCTTTACTGGAGTAATTGGGGAGATGGCTTTTGGGAGGGCAATGGGAACAGGACCCCTGGGAGCATTTAAACAAGCTATGGAAAGAAGAGGCAAAAAACATGGCGACCTAATTGGACTTATTCCTGTTATTGGATCATTGGGCATAGCAATAGGTTATTCTGTTGTAGTAGGCTGGATTTTAAGATTTACAGTAGGTTCTATAAGCGGTGCAATGACTAGTTCTCCTGATAGTGGAGCCTACTTTGGAATGATTGCAGGGAGTTTTGGAAGTGTTGGATGGCATTTTGCAGCATTGATTTTGACATTTGTAGTAATGGTAGCTGGTGTATCAGCGGGTATTGAAAAAATGAATAAGATTATGATGCCAGCATTTTTTGCGATGTTTTTGATTTTAGCTATTAGGGTAGCACTTATACCAGGAGCTGGTGCAGGGTATGCCTATTTATTAACACCAAAGTGGGAATTCTTAGGGGATCCAAAGACTTGGGTTTATGCACTGGGGCAAGCGTTTTTCTCACTTTCTTTAGCAGGTTCTGGAACTGTAGTTTATGGTAGTTATCTAAAGAAAACAGAAGACGTAGTTGATTCTGCAAAAAATGTAGCTATATTTGATACTATAGCAGCTATGCTTGCAGCATTAGTAATAATACCTTCAGTATTTGCATTTAATATGGACCCAGCAGCTGGACCTCCATTGATGTTTATTACTATGCCAGAAATATTTAAACAAATGCCAGCAGGCAGGTTGTTTGCATCCATATTCTTTATAGCAGTTTTATTTGCTGGTGTTACTTCTTTAGTTAATCTTTTTGAGACACCCATTGAAGCTCTTCAAGAAAGATTTAATTTCTCAAGAGCAAAGGCTGTTATTACTGTAGGTGTAATAGGAGCAGCGGTAGGAATATTCATAGAAGATGGTGGAGTTTTAGGGACATGGATGGACATAGTAAGTATTTATATTATTCCTCTTGGAGCATTGCTTGCGGGAATTATGTTCTTCTGGGTTTGTGGTCCTGACTTTGCGAGAGAGCAAGCACAACTTGGAAGAGAAAAACTTATCGGCTCTTGGTTTGAACCAATGAGCAGATATGTATTTGTTGGACTTACAATATTAGTATATATAGCTGGAATCTTTTATGGAGGTATAGGCTAGAAAAAAGATGGCATTTCGCCATCTTTTTTTTGCTAAAAGATTGCTTCCCTAAACATGTAAATTGTTATAAGATATAATTATGGATTTTCAATGATAAAAAAGTATGGAGGTGATTATTTGGGTGTTGTAATATTAATTATAGCAAATTTATTTTTTGTTTTATCGTCATATTTTGGCAAGATAGTTACCTCTACAACAGAGATGACAGCTGTAGTTACTTCCTTTAGTAGATTTTTAATAGGTTCAACCTCTATGCTAATATACATATTGTTTAAGAAAAAGTCATTTAAGGCTGGAAATTTAAAACCAATAGCTGTGCGGTCTATTTTTAATAGTGTTTCAGTAATATTTATGACATGGTCATTACAATATACAACTATAACCAATGCCAATATGCTACAGATGACTTATCCAGTATTTGTTATTCTTCTAGCTCCATTAATTACAAAAGAAGAAAATAAAAACAGCAATTTTATTCATTTATTTATAATAATGTTAGGTTCTTATATAGTATCCAATCCAAGTTTTAAACACATAAATATTGGTGACTTTATCGCCTTGACTTCAGCTGTATCTGCAGCAATTTCAGTTTTGTATCTAACAATTTCAAGGAGAGAGAATGAAGCTTATATCATAATTTTTTATGTAATGCTAATAGGCACAATTATAAATCTTCCATTTGCTATTAAAGATTTAACTAACTTTGACTTTAGTGGTCTATTACCAACCATATTAGCTGGTTTAACAGGCTTCTTAGGGCAAATATTCTTTACTTGGGGTTATAAATATGTTGATTCTGCAACAGGTGCAATGATATCTACCAGTAGAATAGTTATGGCGGCTATTATAGGGTTTGTATTTTTATCTGAACCAATAAATTTGAGAATCATTACAGGAATTATATTAATCACTATATCTTTAATAGAGATTAGTGGATACTTTAAAAGAGATAAATCTCATGAATCAGAAGTCTAACTTTTCATATTACACCTCCAATTGGTTAAACTACATTTGGAGGTGTTTTTTTATGGCGGTGGCACATAAAGGTGCAATTTCATTTGGATTAGTCCATATTCCAGTGGATTTATATACAGCTATACAAGACTCAGGAGTTAGCTTTAATCAACTCCATAAGGTTTGTAAACAAAGGATAAAGTATAAAAAGGTATGTCCAACATGCAATATAGCAGATTTAAAATCAGAAGATATAATCAAGGGTTATGAATATGAAAAAGGTAAATATGTTGTTATGGAAGATGAAGACTTTGAAAAGATAAAGACTGAGAAGGACAAGTTGATTAACATATTACATTTTGCTGATTTAAATGAAATAGACCCTATATTTTATGAAAAGGCATATTATGTAGTTCCAAATGGTAGTGATAAAGCGTATGCATTACTTAAGGCTGCTTTGGAAAGTGAACATAAGGTAGCAATTGCTAAAACAGTATTAGGAACAAAAGAAAAGTTAGTTACCATTCGACCTGCTAAAGAAGGATTATTGATAGAAACCATGTATTTTCTGGAAGAGATCAAAGCTATTCCAAAGGCATATGCTCAAGTGGAAGTAAACCAGGCAGAACTAGATATGGCAAAGATGCTTATCAATAATATGACAAGTGAATTTAAACCTGAATTGTATAAAGATACCTATACTGAAAAGGTTAAAGAGGCTATAGCACAAAAGATAGAAGGTCAAGAAATCGTAGAAGAAAGAGTAGAAGAAAAATCAAATGTTATTGATTTAATGGAAGCCTTAAAACGAAGTGTTGAAGCCACAAAGAAGGCACAATGAAAAGATAATTGACAAACGTTTTCACAATTGATATTATTAAATTGTGGTATAAATCACAAAAAAATAGGGGGGATTTAGCTTGAAAAGATTAATGACAGTATTAATAGCAATAGCTATGTTAGCAACATTGTTAGTAGGCTGTACTTCAAAACCTGCAACTAGTTCGGATGGGCTTGAAATAGGTGTTCTAATTTACAAGTATGATGATACTTATATCTCAACAGTAAGACAGGCATTAGAAGCAGAGGGCAAAAATCATTCTAACGTAACCCTTCTTATGAATGATTCACAAAATGACCAATCAAAACAAAATGACCAAATCGATATATTAATCGAGAAAAAAGTTGACGCTTTAATAGTTAACATAGTTGATATTGGAGCTGCAAAAACTGTTATAGATAAAGCAAAAGCAGCTAATATTCCAGTTGTATTCTTCAATAGAGAACCAGATGCAGAAGTTATCAAATCATATGATAAAGCTAGATTCGTTGGAACTAAACCAGAAGAAGCTGGTATAATTCAAGGCGAAATGATGGCAGAAGTTTGGAACGAAGGAAAATATGATAGAAACAACGATGGAACTATGCAATATGTAATGCTTAAAGGTGATGCAGATAACCCAGAAGCAATTGCTAGAACTGAGTATTCTGTTAAAACCTTAAACGAAAAGGGCATAAAAACTGAAGAATTAGGTCTACAAGTAGCAAATTGGGATAATGATAAAGCAAACCAAGCTATGGAAGCATGGTTAGCAAAAGATGGTGACAAGATAGAATTTGTTATAGCTAATAATGATGGTATGGCATCAGGCGCTATTTCAGCGCTACAAAATGCTGGATATAATAAGGGCGATGCAAATAAATATATCCCAGTATTTGGTGTAGACGCTACTGACGAAGCTAAAAACTTAATTGAAAAAGGTGAAATGACCGGTACTGTTAAACAAGACGGTGAAGGTATGGCAAAAGCAGTATTTGCTTTGGCACTAAATGCAGCTAATAATAAGGAATTCCTTGATGGAACAGATTATAAATATGATGAATCTGGTATCGCTGTGAGAATTCCTTATCAAGCATATAAATAGTAAAAGAATTAAGAATATTAAATTACTAGGAATCGCACATTGGTTTAAGTGTGCGATTCTTTTTCCTATATACACTTATTAAATAAAGCGTGGTGAAAATAATGTCGGAAGAAAAGTATTTGTTGGAAATGATAAATATCTCTAAAGAATTCCCTGGGGTTAAGGCTCTAGACAATGTAAGTTTTAGAGTTAAAGCTGGTACTGTTCATGCTCTTATGGGTGAAAATGGTGCAGGTAAGTCCACATTAATGAAGTGCCTTTTTGGTATATATAAGGAAGATAGTGGGGAAATTTTTGTAGAAGGTGTTAAAAAAAAGTTTGATAACCCTAGGCAAGCACTGGAAAACGGTATATCTATGGTGCACCAAGAATTAAATCAGGTGCTACAAAGAGATGTAATGGACAATATACTCCTAGGCAGATATCCTCAAAAAGGTTTGTTGGTGGACCAAAAAGGAATGTATGAGTATACAAAGAAAATATTAGATGATTTAGGCATAAATATTGATCCTAAAACTAAGCTTGGAAAATTGTCCGTATCCGACAGGCAAATGGTTGAGATTGCAAAGGCAGTTTCATATAAAGCAAAAATTTTGGTTTTAGATGAACCTACTTCATCATTGACACAACAGGAAGTAGATCATTTATTTAGAATTATAAATTTATTAAGGGATCGAGGTTGTGGAATAGTATATATCTCTCATAAGATGGAAGAAATACTAAGGATATCAGATGAAGTCACAGTTATGAGAGATGGTAAATGGATTGCAACAAAACCTGCTAAGGAATTGACCACAGATAAGATAATTAGCTTAATGGTAGGTAGGGACTTAACACAAAGATTTCCTCCTAAAACAAATGTGCCAAAAGATGTAATGTTGGAGGTAAATCATCTAACAGGGAAATATCAACCTACTATAAAAGATATCACTTTTGAATTGAGAAAAGGTGAAATTCTAGGGGTTGCAGGTCTAGTGGGGTCGAAACGTACTGAGTTATTGGAAACCATTTTTGGAATTGCATCCCATTCAGAGGGAGAAATAAAATTATACGGAAAAACTATTAAAAACAAGGACTCTGCAGATGCGATTAAGAATGGATTTGCATTACTGACTGAAGAACGTAGAGCTACAGGAATATTCGGTGGGCTAAATGTTAGATTTAATTCGATAATTGCAAACATCGATGATTACTCAAAATATGGAGTTATAAATAATAAAAGAACAAAAGATGATACAGCTTGGGTCATAGATAGCATGAGTGTTAAAACACCAAGTCAAAATACATTACTTAGAAGTCTTTCTGGTGGGAATCAACAGAAGGTGATTATT